>VGBK01000035.1 GCA_016870535.1 Actinomycetota bacterium | reverse complement strand
GATGGAGGATGGGTGGTCACCGACCCGGCCCTGGCCACCCAGGACGCCTTCGAGGCCGCAAGGAGGTACGCCGAAGCGCAGGCCGACTACGCCGCCCTCTGGATCGACTACCTGGTGGAGCCCTCCGAGGAGATCGACCTGGGCCCCGCCACCTTCGTGCTCAATGTGCGGTTCACCGGGGACCCGGCCGGGCATGAGGCCGCGCTACGAGAGATCTACGGCGGGCCGCTGTGCGTGACCCTTGCCGCAGCCCAGGTGACGGCGGCCGAGTTGCGGTCGATCCAGGAGCAGGTCCACCTGGGCCTCAACACCCCCGAGGCGGTGGCGGCGGGCATCTACGCCGGACACGGGCAGACCACGGGGGCAGACGAACTGCGCGGGGTAGTCGTGGCCACGGTCTTCGTCGTCATCGACGACGCCGCGGCCCGGGCCTGGCTGGACGCCAAGTGGGGCCCGGGCCTGGTCGAAGTGACCGGCATGCTGCGACGGTTGGATGAGGGCTGAGCGACGCCCGGCCGGACGAGCCTGGCGGAGGACGGCCCGGGCTCGGCCCAGCCCCAATAAATAACTGGTCTCAGTGGCGGGTTATCCGATACATTACCGACATGGTCTTCGCCATGCCGGTTCTCACGGCTGCCGACCAAGCCGTCCTCGAGGCCATCGAGGCGTTGCGCCGCGACCTGCGGTTCCATCTCGTCCCGGCGCGCCGCTGGTACGGGACGCTGCGGCGGGCGACCCTGGCCCGGGTGGTGCAGGGCTCCAACTCCATCGAGGGTTACCGCGCCTCGGTGGAGGACGTGCTGACGATCCTGGAGCAGGAGGCGCCGGCGGCGGCAGACGACGAGACGCGGCGCGCCATCGAGGGCTACCGCGACGCCATGAACCTCATCCTGCAGATGGCGCCCGACCTGCCCCGGCTGACCGAGTCGATGCTGCGCTCCCTGCACTTCATGATGCTGAAGCACGAACCGGGCAAGCACCCCGGGTGCTGGCGGCCCGGCCCCGTACATGTTGCCGACGCCGCCGGCCGGATCCTGTACACCGCCCCCGACCGGGCGCTGGTGCCGGGCGTGGTCGTCGAAGCCCTGGAGCAGACGGCAGAGGCGGAAGCCCCCACCATGGTGCGGGCCGCCTTCGCCCACTTGAACCTGGTGATGGTCCACCCGTTCAGCGACGGCAACGGGCGCATCGCCCGGGTGGCCCAGTCCTTCGTGCTCGCCGGCGAGGGTGACCTGGCCCCCGTGTTCCTGAGCATCGAGGAGTACCTGGGCCGGCACACCGAGGACTACTACGCCGTGCTGCGCACGGTGGGCGGGGACCACTGGCAGCCGGATCGTGACGGCCGGCCGTGGCTGGAGTTCTGCCTCACCGCCCACTATCGCCAGGCACGCACCGTGCTGCGGCGGGTGCGGGAGACCGAGGCCTTGTGGGCCCGGTGCGAACACGCCGCCGACCAAGCCCGGGTTCCGGACCGCAGCGTGGCCGCTCTCGTCGATGCCGCGCGTGGCCTGCGCCTCACCCGATCGCTGTACGTGAAACTCACCCGGGACGCCACGGGCGAGGCCGTCTCGGCTGACATGGCCAGCAGGGATCTGCGCGCCTGCAAGGACGCCGGCCTGCTGGTGCCCGCGGGGGAGAAGCGGGGACGCACCTACCGCGCTGCTGCGACGCTGACGGCGGCTTGGGAGGAGATCCGCCGGCAGCGGCCCGCCCCCGTCGAGGATGATCCCTACGAGACCGCCCGGCAGGGTTGAGGTCCCGGGGGCCCCCGGCCGTCCTAGGACGCCTTCGCCGCCTGCTCGACGCCTTCCATCGCCTTCTGGGCCAGTTCCAGGGCTTCGGCCAGGGCAGCCTTGGACTTCAGCCGCAGGGTGACCTGGTAGCGGGCGTCCGACTGCACGTTCCTCCGGTAGGCATGGGTGCGCCCCTCCAGGTGGGCGGCGTCGAGGCGGAAGTCCACCCGGGTGGTGCCCGGCCACACGTAGACGAAGCCGCCGAACGGCGTCCCCGTCCGCATCAGGCGAAGGCACTCCCCCCTGCCCTGCTTGGCCTTGGCCACCGCGGCGTGGGTCCCCTCCCACGTCAGGATCGTGCCGACGAACCGGTTCACCAGGGCCCGCGCCGCCTGGGACCGGGCCCGCTCGGCGATGAAGGCCTGGACCGCGGGGTCGAGGGCCCCTTCTGCGGACTTGTCCGGCTTCTTGCCGATCTTGCCGCCGTTGCCCGTCCCTCCGAGGCTGCGCAGCAGGCGCCTGACTTCCGCGGGAAGGGCGGCTGCCTCCTCGGCTGTTCCTTCCCAGATGACGATGCTCACACGCATGCTCCACCTCTCTCGCTAACCACCCAGTACTGTCGGTGAGTTTGTGATAGTTACGGACAGTATATGACAGTACTCGAATGGAAGCGAGAGAAGGCGCAGCACAGTGACGGCGTCGGGCCGTCCGATGCCGGGCGTCCGGGCGGTCGTCCAGGGGCCCGGGGAAACCCCATCCGGGGGTACCTAAACTCGTCTGGCCATGACCACCCCACCCGGCCGCCGTGTCCCCTTCCTCGACGTCGGGGCCGCCTATCGCGAGTTGAAAGGCGACATCGACGCCGCCATCCACCGCGTGCTCGACTCCGGGTGGTTCATCCTGGGCCCGGAAGTCGAGGCCTTCGAGCAGGAGTTCGCCGCGTACGTCGAGGCGGAGCACTGCATCGGGGTAGGGAACGGCCTCGACGCCCTGCGCCTCATCCTCGGCGCGCTCGACATCGGGCCCGGAGACGAGGTCCTGGTCCCCGGCCAGACCTTCATCGCCACCTGGCTGGCGGTCATGGAAGTCGGTGCTACCCCGGTGGCCGTCGACGTCGACCCGCACACCCACAACATGGACCCGGCCCTGGTGGAGGCGGCAATCACCCCCCGGACCCGCGCCATCATGCCGGTGCACCTGTACGGCCTGCCCGCCGACCTCGGGCCCCTTCAGGAGATCGCCACCCGCCGCGGCCTGGAACTCGTAGAGGACGCCGCCCAGGCTCAGGGTGCCCGGTACCGGGGGCGGCGAGCGGGCGGCATCGGCCGGGCGGCCGGGTTCAGCTTCTACCCGGCGAAGAACCTGGGCGCCTTCGGCGACGCCGGGGCGGTCACCACCAACGACGCCGACCTGGCGGCCCGGGTGCGAAGCCTCCGCAACTACGGGTCGAGCGCCAAGTACCGGCACGAGGAGATCGGCATCAACTCCCGCCTCGACGAGATCCAGGCGGCGGTGCTGCGGGCCCGCCTGACGCGGCTCGACGAATGGAACGCCCGGCGGCAAGAGCGAGCCCGGCACTACCTGGCCGGCCTGGCCGGCGTGGGGCCCCTGCAACTCCCCGTCGAACCGGCCGACACCGAGAGCGTGTGGCACATCTTCGCGGTGCTGGCCCCCGACCGGGAGGCGCTGCACCGGCACCTGGAGACCCGGGGAATCGGGTCGATGGTGCACTACCCCGAGGCCTGCCACCGCCACCCCGCCTTCGCCGGACGGGGGTGGGAGTCGACCCCCCTGCCCGCCTCCGAGCGGCTGGCGGCCTCGGAGTTGTCGCTGCCTATGGGGCCGCATCTGAGCCTCGAAGATCTCGACTACGTCGTCGCCGAGACGCGGCGCTTCTACCTGTGAGGGGAGCATGGCCCGAGTCCTCGTCACCACCTTCAGCCATCTGATCGGGGCCCCGCTCGAGGCCTTCCGTGAGAGCTTCCTCGACGCCCTCGTCGCCGGGGGGAACGACGTCCTCCTGATGCGCACCGAGGACTTCATGCGGAACCACTTCCTCAGCAACGAACTCGCCGGGGACGTCGATGAGGCCGGCCTGAACGACGAGATCCGGCAGTTCGCCCCCGAGGCCGTCGTCTCCTTCAACCACTCGGGCATCTACCCGTCGCTGTTGGAGGCGACCGACGCCCCGGTGGGGATCTGGCTGGTGGACGGGCCCGCCTACCTGGTCGACAAGGAGGGTTTCGAGCAGCACGCCGACCGGGTGCACAGTTTCATTCCGGCGCGCTCCTTCGAGGCCGAACTGCGCGGGGTGTACGGGGTGCCGGCGAGCGGGGTGTCCTGGCTGCCCTTCTGCAGCGACTTCCAGGCGAGAGAGGTGGAGCAGACGGTGCCCATCTCCTTCGTGGGCACCTTCTTCCACCGGGTCCGCTTCCCCGAAAGAGTCTGGCGTCATCATGGGCCCGGTGACACCTGGCGCCGGATGGCCGCCATGGTCGCCTCCTACCGGGACGACCCCGTCACCCCGTTCGAGGAGCGCCTCGCCCGGCACCGCCTGGAGCACGTCTTCGACGATCCCTTCGACGAGGCCGGGGTGCTCAACACCCTCTCTCTCAACCGGCGCCTGCACGTCCTCGATCGTCTCGCCGACCTGGGCCTGGAGATCTACGGCAACCGCAACTGGCTCGACGCGCTGCACTACTCCATGGATCTGGTGCTCGCCTTCCAGCCCGGGGCGGTGGAGACCCGGCGCGAGCTCGAGGACCTCTACAACCGGAGCAAGATCGCCATCAGCATCTCCCACATCCAGGCCCGCGGGGGCCTGCCCTGGCGGGTGTTCGACGCCCTGGCGACCAACTGCGTCCTGGTGTCGGACCAGCAGGAGGACCTGGCGGAGCTGTTCCCCGGGCTGTCGCTGCCCACCTACGAGACCCCGGAGGAGGCCCGGGACCTTTGCACCCGCCTGCTGGCGGATGACGCCTGGCGGGCCGAAGTGGCGCTCGCCGGCCGGGAGGCGGTGCAGGTGGGGCATCGCTTCCGGGATCGCCTGCACCGCATGGGGGAGGTCCTCGGGGTGAACCTGGTGCCGGGCGAGGCGGAAATGGGCAGCCTCACCCGCCTGGACCCGCGAGATCACGGCCGGGCCGGTCGGGGGGAGCGGGGCGCTCTCCCGCAGCACGAGGGGACGGAGTGGCCGCTGCGGGTGTGGTACTCGGAGGAAGACGAGTTCTCCGATTCGCGCCTCCAGGTCGAGGTGTGCCGGGTGGTCCCGGGTGGGACGGTCGAGGCGGTGGCCCGGATTCCGGAGGCGCCGGCCTATCTGCGGGTGGGGCTGGGGGACTACTTCTCGGTCCACGAAGACCCGGCGCTCCGCATCCGGCGTAGAGGAGAAGCCTCGGGCGAGGATCCCGGGGAAGAGGAGGTCGAGGTCGACCTGCAGCACGGGGTGATCCGCGTCCGCCAGTTCAAGTTCATCAGGGGGAAGGGCGGGGCCCGCCTGGTCTGCGGCAACCACGCCTGGGTGGTGTTCCAGAACCCGTTCCTCGGGGAGGAAGTGGAGGTTTGCTTCACCAGCAGGTTGGAGCGCCTGCTGTGATCACCTCTCGGGAACTGGCGGAGCAGGTCGACGAGGACCTGAGCCGCGGCGCCCTGGATCGGGCCTTCAACCGGGTCATCAGCTACGCCGAGGAGGCGTGCGCCGACGCCGGCAGCGTCGTCTTCGTGTTGGGATCGCCGACGCTGGACGCCCTGTGCCGACGGCTGGGGGAGGAACTGGCGGTGGCGCCTCCGGCCGCTTTCGACCGCCGGGCGGTGGTGTACCTGGCATCAGGCTTCACCTTTCCGGAAGGGATCGCCTTCAGCCTGCGCCACCTGATCGAGGCGCAACCCGATCGGCGTCACCTGGTCTTGTTGAGCGGCGCCGCGGGAAGCCCCGGTCTGGCGGAGGCCCGCCGCTTCTTCGGGCCGGGGGTCGAGGTGGAGGCGGCTCCCGCCGGGCCGGTGGCGACCGCCGCCCGCTGGGTGAGTGAGCGGCTGGCGGCGGCGGCTCCCGGAAGGGCGTTCCTGCTGTGCCGGCCGTACGATGCCGCCGCGGTGGCCGCCTTCCGGCCGGGCCTGGCCGGGGAGATGCTCTTCTGCCACCACCTCGACTACCGGTTGACGCTGGGGGTGCACCTCCGCGGGGTGCGGCACGTGGACTTCCGGCACTCCGCCTTCGTGCACTGCCGGCACAGCCTGGGCATCGGCGACAACCTGTACCTGCCGTTGACCGCCGGCAAGGCGGTGAACGGGCCGGCACCCGCCCTGCCCCTCACCACGGCGACCTCGGGGTCGGTGGGCGAGTTCGCTTTGGCCTATGAGGTGCGCCTCGCCGAAGAAGTCCCGCGTTGGATGGCCGCCACCGGCGGCCGCCACCTGCACGTGGGGTCGCTGCCCGGGGAGGTGACGGCGAAGGTCGAAGCCGCTCTCGCCTTCTCCGGCATCCCGAAGGACCGATTCACCCACCGGCCGGCGGTCGACTCGCTGCGGGCGGTCCTGCTGGAGGAGGCGGCAGGCCTCTACATCGACTCTTTCCCCGTCGGCAGTCCCCGGAGCGTCGTGGAGGCGATGTCGGCGGGCATCCCGGTGGTCACTCACCACCACCCAACCTCGCTGTTGCTCTCCGACGAGACGCTGGCCTACCGGGGTGCCTTCTCGTGGAACGATCCCGACGACCTGGTGGAGCGCCTGGCCGGATTGACGGATGCGGACCTGGCGGTGGAGCGCGCCCTGGCGGCGGAGCACTACGGCCGGCATCACGACCCCGGACATCTGGCCGGGGCGCTGGCCGGGGAGCGGGTGAGCGAGGTGCCGGCGCCGGAGCGCAGCTATCCCGTAGCGACGTTGCGGGCCTTTCAGCGTGAGAGGGGTCGCCGTGGGCAGGCAGATTTCTCCACCCGACTGGGCTGGCTGGTGATCCAGGCACTGGGGCTTCCCACCCACTCGGGGGAGAGGGACCGAGCGCTGCTGTCGGCGGTCCTGTACGACCTCTCCACCCAGGACGCGGCGGGGTGGGGAGAGCGAGCCCTCCTCGCCCGGCGCAACCTGCTGCTGGGGCTGACCGACTGGGAGGAGATCGCCGGCGCCTACGCCCGGCTCGACTACGCCGAGCTGTCCGAGCACCTCTTCCGCCGCGAGCGTCTCTCCGCGGTGGCGCGGAAGGGAGGCAGGTGGGCGGACACCACCACCGAAGAGACGGCAATCGACCCCGGGGCACCGGCCGAGGTGACCATCGCCGCCGATCGCCTCGCCCGGCTGCGGCGGGCCGACCAGGATCTCCGCCGCCTGCTGCGGCGCCTCGGCTCGGGCCCTTCGGGCTGGCTGCTGCGCCGGTTCCCCGTCTTCCGCAAGCTGGAGCGCCGCTACCTGGGGACGGACCGGCCCTGAGGGGGAAGCGGGCCGCCTTGCCTCAGCGGGCGCGGGAGGCCCGCGCCGCCACGGCGCCGTCGACGGCGGCGACGAAGTCGCGGTGGCTGCGGATGTAGTCGTCCTCCTCGTAGGGGCGCGAGGCCAGCACCAGGCAGACCGCCCCCGACGAGAAGTTGAGCAACTCTCGCCAGACCATGGGGACGATGAGGAGGCCGGTATGGGCCCGGTCGAGGCGGACGGTGGTGGCCTCCCGACCGTTGTCCAGCAGCAACTCGAAGCTCCCCGAGACGGCGATCACCAGTTGCTGCAATCGGCGGTGGGCGTGCCCTCCCCGGGCAGCCCCGCCGGGGACGTCGTACAGGTAGTAGACCCGCCGGATGGGGAAGGGGATGTGCCGCGAGCCCTCCAGGAAGGTCAGGTTCCCCCGCCGGTCGGTGACCTTGGGCAGTTCGATCAGGCGGCAGGCCTCGAGGGGGGCGGGGATGCGGGTCACGCCGGGATGCTACCCGCGGGGACCTTCGCCGGTTGAGGGGAAAGGGTATCGCCGGCGACGACGAGGCTCCCGCAGGTGACCAGCGCCTCACTCGTCGGGAGATCCAGATGCCAGAGGTCCACCGCGCTGCCGTTCACCACCAGGCGCCGGTGGCCGGGGCCCGGGGCGGGGGGCAGTCCGTGGCGGGAGAGCCACTGCGGCATCGGGATGCCGGTCAGCTTGGCCAGCACCTCCCCCACCGTCCAGCGGGCGAGGAACTCAGCGTCGTCGGCGGCCCCCCAACGCCGCCGCAGCGCAGGGTCGAGGGGGCGGTCGGGCGACTCCACGTCCACCGCCGCCGGGCCTCCGGGTGCGGGGGGGTCCCAGACGAGCACCCGGCCGAGGTGGTCGTAGGAGCGCGGCCGGCCGCGAGGCGCGGTGCGGGGATCGGGGTGCCAGGTGAGGACGCCCCAGGGCCCGGCCAGGGGCTCAGCCGGTGATGCCGCCGTCGACATACACCACCTGGCCGGTCATGTTGGTGTCGGCGAACAGCAGGAGGTCGAGCACCGCGGCGATCTGGGAGGCCACGGTCAGTTGCCCGGTGGGGGTGCGCCGCTTGATGGTGGCCAGTTGCGCCGCCGACAGCACCGCCGACATCTCCGACTCGAAGAACCCGGGGGCGATGGCGTTCACCAGGATGCCGCGCTCGCCCACCTCCCGGGCCAGCGACCGGGTGAAGGCGTCGAGCGCCCCCTTGGCCGCCGAGTAGACGGTGAGGCCCGGGTAGCCCCGGGAGCCGCAGATGGAACTGATGTTGACGATGCGCCCCGGGTTCCCCGCCACCAGGAAGTGCCGCAGCACCAGACGGGTGAGGAGGAGGGGCGCCTCGATGTCGATGGCGATGATGGTGCGGACCGCCTCGGGGGTCATGTTGGCCAGCAAGTGGTCCTGGCCCACCGCGGCGCAGTTCACCAGGGCGTCGATGCCGCCGGTCGTCTCCGCCACCTCGTTCACGAAGGCGGCCGCTGCCGGCTGGTCCCGGCCGTCGAAGGCACGGAACACGAAGCGCCCGGCGTGCTCCTCCTCCAGGCGGGCGGTGTCGGCGGTGGCCGAACGGGCGAAGGTGGCCACGGTGTGGCCGCCGGCCAGCAGGTGCTCGGCCAGGTGCAGCCCCAGGCCGCGCGACCCGCCGGAGAGCAGCACCACTGCGGGCTCAGCCATCGGGGACCATCCGCGCCGACTTCAACGTGGCCGCCATGGGTATCTCCTCCAGGAAGGTCCAGATGCGGGGCACGGCGAAATCGGGGAGGCGGGCGCCGCACCACTGCGTCAGATCGCCTTCGAGTGCCGCCGCGTCGCCGTCGGCCACCACCTCGGCGGCGGCCAGATAGCCGACCAGCGGGGCCCGGCGGGCGTGCACCCGGCACCACTGCACCGCGGGATGGCCCAGGATGACGCGCTCCACGTCGGCGGGGTAGGCCTTGCTGCCGCCCACGTTGATCATGGACCCTTCCACCCGGCCGACGAAGTAGACCCGGTCGCCGCGCACTTCCACCCGGTCGCCGGTGTCGACCCAGCCCTCCTCGTCGCGGCGCACCGAGGCCGAGGCGAACTGTGAGCGAACCCGCAGGGTGCCGTCGACGATACGGAACTGGAAGTTGCGGTGCCGGTCGCTCTCCACCCACTCGACGGGGAAGCCGGCCTGCCCGTCCCCCACCGACAGGCAGGCGCCGACCTCGGTGGAGGCGTAGATGTGGTTGAGGCGCGCCTCGGGGAACAGGGCGCGCAGGCGGTCGAGGATGCCCTGGTCGACGATCTCCCCGCCCAGGGAGATCTGGCGGAAGCCCACCTGCTGCAGGCGGGCGGGGTCGAGGCGGGCCAGGGCGAATCGCCAGAAGGTGGGGGTGGAGGACATGGCGTCGGCGCGGTGGGCGGCCCCGGCGGCGAAGAAGGCCTCGGTGTCGCGGGGGTCGGCCGCCACCAGGTGTTGCCCGTCCTTGAAGAGCGAGAGGGTGGCCAGTTGATACCAGGCGTAGGTGCCGGCGGCGTAGGGGAGGAGCCAGCGTCGAGGGGCCATCTCGGCGATGTGGCCCATGGTGTTCAGGCTCCCCCAGGTGTGCTGGAGGAGTTTGGGCACGCCGGTGGTGCCCGACGTGAAGATGGCCACCCGTCCCGGCCGGACCTGGGGCGGGGTTGGGGGGAGCACCGGGTCGGCGTGGCCGGCGACGACGGTGAAGCCGTCGGCGGCCAGCAGGGAGCGCATCGTCTCGGAGGCCCGGTCGCCGGGCAGGATGAGGCCGTCGGCCTGCCGGGAGGCGAGAAAGGCGGCGGCGGCGAAGGGCCCGGCAGGGGAGTCGGGCAGGAAGGCGATGCGCTCGGCGGCGGGGTCGACCCGCCCGGCGAGGCAGGAGGCGGCGCGCTCGGCCAGGTCGGCCCAGGTGTGGGTCTCGCCGTCGACGGTGACGGTGTTGGCGCGGCAGAGATCAGGCGGCACGGGTGGCTTCCACGAAGAAAGCGAGGACGTCGTCGACCGTCTCGATGCGCCGCAGCACGGCGGCCTCGAAATCGAGGATCTTCCCGGTGGCCATCTCGACGCGCAGGGCCAACTCGGCGAAATCCAGGCTGCGGAAGCCGATCTCCTGGAGGCTCGCCCCGTCGTCGCCTGCTGCCCCCTTGCCCTGCTTGGCCAGGATCGCGTTCATCTGTGCCCTGACCTCGTCGCGAGTCACCTCAGCCCTCCTCGATGCGCAGCGTCATGCGGTTGGCGAGGATGATATCGAGGAGGGTGCGGATCCGATCCCGGGCGTGGGGCGGGTAGGCGTCGGCGTAGTGGAGCATCCAGGGGTGGCGGGTGCCCGTGGCCAGGTGCACCATGCGGGCGACGTGGTTGACCACCCGGCAGTCCTCGCCGGTCACCACCGCCCCCGGAGGGATCTCCCCCTGAACCCGGGTGCCGGCGGCGGCGAAGGCCCCGGCTCCCACCCGGGTCCCCGGCATCACCGTGCAGCCCACCGCGAGGACGGCGCCGTCGCCGATCTGGGCGGGGTCGGCCAGATGGGAGGGAGGCAGAGGGTCGTTGAGGGTGATCACCAGGGAGTAGATCCACACGAAGTGGCCGATGCGGGTGCCGCGGCCGACGTGGACGTAGCCGTGGAAGCGGCAGAAGTCGCCGATCTCACACTCGCCCTCGATGTCGGAGAAGTTCCCCACCCGCAGGCCCTCGCCGCACCGGGTGCCTTCGCGGATGACGACGTGATGGCCGGTCTGCAGGCCCGGCCCGAGGTCGGCGTCCTCGTAGACCACGGTGTGCGAGCGGATCACCGCCCCGGGGCCGAGGCGCAGGGGCCGGCCGGTGGGCCGGGCCGCCGGGTGGCCGAGGACGCAGTGGTCACCGACGACGCAGTCGTCCCCGAGCTCGACGCCGGCGTACACCCGGGTGCCCTCCCCGATCTGCACGTTGCGGCCGAGGCGGGCCTCGGGGGAGATGAGCGGGGTGGTCATACGGTGGTCACCATGGGCCGCGCTGACAGTAGCCGAGGCCAGCCCCGCCCGGGGGCCTCGACGGGGGACGGGGCTACGACTGGGCTACTTCTCGAACAGTCTTCCGAGGACGTCCCCGCTGAAGATGGCGTCTACCTCGTTGATGTTCTGGATGAGTCGGTAGGTGTCGATAGGAGTCACCCGTTCACCTTCGGTGATCTTGAGCAGGCCGGGGTTGTTCGCCTCCACCGGAGGGAGGTCGAGGAAGGCGAGCATCTCGTTTAGCGTCTCCTGGGCGTGGTGGTAGTAGATGTCCTCGTAGTTGACGGCAAGGACGTTGTCGCGCCGGGCGCAGATGCTCCCGAAGACGGCGCGCCGCCCCAGGATGCCGCTGATCAGATGGTGCAGCTTGAGGATGTCGAGGGTGGTCCGCCTGGCCGCCTCGGCCGCCCGGGCGGGGTCGTGCCAGTCGTCGGCACCGGCGGAGAGCAGCCAGGACACCGCCTGCTGCAGGACGTTGCGGCGCTGCAGGAAGATGATTCGGGCGCGCCGGTCGCCCAGGAGCAGGGCGTTGTTGGGGAGGTTCAGGTGGGCGCTGAGGTGCTTGGCGCCCGCGTTGCGGTCGACCAGCCACTGCAACAGGTGCTTCACACCGGCCTCGGTGCGTCCGAAGGACCCATGCCTCCCGTTGAAGGGCTCGCTGACCAACTGGCCGGTGAAGTCGCGCAGCACGTCGGCCAGTGTGGTGGAGCCCGTACGGGCATCGGCGAAGATGATGAAGGGCGGATTGGGCATAGCTCTTTGACCCCCGGGGTGGTTTGCAGCGGTGGAGAGTAGTGGTGTACCGGGGCTTCCTCGTCGGCCCGCGGTCCGGCCGGCGGTCCCGCCGTCCGAGCGCGGGCACCCTTTCGGACCCCATGGCCCTCTCCTACACTGGCTCGCCGCGGCCTCCGCCGACTACGAACGCGCCCTCGGGGCGGGGCCGGCCGGGGGCGAGTGAGGCAGCGCATGGCTCGGGTTCTCGTCACGATGTTCAGCCATCTGGCCCGGGAGTCCCTCGACTCCTTCCGGGAGGGCTTCGTGGGCGCCCTGTTGGCGGCGGGGAACGAGGTGCTGCTGCTGCGCAGCGAGGACTTCATGAGGAGCCACTTCGCCTCCAACCAACTGCGGGAGGGGGTCGACGAGGCGGCCCTCAACGGGCGTATCGGGGAGTTCGCCCCGGAGGTGGTGCTCTCCTTCAACCACTCCGGCCTCTACGAGTCGCTGCTCGCCGTCGCCGACGTGCCCATCGGGGTGTGGTTGGTCGACGGCCCCGCCTACCTGGTGGACCGGGAGGTGTTCACCCGGCAGGCGGAGCGCTACCGGGTCTTCCTCCCGTCGCGGGCTTTCATCGGGGAACTGCGCGACGGCTACGGACTGCCGGCCTCCTCCCTCTCGTGGCTTCCCTTCTGCAGCGACTTCCGGGCGGAGGAGGTGGAGCAGACCGTCCCCGTCTGCTTCATCGGGACCTTCTTCCATACCATCCGTTTCCCGAAGAAGGTGACCCGGCACCATGCCTCGCCGGAGACCTGGGAGCGGCTGCGGCTGCTGGTGGAGTCCTACCGGACCGACGCGGCGGCGCCCTTCTCCGACCGGCTGGCGCGTTGGCGCCTGGAAGAGGTGCTGGGCGACGCCTTCGACGAGGCAGGCCTGCTGAACACCCTGTCCCTCAACCGGCGGCTCCACGTCCTCGAGGCCGTGGCCGACCTGGGGCTGCAGATCTACGGCAACGACCGCTGGCTGGAAGTGCTGCCCTACTCGATGGATCTGGTGTTCGCCTTCCGGCGCGACCAGGTGCAGCGGCGCCGGGAACTGGAGGCCCTCTACAACCGGAGCCGGCTGGCGCTGAGCATCTCCCACATCCAGGCGCGGGGCGGCCTGCCCTGGCGGGTGTTCGACATCCTGGCCACCAACGCCGTCCTCGTCTCCGACCAGCAGCCCGATCTCCGGGAGTTGTTCCCCGGCCTGTCGCTGCCGGTCTACGAGAGCCCGGCGGAGGCGCGGGAGATCTGCCGGCGCCTGCTCGGCGACGACGGGGCGCGCCGCGGGTTGGCGGCCGCCGGCCAAGCGGCCGTCGAGGCCGGACATCGTTTCCGGCATCGGCTCGCTCAGATGGGCGAGGAACTGGGGGTGAACCTCCTTCCCGGCGGTGCGGGAGCCTGCCGCCGGTTGGACGAGCGGGCCCTGGCCCGCGCCGGGGCTTCCTCCCCTCCCACCGAGCAGGGGACGCGCTGGCCGTTCAAGGTCATGTACTCGGCGACGACCCGGTTCACCGAACAGCAGAGCGTTCGGGAGTGGCGCCGCCTGGTGGAGGGCGACCGGGTGGAGATCGGCCTGCGGGTCGGGGCCGCCCCCGAGTTCCTGCGGATCGACCCCGGGGAGGCCTTCTCGGCCCACCGTCATCCGGTGCTTCGGGTGCGGCGGCTGGGCCCGGCGCCGCCGGACCCTGAGGAGGCCGCGGTCGAGATCGACCTCGCCTCAGGTGGGGTCGGCACCGCCGATCTGCGCGTGGAGGACTTCTCCGGGGGCCGGCGCCTGGTGTGCGGGAGCGATCCGCGGTTCGTGTTCCGTAACCCGTTCCCCGGCCACGACATCGAGGTGCGGTTTACCAGCGTGGTGGAGGCGATGCTGTGAGCCGGGCGGGAGACCCCATCCCTCCTACCCGTGAGGTGGCGTCCCTCGTCGAAGCCGACCTGGAGCGCGGGGACGAGGCGCGCGCCTTCAACCGGGTGATCTCCTACGTCGAGCGGGTCTTCGAGGACCCGGGGACCATCGGGGCGGCCTTCGGTTCCCCGGTGCTCGACGATCTGTGCCTGCGCCTGGGGCGGCGCCTGGGCCGCTCGGCGCCGGAGCGCTTCGACCCGAGCCTGGTGGCCTATGTCGCCACCCGCCTGGTCTTCCCGGGGGGCCACACCTTCGTCATCCGGGACCTGGTCGAGGCGCAACCCGGCCGCCGCCACCTGGTGCTCCTCACCGGGGTGGGCGGCGGCACCGACCTTGAGGAGGCGCAGCGCTTCCTGGGCTCGGCCGTCGCGGTGGAGGCCGCCCCCGACGCCACCGCCCGCGAGGCCGCGGCGTGGGTGGCGGGGCGCCTGGCCGGGGCGGCTCCCGGCCGTGCCTTCCTGCTGGCCCACCCCCACGACGCGGCCGCCGTGGCCGGCTTCCAGCCGGGGTCGGCCGGGGAGATGCTCTTCTACCACCACGTGGACCACCGCTTCACGCTGGGGGTGCACCTGGCCCACGCCCGCCACCTCGACTTCCGCTACGCCGGCTTCGCCAACTGCCGCCACGACCTGGGGCTGGCCGAGAACCTGTTCCTGCCGCTGACCGCCGGCGAGCCGAGCGATCCGGTGGCGCCCCCTTACCCGCTGACCACGGCCAGCGCCGGCCGTTGGGGCAAGTTCGCCCCCGGGGGCGAGGACTCGTTCGCGGCCCAGGTGCCGCGCTGGCTGGCGGCCACCGGGGGCCGCCACCTGCACTTCGGGGGGCTGCCGCCGGCGGTGGTCGCCTCCATCGAGAAGCAACTCACCGTCGCCGGGATGCCGGTGGACCGCTTCGTGAACCTCCCGGAGGTGGCGTCGCTGCGCGCCGCCCTGGTGGAAGAGGGGGTGGGCCTCTACCTGGACTCCTTCCCGCTGGGAGGATGCCGCTCCACGGTGGAGGCGATGGCGGCGGGGATCCCCGTGGCCGTCTACCGGCATCCGTCCTCGAAGCTCCTCTCTAACGAGACCCTCGCCTATCCGGGGGCTTTCGTCTGGCAGGAGCCGGAGGACCTGGTGGCTCACCTGGCGGCGTTGGAACCCGGCAGGATCGAGGCGGAGAGCGCGGCGGCGATCGAGCACTATGCCGCACACCACCACCCCCGGCTGCTGGCCGCGGCCCTGGCGGGCGAGTCGGTGGCCGGCCGGCCGGTGGTGGAGCGGGCCCACCCGATCGCCTCCCTGGAGGGATACCTGGAGCGGGCGGCGGCGGCGCCGGGCGACGAGGCCCTGCTGGGGCGACTGCTGCTGCAGGCGCTGCGGATCCCCGATCCCGGTACCCGGCAGGCGAGGAAGCAGATCTCCCGGGTGCTGTACGCCCTCAGCCGCCTCCCCTCAGGAGAGGGTGGCGGGGCGGACCGGGCCGATCTCTCCGGGTTCCTGCTGCGCCACTGGCGCAGCGCGGCAGAGGCCCGGCCGGCGCCGGAGACCGCCGGGGCGGCGGGCCGCCGGGAGGCAGGGCGGCAGGCGGAGTGCGACCTGCGCCGCCTGCTGCGGCGGCTGGGGTGGGGGCCGGTGGGCTGGCTGCTGCGACGCTTCAAGGGTTTTCGGGCCCTGGAGGAGCGCTACCTGAAGGGGACGGAGCGGGGTGAGCCGAGCGGCCCGGGGGTCTGAGAGCCCGGCGCGGTCCTCACAGGTAGCGCCTTTCGTAGACGGGCCTGGGGGTAGACTCCGGCGGCGACCGGAGCGTCGGTTCGGCCCGCGACCCGGGGCCGTCCGGAGCCGCTCGGGTGCGGTCGGATGCAAGTCGTTCTCGGACTGCCTGAGGTGAGTTGATGGAGGAAGCGGGCCGCGGTGTCATCTTCGTCGGCGGGGCGCCCCGGTCGGGCACCACGGTGGCTCACGCCATCATCTGCACCTCACCCCGGGTGAACGGCTACGTGGCCGAGTCCAGTTTCCTGACCTATTACTTCCGCGCCCTGGTGGCCGGCCTGCGCCAGTTCGACAACCACACCAGATCCTTCTTCGCCCACCGGTCCCACTTCGAGAGGTTCGCCCGGGGGATGGTGCGCCATGCCCTGGACCGGGTGGCCGTCAACGTCGGGAGCCCGGAGATCCTCGCCCTGAAGGATCCCCTGATGACTCCCATCTTCCCCATGCTGTCGCCGCTGTACCCGGCCTTCAAGTTCGTGGTGACGGTGCGTCACCCCCTCGATGTCTACCGCTCGCGCCGGGCCGTGATG
>VGBK01000034.1 GCA_016870535.1 Actinomycetota bacterium | reverse complement strand
CGGCCGGGTCGCGGGAGGAGTTGTGGTCCGCTATCGGGCGGGATTGGAGACGCAGGAGAGGATCCTCGCCGCCACCCGCGCCCTCCTCGCCGAAGGAAGCCTCGAAGGCATCACCCTCAAGGGCATCTGCGAACGGGCCGGCGTCCTCCCCGGGTCCTTCTACAACCTCTTCGAGACGAAGGAAGAGGCGGTGGTCACCGCGGTGCGCCAGGCCTTGGAAGCGGTGGACCCCGACCCCGATCGGCGGGGCGAAGACACCGTCGAGGACCTGGTGGAGGCGTACATCCGGTTCATCGAGGGCCAACCGGTCCTCGCCCGCATCTACGTGCAACTCGCCGTGGCGGGCAGCGCCGACGACCACCGCCTGCGCGGCCGCATCCTGCGCCACCACGCCAATCGCCTGGACCGCTTCGCCGACGGCATGTCCCGCTCCCGCCCCGGGCTGACCGCCGCCGAGGCGCGCCGGCGGGCCGAGTTCCTGCTGGCCGCCCTGCAGGGCCTCACCATCTGGGACATGCTCGATCCGGCCTTCGACTTCGCCACTCACGCTCGCGACCTGCTGGCCGGGGTGGTGGGCCCGGCCTGAGCGGGCCGGCGGTACTGCCCGCCGTGAAGCCCGGACACCCTCAACCCCGGCCACCACGCGCCGGCCCCCGGCCTTCCCGCTGCCCGGTGGAGGGAGACGAAGTAGCCGCAGCAGGCGCACTACCTTCCCCGGCCGAGAAGGAGGCTGCGATGCCGGTACTCGACCGCCCCTCGGACGATCCGTGGAAGCTCAAGACGCCGCCCGGGACATCGGACTACACGATTCACGCCGAAGACCGGGAGGGCCGGCGAGTCCTGGTCTGCACGGTGGGGAGCACCGTCCTGCTCTACGACGCCCGCGCCGTCGACGACCTCCACGACATGCTGCGGCAGGCCGGCGACTGGGTCGAGTTGGGCGGAGCCGACGAGCAGAAGCCGGCGAAGGAGGGGACCGTGGAGGCCTGGGGCCGCTCCCCGGACAACCCGATCGGCGGCTGGTACGGCCTCAGGAAGGGCTTCCGGGGCCGGTTCGGGGTCTACCTGCCTCCCCTGTTGGAGGCGCTGGGTCTGGCCGAGTTGGAGCACCACCCGAGGAACAACCGGATGCGGGCCCGCTAGGGCGGCCTCCGCTCGGGATGGTCAAGCCCCCCGGGCCGACACCTCTTCCAGCCGCGCCTTCACCATCTTCTTCACCAGGGCGGCCGGGAGGGGCTGCTCGGGAGTGAAGTGGATGGTGCCCTTGGTGGTGACGAAGCCCTGGAGATCCTCGGCGAAGACCTCCACCAGTGCGCCGCTCATCGGGAAGAACGAGCAGTGGTCCTTGAAGACGGCGTAGCCCACCAGCCAGCGCCCGTGGGCCTTGACGGCCGGCATCTGCCAGGCGATGCCCTCGGTCGCCTCCGGGGCCGCCTCCCTGACGAGGCGCCGCAGCCTCTCCAGCGCCGCCCGCGGTTTCTCCGGCACTGCGGCCAGATACTCCTCGACGGTCGCCGGCTTCACCACTGCTGGGTGGTCCCGCAGGCCTTCTGGATCACGGTGCGGTAGAAGGCCAGAGCGCCGTCGGCATCCGAGAGGCTCAGCCGCTCCCCCGTCCCGTGCATCCGGCCCAGGTCGGCGGGGGTCATCCGGAAGGGGCTGAACCGATAGGCGGCGGACGCCACGGGGAGGTAGTGCCGGGCGTCGGTGGCCCCCATCACGATCCAGGGCGCCACCGTCGCCTCGGGGAAGACCGCCGCGATGCTCTCCGCCACCACGCGGTAGGCGGCCGAGTCGGTACTCGAAAGCGGAGAGGGCTCGGCGCTGAACCCGCCGGGCAACTGCCGCACCGTGATCTCCTCCCCCACCACCCGGCGAACGTGCTCCAGCACCCCCTCGACGGTGTCGCCCGGGATCACCCTGAAGTTCACCACGGCCCGGGCCGACTGCGGCAGGACGTTGGGCTTCACCCCGCCCTCGATCATCGTGACCGCGGTGGTCGTGCGGATGAGGGCGTTCCCCGGAGGTGAGGCGCTCAGCCTCCTCTCCACCAGTGGGCCCAGGCGATCGGCGTGGCGCAGCGCCAACCCGTTCACCCCGCCCAGCACGGGGGCCAGGGCGGCGAAGAAGCCCTCCTGGGAGTCGAGGCGAACGGCCAGAGGGGTGGCTTCGAGGCGAGCCACCGCCGCCGCCAGCGCGCCCACCGCGGTGTGCGGCGGCGGCACCGACGAGTGCCCTCCGGCTCCCTCGGCCACCAGTTCGACGTTCAGGTAGCCCTTCTCCCCGATGCCCACCAGGGCCACCGGCCGGGTGACCCCGGGCAGGAGGCCGGTGACCACCGCGCCCCCCTCATCGAGGACGAAGTCGAGGCTCACTTCCCGCGAGGACAGCAAGGCCGAGATGGCGGCGGCGCCGCGACCCCCGCCGATCTCCTCGTCGTCGCCGACGGCGAGGAGGAGGGTGACGTCGGGGCGGAAGCCTTCCGCCAGCAGGCCCTCCACCGCCTCGAAGATGGCCACCACCGAGCCCTTGTCGTCGGTGGTGCCCCGGCCCCACAGCCACTCCTCGTCCCGCTCCCCGGCGAAGGGGGGGTGTTCCCATCCGTCCTCGGTCCCGGGTTCGATGCCCACCACGTCGATGTGGCCCATCAGCAACACGGCCGGGGCACCCGGGTCGGCCCCCTCCCAGGTGTAGAGGAGAGCGTGCCCGGCGACCACCTCCCGGTTCAGGTTCCGGTGCACCCGCGGGTAGGTGTCCTCGAGGAAGGCGTGGAAGGCGTCGAACGGGGCCGGGTCGGTGAGCGACCGGTCCTCGTGGCTGATCGTCGGGATCCGCACCGCGGCGGCCAGGTGCTCCAGGTAGACGTCCCCCGGGCTTCCCGGCTCCGGCACCCGGGGCGCCTCCACCCCGCGGCGCCCCGCCCAACGGCGTCGCAGCGCGGCCGCCGCCGCGGCGCCGACCCCGGCGCCGGCGACGAGTCTCATCCCCTTCTTCCTGCTGGTCATGGCCCAACCTCCCTCCCTGATGGTACGCCTCCCGGCCGCACCAGGCCCAACAGATGGCTCCGGCGCCTCGCCACGACGGAACCGAGACGCCGAACCACGCGCGGCATCGCCTCACAGCCGGCACCCGTCGAGGTGAGCGGCCGACGGTAGCCCCGTTCCTCGGCCGAGGCGACGGCCGGTCGATGGGGACCGTCGCTCTGCCGGGTGACGGCACCGCCTCGGGGCACCGTCCCGACGGGATTCATCTTCACGGCTGCCGACAAGGAGTCTCCCGAGTCGTTAGATTGCGCGGAGCACGACGAACTGGCGGTCGCCCGGGGAGGGGAGAGCCCATGGCCACAGCCGAGGAACCTGCCGTCCAGACACCACGCGCCGCCATGGAGGTCGGCGCGCACGGCCTCAAGCAGCACCGCATGCGGGTCTCGACGGTCGTCTTCATGATCTTCTGCCTCTGCGCCGCCGGCGCCTACGGCATCGAGGAGATGATCCCCGCGGCAGGTCCCGGGCTGACGCTCCTGATGCTCATGGTCCTGCCCTTCGTCTGGGCCATCCCGTTCGGCCTGGTCGCGGCCGAACTCGGCTCGGCCCGGCCCCAGGAGGGGGGCTACTACAAGTGGGTGCAGGAAGCGCTGGGGGAGTTCTGGGGATTCCAGGCCGGCTGGTGGCGGACGATCTCGATCTACATCGACAACACGCTCTACGTCATCCTCGCCGGCGGCTACCTCGCCTCCCAGTGGGACCTCACCGGCACCCAGGAGTTCGCCATCAAGGCGGCCATCATCCTGATCTTCACCTACATCAACCTCCGCGGCGTCAGGGATGTCGGGTTGATCAGCAGCGCCCTCTCGATCCTCGTCATCTTCGCTTTCGGCCTGGTCGCGCTCGCGGGATTCCTCAACTGGAACCAGAACCCCTTCGTCCCGTTCACCGCGAGTGCAGACATCCTCGGCGTGTCGGGCATCGCCTTCGCCGACTGGATCTACTTCATCGGTGCGGGCATCGCCATCGGCCTGTGGATGTATGCCGGCTACGAGTCCATGTCCACCGTCGCCGGTGAGCTCGAGGATCCCCAGGTGATCCCCAAAGCCACCCTCATCGTCATCCCGATCATCATGGCCGTCTACATCTTCCCCACCCTGGCGGGCCTCGGCTCCATCGGGAGCTGGGAGGACTGGGGCACGACGGCAGACTCCGTCGGGTACGCCGATGTGGTCACCTCGTTCTGGGGGGCGGGATTCGGCATCTTCTTCGTAGTGGTGGCGGTCCTGGCCCAATGCTCCATATACAACACGTACATCGCGTCGGGCTCGAGGGGGTTCTTCGCCCTGGCCGACGACCACCTGGCTCCGCCGATCATGGTCAAGTGCGACAAGAAGCACGGCGTGCCGTACATCTCGGTGATCTCGGTGGCGGTCGTCAACCTGATCCTGGTCAACTTCGCCTTCACCACCGTCGTCATCATCGACGTGTTCCTGCTGGTGGCGTCCTACATCCTGGTGTACATCTCCGCCATGATCCTCAGGAAGCGGATCCCCGAGAGCGAGTACAAGTTCAAGATCCCCGGCGGATACGCCTTCCTGTGCGTGCTGTGCATCGTTCCGATCCTCATCGCGGCCGCTTCGTTCTTCATCAACGGCACCGACTACTTCATCGGCGGCATGCTCGGCCTCGTCAGCGGGCCGGTCCTCTACGTCATCTGGAAGAAGCGCTACGGCGGCCTGGCCAAGAAGGGCTTCCCGGCGAACCCGAGAACGGGTCTGGCGTTCGGCGACCTGAAGCGGATCGCCGGCGTCTTCTTCGGGCTGGCGGTCGTGGGCTTCATCTCCATCCCGTGGCTGCGGTGGTTCGAGGGCAGCTGGGCGGAGGAGTACTACCCGGAGACCTACGGCTCCGGGTTCCTGTCCAACTTCGAGACCATGCTGACGGCGATCCTGGTGGCCGCCATCGTCTCCCTGGCGATCGCCATCGGCCTGGCCGTCGCCGCCTGGAAGATCGAGCCGAAGAAGGGCGCCCTCACCACCGGATGAAGGGCGGCGCGTTGCCGGGGAACGACGGATCAGGCGATCGAGGGTGCTCGGGGGGTGCCTCCCCCGGCCCCGCCGGGTGAGGAGATCGCATCACGGCGCGACCAGGGGCTCCGGGGAAGCGCCTGTGGGGTTCGTGCGGGGTTGGCGGTTGCGTGAGCGGCCCGCAACGCCTCTCCAGCGCCGCAACCCCTCGCCGGGAGGGCCGTCGCCGGGACGGCCCGGGATTCCTGCCGGTCATCGGTGCCGCTCCTGCCCCGATGGTGCGCCGCCTCGCCTCACCGGCCCCAGGAGGTGGCTCCAGCGCCCGGCCACGATGAAGCCGAGACGCCGGGCGGTGCGCTGCATGGCCGCGTTCGAGGTGCTGGTTGAAGTGAGCAGCCGCCGGTAGCCGCGGCGCTTTGCCCAGGCGGCGGCCGCCGCGACCAGGGCGGTGCCCAGGCCCTGCCCCCGGTAGCCGGGGAGCACCCCGGTCAACTCCTGGTAGGCCGTAGCGAGATCGTCCCCGCACCGCCACATCTCGCACAGGCCCACCCACTCGCCTCCGACGACGGCGATCATCGTCCCCTCCGGAAGGAACTCGGCAGGCTCGACCCGGCGACGACGGAAGTCCTCGCGGTTCGGGACGGCGTAGCCCAGCGCCCAGGGCACGCTCCCCTCCACTGCGGTGTGCAGGCGGTAGTAGCGCTCGAACCAGTCGGGATGGCGGCGCTGCCGGCTCGCCAGGCTCTCGATGGGGCGGGGAGCGGCCCTGGCGCCGTCCTCGAACGACTCCAGGTCGAGGTGCAGTTCGTACTCGGCCTCCACCTCCCGGAAGCCGTGGGCCAGAGCGAAGGCTCGCCCGTCGGGCTCCGCCAGGCTGGTGGAGACGTGCCATTCGGTGGCTCCGGCGGCGGCCGCCGCCCGGCTCACCGCTTCGAGCAGGGCCGACCCGACACCTTGCCGCCGGGCCCGGCGCGCCACCACCACCCACAGGCGGCGGCGGCCGGCCGCGGGCACGTCGGGGTCGGCCTGCGCCCGGGCGAATCCCACCGCCTCGCCGCCCACCCGGGCGAAGCAGGCATCGGCCGGACGCCCGGCAGCCGCCGCGACGGCATCGGCCTGCTTCTCCCCCTCCAGGCTCCAGGGCTCCTCGGGCTGAGCCTCCTTCAACAGCCCCACCCGTTCGCGGTAGCCCGCCTCGGTGGGGACGAAGGGCGCGATCTCCACGCCTTCACGGTACCCCGCCGGGACTAGATTCCCGCCCCGTGCACTGGCTCGACGCCGTCTCCGCCCGGGCCCTGGCCCGCATCCCCCCGCACCAGCGGGTCTTCCGCCGCGGCTGGGGGGATCCCGAGGCGCTGGCCGCCTACCTCGAAGAGGCTGCGGTCGCCTCCCCCCTCCCGGACATCCCGGTGGCCGAGGGGCCGGAGCGGCCCTGGAACGGCCTGGCGGGGCGCGACCTCACCTTCGAGAGCCCGGGCCGCTACCTGCCCGAGCCCAGCCGCCTCGCCCGGGCCCGGCTCCTGCTGCCGCCGGAGGGCGCCGAGCGGGCCGTAGTGCTGATGGCCGCCTGGAACGACCACGGCTACGAGGGACGGGCCAAGCTCGCCGCCGCTCTGGCCGCCCGGGGCATCGCCTCGGCCATGCTGGAGCAGCCTTTCTACGGGGCCCGGCGCCCCCTGCCCGGCGACCCTCAGCCCATCACCACCGTCGCCGAGTTCATGTGGATGGGCCGCAGTGCGGTCCTCGAAGGTCGCGTCCTGGCCGACTACCTGCGGAGGAAGGGCTTCCGGGTAGGGGTCGGCGGCTACAGCATGGGGGGGAACATGGCCGGGTTCCTCGCCGCCGCCCTGCCTTTCCCGGTGGCCCCCGCTCTCCTGGCGGCCTCCTTCTCGCCGGGGCCGCCGTTTCTCCACGGCATCCTGCGCAACACCATCGACTGGGAAGCGCTGGGAGGCGACACTCCCCAGGGCCGCCAACGCCTGGCGGACATCCTCTTCAGCGCCAGCGTCCTGCGGTTCCCCGCTCCGGCCCACACCCGGGCGGCGGTCCTGGTCGCGGGGACGCGCGATGGCTACGTCCCCACCGCCGCCGCCCAAGCGGTGCACCGCCACTGGCCGGGGTCGGAGTTGGAGTGGGTGAACGCCGGCCACGCCAGCCTGCTGTGGTTCCACCGGGACCGCCTGGTGGCCGCGGTGGTCCGGGCCTTCGAGAGGCTGGAACGGGCCTCCCTCGAGACCCCACCCTCACCCCAACCCTCTCCCGCCCCGGGTGGGCGGGAGAGGGAGTGAACCCGCCCTCTCCCGGCGAAGCCGGGAGAGGGCGCAGGGCATTACCTTCCTCAAGGCATCAGCCAGATGGGGTGCTCCCGGATGTTCTGCCTCTCCCCGTTCTCGGCGGAGTAGTCGAAGACGATCAGCGACCCGAACTGCCGGGAATCCACCCGGTAGGGGATGGTGAAGTCGAAGTAGCCCCAACCGGTGCCGTTGTCGGTCATGGCAGAGCCCTCGGCGACGATGAGGCCGTCCCAGTTGGCCAGGGCCCAGTTGAACTGGGCCTCGAAGACCGCCGCCACCCCGCGCACCCGGAGAGGGGTGGTGACCGGGGCGCCGTAGGCCGGGTCGTCCACGAAGATGCCCGGGGTCAGGTCCCGGTAGTCCTCGCGGCTCACCGGGTGGTCCATGATGATCCCCTCGCTCGAGAAGACGGTCACCGGGCGGCCGTCGAGGCGGAAGGCCACCCGCTGCACCGTGGGGAACTGAGTCACCGTGAAGACCACCTGGGCGAGGCGGGCGGCCATGGAGAAGGTGCCGCCCCCCGCTTCGAACTCGCGAGACAGGTCGACCGTGGCCAGGCCGTTCTCGATGCCGATGCCCAGGAGCATGGTGTTGCCGGGCACCGCCGAAGACAGTGCGGGCACGCTCGCCTTCTCATCGGCCGTGGGGCCGGCGATGAGGGCTTGCAGGGCTGCAGTGGCCACCGCCTGCGTGCGGGGGATCTCCCGGTAGACCGGCACCAGGAAGGGCCCCGGGCGGTAGCCGGTGCCGCCGCCTTCGAGCATGAAGTAGACCTTGACTCCCATGATGCCGGCAGCCGTGGTGTCGGTGGCCGTCGTCGTGGTGGTGGCGGGGGGGGCCGTCGTGGTGGTCGTAGCCGCCGTCGTGGTGGCCCCCGTCGTGGACGAGGTGGCCGCGCCGGTCGTCGTGGTGGTGGGGGGTGCGGTGCTGGTGGTACCCGCCGTCGTGCTGACGGCCGCGGTGGTCTCGCCCCCGCCCGCCGGCCGGGTGGTGATGGGATCGCCTTCGCCGATCGGCTCGGCGCAGGCCGCGGCCGCCAGGGCCAGGACCACAAGAAGCAATGCCGGGCGTTTCATGACGTCACTCCCTCTCGAAACGGTGGAAGCTGTGTCGCCTCACACCGTGGAGTCTCCTATGCGCCCGTTTCGAGAACCTCACCGTCGGGTAACGGTTCCGCGACGGGCAGGCGGGCCTCGAACTCCAGGCCCCCGCCGGCCCGGCGCCGGGCCACGAGATCCCCGCCGAGGGCACGGGCGTGGCTGCGCGCGATCGCCAAGCCCAGGCCGCTCCCCGCGCCGGCCCGGGCCGTGTCGCCCTTGTAGAAGCGCTCGAAGATCCGCTCCAGGTCCCCGGCGGGCACCCCCGGGCCCCGGTCGGCCACCAGCACCACCAGGTCGCCTCCCTCGCGCCGCACCGCAAGCGCCACCTCACCCCCGCCGTGCCGGCCGGCGTTGTCGAGCAAGTTGGCCAGGATGCGCTCCAGGTGACGCCGGTCCGACCGCACCGGCAGCGACGGCGCGGCCTGCACCCGGGCCCCCGGGCAGAGCGCCGCCGCCGCCGCCCGCAGCAAGGCGGCGGCGTCGAACTCGACCGGGCTGGTCGCCTCGGATCCCGCATCGAGGCGGCTCACCTCGAGCAGGTCCTCCACCAGGGCGCGCAGACGGGTGATGTCGGCGGTGAGCAACTCCCCCAGGCGGCGCGGCTCGGGCGGCATCCCCTCCAGGTGCTCCCGCAGCAGGTCGGCCTCGCCCACCAGTGCGGTCAGCGGCGTGCGCAGTTCGTGAGAGACGTCGGCCACGAACCGGCGCTCCCGGTCGCGGCCCTCCCGCAGGTCGGCGATGGAGCGCTCCAGGGAGGCGGCCATGCGGTTGAAGGACTCCGCCCAGGCGCCGAACTCGTCGCCCGAAAACACCGGCAGCCGGGCCGACAGGTCGCCGGCGGCGATGGCCCGTGCCGCCCGGCCGGCCGCCGCCACCGGGCGCAGCACCCCCCGCGAGATGGCCCCGGCGGCCAACGCGGCCACGGCCACCAGCGCCGCCCCCCCCACTGCCAGGGACTGCCACAGGCGGGTCAGCGCCGCGGCCACGCCCCCGGCGGGGAAGTAGATGTAGAAATCGGGACCGGACGGCGGACGCCGCCCCCCCACCACCAGATAGGGCCGGCCGGCGAGATCCAGCCATTGCCAGCCCAGCCGTCCCGAGGCCACCACTTCCTGCAACTCCGGGCGCACCAAAGCCGGGGTGTCGGCCACGCCGAAGCCCGAGGCATAGGAGGGCTCCCCCTCGGCGAACTCCACGTACAACTCGGTCCCGCCCCGGCGGCGGATGGCCTCGGCCAGACCGGAGGCCTCGAACTCCGCCAGGCCGGAGCCGGGGGGGAGTCGTTCCTCGGTGGCCAACTCGGCGATGTTGAACTCGGCCTGGGCGGCGGCATCGGAGGCAAACTGCGCCCGCAGCGAACGGGAGACGAACAGGTAGGACCCGGCGCCGAGGAGCAGGGCGGTGAGCAGCACCAGGCCGATGACGGTGGCCACCAGGCGGGTGCGGAAGCGGCGCATCAGCGGGGGGCCGCCCGGTAGCCGACGCCGCGCACCGTGCGGATCAGGGAGGGCTGCGAAGGGTCGGACTCCACCTTGGCGCGCAGACGCTGCACCGCCACGTCCACCAGGCGGGAGTCGCCCAGGTAGCCGTAGCCCCACACCCGCTCGAGCAGCATCTCGCGGGTGAAGACCTGCCCGGGACGGCGGGCCAACTCCACCAGCAGGCGGAACTCGGTGGGAGTCAGGGCGATCTCCCCGGCCGGGCCCGCCACGGTGTGGGCTGCCGGGTCGATGCGCAGGGGGCCGAGGGTCACCACCTCGGAGGCCGAGGTGCGGGTCGCCCGGCGCAACGCCGCCCGTACCCGCGCCACCAACTCGGGCATCTCGAAGGGCTTGGTGACGTAGTCGTCGGCTCCGGCCTCGAGGCCCACCACCACATCGACGGTGCCCGACAGGGCGGTGAGCATCACCACCGGGACGGCGGACTCCTGCCGGATGACCCGGCAAACCTCGAGGCCGTCGAGACCGGGGAGCATGACGTCGAGGACCACGACGTCGGGGCGCCGGGAGCGGAAGAGGCTCAGGCCCTCTTGGCCGTCGCGCGCGGTGAGGACGGTGAACCCGGCCCGCTGCAGGCCCAGTTGGGTGACTTCGCGCACCGAGGCGTCGTCTTCCACCAGCAGCACCGTGGCGTCCATGTCCCTATTCTTGCCTCCCCTGCCGCCGGGCGGGGGACCCCGGGACGGAAGCGGCGGCCCCGGCCGGCCCGCCTCGCCGCAGACGCCGGCGGCGCCGAGGGGAGCGCCCCCGCCTGCTCCCCGACTGCTTCGGCCTCTTCTCTGCCGCACGCAGTCCGCTATACTTTGCGTGATGGCGCAAACATACAAGTCTTTGCCGCGAAGGGCCGAGGAGTGCTGCGGGCGTCTGGAGGACCTCATGGACCCCGGCCTGTTCCGCGCCCTCGGCGACCCCAACCGGGTGGCCCTGGTCATCGGCCTCGGCCGCAGCGGCGAGCCCACCACGGTCACCGACGCCGCCGCCTGCTGCCCGGTGGACCTCTCCGTCGTCTCCCGCCACCTGGCGGTGCTGCGCCGGGCCGGAGTGCTCCGCGCCGCCAAGCAGGGCCGTGCAGTGCGCTACACGGTCTCCCCGGACTTGGCCGCCTCGCTGCGGGCCCTCGCCGACGCCCTCGACGCCTGCTGCCCGCCCGCTTCCGCACCCACCCAGGAGGGAACCCCATGACCCGCTCCGCCGATGAGATCAAGGAAGCCGTCCGCGACCGCTACGCCCGGGCCGCCCGGCAGGTGCGAAGCCCGTCCGATTGCTGCGGTCCGGCCGCCGCCGCGCCGGACTGCTGCGCCGACGACCCCGCCGGCTTCGGCGCCGCGGCCTACCAGGACCTCACTCCCGGCGAGGTGCCCGACGCGGCCCGCCTGGCCTCCCTGGGCTGCGGCAACCCCACCGCCATCGCCGGCCTGCAGCCCGGGCAGCGGGTGCTCGACCTCGGCTCGGGAGGCGGCCTCGACGTCTTCCTCGCCGCCCGGCAGGTCGGTCCCACCGGCTTCGTCTACGGCCTCGACATGACCGACGAGATGCTCGACCTGGCCCGGGCGAACCAGCAGGCGGCCGGCGTGAGCAACGTCGCGTTCGTCAAGGGCGAGATCGAGGCCGTCCCCCTGCCCGACGCCTGCGTCGACGTCGTCATCTCCAACTGCGTCATCAACCTGTCCGCCGACAAGCCGGCGGTCTTTCGGGAGGCGCACCGGGTGTTGGCGCCCGGCGGCCGCCTCGCCGTCTCCGACATCGTGGCCCTCCACGCCCTCAGCGACGAGGAACGAGCCGACCTGGCCTCGTGGGCCGGGTGCATCGCGGGGGCCATCACCGCCGAGGAGTACTCCTCCGGCCTGGCCGCCGCCGGGTTCCGGGACATCGCGGTGACCCCGACCCATCCGGCCGGCCCCACCGCGGTGAGCGCCCGCATCACCGCCACGGCGTGACACTCCGAGGTCTTCCGCTCCCGCCCGGCCCATAATCTCCCCGTGCCGGGCGAAGTGACCTACGTGGAGGCGGCGGGAAGGCAGGTGCGCCTCACCAGCCCCGACAAGGTGCTCTTCCCCGAGCAGGGTTGGACCAAGCGCGACGTGGTGGAGCACTACCTGGGTTGCGCTCCCGGTGCAGTGCGCGGGGTCCACCGCCGCCCCTGTGCCCTGAAACGGTGGCCCGAAGGGGTCGACCACCCGCCCTTCTTCACCAAGCGGGCCCCGGCCACCATCAGGGAGGCGGTGGCGGTGCGCTTCCCTTCGGCCCGGCCCGGCCGCATGCCGATCGTGGACGACGTCTCCGACATCGTCGACCAGGTGCAGTTGGGCTGCCTCGACCTGAACCCCTGGACCAGCCGCGCCGAGCACCTCGATCACCCCGACGAACTGCGCCTCGACCTCGACCCCACCGAGGGCTTCACCTTCGACGACTGCCGCCCGGTGGCCGCCGCCTGCCGAGACCTGCTCGCCGAGCAGCGCCTGGCGGGCTGGCCCAAGACCTCGGGGTCGCGCGGCCTCCACATCTACGTGCGCCTCCAGCCCCGCTGGACCTTCGAGGAGGTGCGGCGCGGCGCCCTGGCCTTCGCCCGGGAGATCGAGCGCCGCCTCCCCGGCCTGGCCACCACCGCCTGGTGGAAGGAGGAACGCCGGGGCGTATTCCTGGACTTCAATCAGAACGCTCGCGACAAGACCATCGCCTCGGCCTACAGCCTGCGCCACACCGGCCGGGTTTCCACCCCCTTCGCCTGGGAGGAACTGGCCACCATCGATCCGACGGAGATGACCCTCGAAGGCTTCCGGGGCCGCTGGGCGGCGGCGGGCGACCTCACCGCCGACATCGACCGGGCCGCCGGGGACCTCTCCGGCCTGCTCGCCCTGGCCGGCGCCGACGCCGCCCGGGGCCTGGGGGACGCCCCCTGGCCGCCCCACTACCCCAAGATGCCGGGGGAGCCGCCCCGGGTCCGGCCCTCGAAGCAGAGAAAGCCCCGGTAGGCCCAAGGGCGGCGAACCTCAGGCCGACGGGTCCAGCACCCGGCCCATGAACAAGACCGCGCCGGTGGCCCGGTCGTAGAGCCAGAAGAGGAAGGGGCGGTCGAAGCTGAGCTCCACCGGCCGCGACGGCATGCCCCGGCCCATGATCACCGCCGTGGCGGCGGCCGCCTCCGTGCCCGCCTCGTTCACCGCCACGAAGACCTCGTGGAGCACGTCGGAGATGAACAGGCCCCCGTCGGCCAGGATCCCGGTGAAGTCGGCCCGGCCCGAGTCGAAGGCGTCGGCCATCCCCAACGCCCGCAGGGCGTCGGGGAGCCCGGCCTGGGTGCGGAACTCGAAGCGGGGCAGAGCGAGATCCACGTCGGTGCTCTGGAGGCCCGACACCGCCTGGGGGTAGAGGTCTGCGGAGGCGCCGGCCACCTCGGTGAAACGGCCGGCGTCGGGCAGCACCAGCAGCATGGCCACCTCGCCCCCCACGTAGTTGAGGTCGACGGCCTGCCAGCCGTCGCCGGCGGCGTACCCGGCGGGGAGGAGTTGGTGCATCGTCGGCACCGTCACCCGCGACCCGTCCAGGCGGGTGAAGGCCTCCTCCGTGGTGGCCTCGCTGGAGAAGGGAAGAGCCCAGTCGGCCCACAGGTACACCGTGTTGGTCAGCACCAGCAGCGTCGCGGGCGTCAGGGCTCCCGGCGGGATCAGCTCCGGGATGCGGTCGTTGGTCTCCCCCGCCACCCAGGCGTTGATGGTGGCCCGGGCGGCCTCCGCCGCGCCGGCGAAGTCCACCAGCCTCAGGCCCGCGCCGTACTGCGCCGCCAGGATGTCGAGGAAGGCCGCCTCCACGTCGAGGCCGGCCTGCCCCCACAGGGCATTGGAGATGGAGATCTCGAGGCGCCGCGCCGCGCCTCCCTCGCCGGAGAGCGTCCGGTTCCGCTCTTCCAGCGCCCGGTCGAGACGGTTGAAGGCGGCGTGCAGGGCCTCGTCGGGCAGGCCGAAACGCAACACCTGGGCCATCTGCGCCGCGGTTTCCCCACGCGCCCCGGCATAGGTCATCGCCAGAGCGAGGCGGATGCTCAGCGGCGACACCGCCAGATTCCCCCCGCTCTCCGCTGCCAGCACCTCCAGGAGGTCGGCACCGAAGGCGGCGTCGCCGGCGGTGACCGCGGCCACATCGGACGCCGGAGCGTCGCCGGGGAGGCGGGCCGCGTTCGAGGCCAGAACCCCTTCGGCCGCCGAGGGCGGGGCGGTGGTGCTCTCCGCTGAAGTGGACGGCACCGCGGAGGAGGAGGGCGCCGTCGAGGCGGCCGGCTCCGCCCCCTCACCGCCCCCGCAGGCCGCCATCAGCAGGGAAGCCGCCAGGCCCAGGAGCAGCACTCGCCGCATCGTCTCACCTCCGGGTCGGAGGGGGCGGCCCGGCCGGACCGCCCCCTCCTCTCTCGCGCTCAGGAGGCCGGGTCGAGCACCCGGCCCAGGAACAGGACCTGGCCGGTCGTCCGGTCGTACAGAGAGAACAGGAACGGCCGGTCGACCGACAGTTCCATCACTTCGATGGGAGCCGAGGTCAAATCGATGATCACCGCGGTGGCGGCCGCCGCCTCGGTGCCTTCCTCGTCGACCTTGATGAAGGCCTCGTGGATCACGTCGGAAATGAACAGGCGATCCTCGGCGCTCATCCCCGAGAAGTCGGCCGCGCCCGGGTCGAAGGCGGTGGGCATGCCCATCGCCTTGAGCAGGTCCGCCACGCTCGCCTTGAAGCGGAACTCGAACTTGGGCAGGGCGAGGTTCACCTCGACCCCGGCCAGTCCGGCCACCACCTCGTCGAGCAGGCCGGCCCCCAGCAGTCCTTCCACTTCGGGGAAGCGCCCGGCATCGGGGACCAGGAGCACCATCGCCAGCTCCTCGCCCACGTAGGGCAGCTCCACGGCCTGCCAGCCCTCACCGGCGGCGTAACGGAAGAAGGACTGCTGGTGCATGGTGGGCACCGTCACCTCGGAGCCGTCGAGCCGGAAGAAGGGGGCGTCGTAGGTGGCGTCCTTCTCGAAGATCGACGACCAGGTGGCATCGAGGTACACCGCATTGGTCAGCACCAGGCGGGTCATCTCGCTGAGCACGCCTTCGGGGATGAGGTCGGTGATGCGGTCGTTGGTCTGCTCCGCCACCCACTCGTTGATGGCCCGGCGGGCCGCCTCGGTGGCGGCCACGTAGTCGACCAGGCGCATCCCGGCGCCGTAGTCGGCAGCCAGAGTGTCGAGGAACTCGGGGACGAAAGTGAAGCCCTGCTGGCCCCAGAGGGAATTGGCGATGGACAACTGCACCTTGCGTTCGATGCCGTCGTCCCGAGTGGGCTCCACCCGGTTGCGGGAGGCCAGTTCCTGGTCGAGGGCGTTGAAGGCGGCGTGCAGCGCCTCGTCGGCCAGGTCGAAGCGGAGCACCTCGGCCATCTGCGCCGCGGTTTCCCCGCGCGCCCCGGCGTAGGTCATGGCCAGAGCCAGGCGGATGCTGTGCGGGGAGTAGACCAGGTTGCCCTGCTCCTGGGCCGCCAGCAGGGCGTAGGCCGCCGCGGCGAAGGCATTGTTGCCCGCGCCCACGGCAGCCACGTCGGAAGCCGGGGCATCGGGGGCGCGGCGTTCCAGGTCGGAAGCGACCAGGGCCGCCGGGGTGGTCCCCTGGCTGCCGCCACCGTCCCCGCAAGCGGCGGCCGTCAAGGCCAATAGGGCCGCGAGCATCGCGGCGGTGATACGTGCGCGCATGAATCTCCCTTTCAGGTTCTAGCCCTTGGACGCCGCCGGCCCGGCTACGGGTTCCCGCCCACCACGGCGCCGAAGCCCGGCCCCGACGGCCGGATCAACTGGTCGAGTAGACAGGCGGCGGGGTCCTTGTCGGGCCGCCAGCGCTCGAACCGGGTGGCGTGGCGGAAACGGCCGCCGGTCAACTGGTCGTAAGAGACCTCAGCGACCACCGTCGGCTCCACCGCCACCCAAGACAGGTCCTTCCCCGCCGACCAGCGGCTCTGCCCGCCGGGGCGGCGCACCTCTCCTTCCGCTCCGAAGGAGTCGGCCGAGCGCAAGCCGGCGAAGCGCTCCAGCAGCGCCGCCCGGTCCCCGTCGGGGAAGCCCGAGCAGTGGCCGATGAAGTGCAGGCGGCCCGCCTCGTCGTAGAGGCCGAGCAGGATGGAGCCCAGCCCCGAGCCGTCGTCCAGAGGCCGGTAGCCGCCTACCACGCAGTCCACCGTGCGGCGGTGCTTCACCTTGACCATCTCCCGCTTCCCCTCGGCATAGGCCCCCGCGAGGCGCTTGGCCACGATGCCGTCGCAACCGGCCGCCTCGAACTCGTGGAACCAGCGGGCGGCCCGCGCGCGATCGGTGGTCGAGGGCGTCAGG
>VGBK01000033.1 GCA_016870535.1 Actinomycetota bacterium | reverse complement strand
CGAGACCCCGGGGGACATCTGGCGCGGCTTCTCCAAGAACGCCTACGGCGGGGTGGGCTACAGCCCCTGGATGGCCGCCGCGGTCGTTCTCGTCCTGATGCCGGTGCTGCTCCTTCCCTTCTTCCGGGTGGGGGTGGGCTTGGTGGGGGGCGATATCCCGGCGGTGGCGCTGTGGCAGGTGGCCTTGCTGCTGTCGGGGCGGATGCTCACCGCGCACCTGGGGCGCGACCCGCAGTGGACCACCCCGCTGCATCCGTTCATGGTGGCCTTCTGGGGCCTGGCCCTGGCCTGGTCGGCGATGCTGTCGGCCACCCATCGGTCGGTGGTGTGGCGCGACCGCGAGGTGCCTACCCGGCCGGTCGAGCTGCCGTAGGCAGGGCCTCGTCTCGAGCCTCGGCCCGCCGCAGGAACCCGGCCCGATCGACCACCAGTCGTTCGATGCGCCCGTCGGCCAGGGGTACCTCCCCGCGGCGGGCGGTGACGGCGAAGACCAGGCGCCGCCCGACGATCTCCTCCAGGAGCGCGGTGGCCGTCACCTCGGTTCCCGTCGGCGACGGCGCCAGGTGGGCCAGTTCCACGCGGGTGCCGACGGTGGTCTCGCCGGGGCCGAGGCGGGCCGCCACTGCCGCCACGGTGGCTTCCTCGCACAGCGCCAGCAGACGCGGGGTGGCCAGCACCGGGACGTCGCCGGAGCGGTGGGCCGGAGCCAGGTCGGCGGCGCCGACCACCAGGACGACGGTAGCGGCCAGGCCGGGGGTGAGGGTCACCCCCCGCCTCCGGTCTCGCTCTCCAAGGCATCGAGTATGCGGCGGCGGGCCTCGTCCGGAAGGCGGAGGCGGCCGTGGGCCCTGCCGAGCGAGCGCACTTCGCCGGTTTCCTCCACCGTCAGGCGGCAGCGGTCGCAGGTAGCCAGGTGCTCGGCGGCGCGGGCCTGTGTCGCCCCGTCGGGAGAGCCGTCGAGCAACTCCGGCAGGACGGCCTCGAGCTGATCACAGGTGAGATTCACGCAGGTACTCCTTCAGCGATACTCGGAGACGGGCGCGGGCGCGGGCCAGGCGCATCTTCACCGCCGACTCGCCGATACCCAGGGCGGCGGAGACCTCGGCGGTGCTCAGTTCGTTGACGTCGCGCAGTACGAAGGCGGCTCGCAGGGTCGGCGGCAACTCCCCTATGGCCGCGTCGAGGCGGTCGGCCAACTCGCGGCGGATGACCTCGGCATGCACCGCTTCGGCGGGTCGGTCGGCCAGCGGGAGCAACTCCGCATCGGCGGTGGGCAGCTCCCGCCTCCGGCGCAGCAGGGCGATGGCGCGGCGATACCCGATGCGGTAGACCCAGCCGGCGAGGGAGCCGTCCCCGCGATAGGGGGCCCGTCCTCGCAGGATGGCGAGGAAGGTGTCCGCCACTACGTCCTCGGCCAGGTGGTGGTCGCGCAGCAGCCGCACCGCCAGGGTGTACACCCCGTCGGCAAAACGGTCGAAGACCTCGGTGAGGGAGATCGGCGGCATGTGACCGGGCGGCAGGCTAACGCGTCGTACCGGGTGAGCCGAGAGAAGGAGGAGACCTCATGAGGCTGCGCAACGAAGGCATCTGGGATCGGGTGCTGCGGGTGACGGTGGGCATCGCTCTCATCGTGATCGGGTTCGCCGTGCTGGACGGGACTGCCGGCCTGGTGGTGGGCATCGTGGGCTTCGTCCCGCTGCTGACCGGGCTGGTCGGCTGGTGTCCGCTCTACAGCCTGTTCGGCATTCGCACCTGCCGCGTCGGGAGCTAGTGCTGTGACCACCAACCTCGTGGGGGGAGTCCGCTCCGGTGCCCTGCCGTGATCGGTTGCAATGACGCGGGGGACGGAGCAGGAGGGGCGCCGCTCACCCGCGCGAACGTTTGTGGTCAGAGCACTAGTGCGGGGGGGAGAGCGGCGGCGGGAGCCGTCCGGAGGCCCTTCCGCCCCCGGCGGGCCCTGGAGAGGGGGCCGGCGGGGGCGGGGAGGGCCCCGCCCGCCCGGTTCCGGGTCTGCCTCGGCGATAATCCCCTGCTGCCGTCAGCCGAAAGGGAACATCATGCCTGCTTCGATCGCCATGGGCCCGGAAGGCCTCCGGGTCCCCGACGAGCCCATCGTCCCCTTCATCGAAGGCGACGGCACCGGGCCCGACATCTGGGCGGCGGCGGTGCGGGTGTTCGACACCGCGGTGGAGCAGGCCTACGGTGGGCGGCGTCGCCTCGCCTGGAAGGAGGTCCTCGCCGGCGAGAAGGCCTTCCACGAGACGGGGGACTGGCTTCCCCCGGCCACCCTGGAGGCGTTCCGGGAGCATCTGGTGGGCATCAAGGGCCCGCTGACCACCCCGGTGGGAGGGGGCATCCGCAGCCTGAACGTGGCCGTCCGCCAGGTGCTCGACCTGTACGCCTGCGTTCGCCCGGTGCGCTGGTATCGGGGCGTCCCTTCTCCGGTGCGGCATCCCGAGCGGGTGGACATGGTGATCTTCCGGGAGAACACGGAGGACGTCTACTCCGGCATGGAGCTGGAGGCCGGTTCGCCGGGCGTCCGCCGCCTGCTCGACTTCCTGCGTGACGAGTTCGGCTGGGAGATCCGCCCCGACAGCGGGGTGGGTCTCAAGCCCATCTCCGAGACGGGAACTCGCCGCCTGGTGCGGGCCGCCCTGCGCTATGCCCTCGACCAGGGGCGCCGCTCGGTCACCCTGGTGCACAAGGGCAACATCATGAAGTTCACCGAGGGCGCTTTCCGCACCTGGGGCTACCGGGTGGCCGAGGAGGAGTTCGGCGACCGCACCGTCGCCTGGGAGGACTGTGGGGGTGAGCCCGGCGATCGCCTGCCGGTCAAGGATGCCATCGCCGACGCCTTCCTGCAGCAGGTCCTCACCCGACCGGAGGAGCACGACGTCATCGCCACCATGAACCTCAACGGGGACTACCTGTCGGATGCCCTCGCCGCCCAGGTGGGGGGCATCGGCATCGCCCCGGGCGGGAACATCAACTACGAGACGGGGCACGCCGTGTTCGAGGCCACCCATGGGACCGCCCCGCGCTACGCCGGGCAGGACCGGGTGAATCCCGGGTCGGTGATCCTGTCGGGGGTGATGCTGCTGCGGTACCTGGGCTGGGCCGAAGCGGCGGCGGGCATAGAGGCGGCACTGGAGGCGACCATCGCCTCCGGGGTGGTCACTTACGACTTCGCTCGCCTCACGGAGGGCGCCACCGAGGTGGGCACCTCGGCTTTCGCCTCGGCCGTCATCGAACGCCTGTAGGCCACCCTTCGGCCCGCATTAGGGAACACGGCCGGCCTACGCTCCCGCCCGCAGTCGGGTGGAGGGAGCAGATGTCCAAAGTCACCGTGGTAGGAGCCGGCCGGTATGGATCCACGGCGGCGCAGCGCCTATCCGAGATGGGCCTGGTCGACGAAGTGGTGATCACCGACGTGGTCGAGGGCCTGCCGCAAGGCCTGGCCCTCGACATGAACCAATCTCGCTACCTCGAACGCCATGCCACCCGGGTGGTGGGCACCAACGGTTACGAGGAGACCGAGGGGAGCGACCTCGTGCTCATCACGGCGGGCCTGCCGCGCAAGCCGGGGATGAGCCGCATGGACCTGCTGGCGGCCAACGCCCGCATCGTCTCGGCGGTGACCGCGCAGGTGGCGGCCACCTCCCCGGAGGCGGTGCTCATCGTGGTGACCAACCCCCTGGACCACATGACCACGCTCGCCGCCGAGGTCTCCGGCTTCCCGCGCCGGCGGGTCATGGGACAGGCGGGCAACCTCGACAGTGCCCGCCTGGCGCACTTCATCGCCGAGGCGGCGGGGGTGGACATCCTCGAGGTCGAGGCGGTGACCCTGGGAAGCCACGGGGAGACCATGGTGCCGGTGCCGTCGCTGTGCCGGGTGCGCGGACGGCCCCTTTCCCAGGTACTCCCCGCCGCGGTCATCGCCCGAGTGGTGGAGCGCACTCGCGAAGGAGGCGCCGAGATCGTCGGCCTGCTCAAGAGCGGCAGCGCCTTCTACGCCCCGTCGTCGGCCGCGGTGAAGATGATCCAGGCGGTCCTGGGCGGGCGGGGCCAGGTGATGCCGGTCTGTGCCTGGACCGGAGGCCAATACGGGATCTCGGGGGTGTACCTGGGGGTCCCGGCCTGGATCGGGCAGGGTGGTGTGGAGGAGATCCTCGAACTGCCGCTGACCGACACCGAACTTCAGGAACTGCGGGCGGCGGCGGCGGCAGTGGCGCGCTTTGCCGACGAACTGCACTCCCTGGAAGGCGCCGGGCCGCAGGGCGGGTGAGTCCGCGGCCGCGCGGCGCCGGGAGCCTGCTCCCTTCCGGGGGCCTCCGGCCTAGACGGCCGCCTCCATCTCGGCGGCGCTGATCTCGGCGACGGCCATCTGGCGGCCGGCTCGGGTGTGCTCTTCCAGTTCGTCGCGCCGTCGCGCCCACAGGGCCACCGACCCGGCGACGGCGAGGAAACCCCCCACCCAGGCGATCAGCACGCCCGAGGTGATCTGCACGTCGCGGTACTGCGTCGAGATCCCCATGTTCTCCACCTGCAGGCGCAGCAGGGTGGAGCGCACCGCCCCGGCGCTCACCAGTGCGACGATCCAGGCCAGGACGATCCCGGCGAGCAGCAGGCGGTAGGGAGCCAGTTCGTGCGGTGTGCGGGCGATCACCAGGACGCTCACGGTGGTCATGAGGATGAGCACCAGGATCCAGAGGGGGATGTCCCGGTCGCCGAAGAGGAGGGCGTAGACCAGCATCCCGCCGAGGGCGGTGACGGCGGCGAACACCCCGAGGAGGATCGGCCGGCGCCACCAGCCGAGCCGCTCGGTGGGCAGGGCGCGACGCACCAGGGCGAGAGCGGCCAATCCGAGGAGCGCTGCCAGGCCCCATATCACCACCCCGCCCGGGGCGTGCTCCGGGGCCTTGGCCACGACCGGCACCATTGTGGCGAACGCCGTGACGCCCGCGGCCACCAGCGCCGACTCGAGCCACCGGCCCTTGAACCATCGCAGGCCGAGAGGCAAGGCCAGGGCGAGCAGGGCCAGAGCGGTGGCGAGGATGACCCAGCCCTGGGTGGTCTGGTAGCCGCGGATGGACCAGGGCTCCACCAGATAGCGGTAGTCCGGTCTCACGCGGGCGTACTCCCAGCACACCGAGGCGGCCATGAGGCCGGTTCCGAGCACTATGAGGGAAAGCGACCGGTTGCGCCTGTAGAAGCCCAAGGACCCTCCTGCCTGGTGGCGGGTGACACTCTACCCGGCCTGGAGAGACCGCTCCACCGCAAGGAGAAAACTCAGGTGTAGAGCGGCATGTTGGTAGAGTTACCCGGTTGCGATTCAGCTACCAGAGGGGAGCCATCCATGAACAAGCGGGAACTCGCCGATGCCGTCGCCGCTCAGGTTGGCCGGCCGCGAGCCGAAGTGGCCGCCACCGTCGATGCCGTCTTCGCCACGATCGCGGCGGCGCTGGCACGAGGCGAGAAGGTCGCCATCAGCGGCTTCGGCAACTTCGACTCCCGCCGGGTTGCCGAGCGGTTGGGCCGCAATCCTCGCACGGGCGAGACGGTGACCGTGCCGGCGCGTACCTCGGCCCGTTTCAAGGCAGGGGCCGGTCTGAAGAGCGCCCTCACGGGCTGATCGCGCTCCGGAGATCCGCCAACACGAGGGCGCACCCCACGGGGTGCGCCCTCCTCAAGTTGGTGGCTGCCGGCGAGAGGCGGTCGCGCTCAGTACTCCACCTGCAGGGCAGACGAAGCCTTGGCGAACTCGCCGAGCATGGCCTGGTTGGTGATGAGCTTGGTCATGTTGCCGGCGACCTTGATCTTGCCGGTCATGAAGGCCATCTGGGTGTTGAGTTCGCCCTTCGAGATGGCCACCGCCGTCTCGTAGCTGTTGGTGATGGTGACGTCGGGGTTCTCTCCCGGTCCGGCGGCGGCCTCGACGGACCCTCCGGAAATGGTGATGAGGTAGGTGCCCTCGGTGCCCTCGGGGGCGTCGGGTATCTCGAACTGCAGGGTCAGTTCGGTGCCGGCGATGGCACTCGTGAAGCCCTCGTGGGCCTTGAGGGCGGCGGTGAGCGCTTCGAGCCACTCCCTGGTCAGGAACTTCACCAACGCGACTCCTTTCGTCCGCGGCGAGGCTAGCACCGGCGCCCCGGACCGGCGCCTCCTTCCGGGAAGCCCGCTACGGCTCGACCGGCCGGGCGACGCGCCATAATGGGGGCTCTCCGCCCGACGAAGAGGAGAGGTGACGGCAACCCGCCAGCCCCGCCGTGCGGCCAGCGCCTCGGTGCAGAACCCCCATTTCCTGCTGCGCCGTGTGCACTCCCTGGTCGGCCTGGTGCCTGTGGGCGCCTTCCTGCTCTTCCACCTGTGGGAGAACTCCAAGTCGCGCTTCGGGCAGGAGCACTACAACACCTACGTCGTCGAGAAGATCCAGAACCTCAACTACGTGTGGTTCCTCGAGGTCTTCCTGATCGCCCTCCCCATCCTGTTCCACGGTGTCTACGGGATGGTGGTGTTCTGGAGGGGAAAGCAGAACGTCACCCACTACGGCTACTTCCGCAACTGGATGTGGCTGGCGCAGCGGATCTCCGGAGTGGGCGTCCTGCTGTTCCTCTTGATGCACGTCATCGGCACCCGCATCCTCGCCATCTGGAATGAGGCGGTGCGTCAGGACATGTTCTCCCACATGAAGAACGTGCTGTCGGAGCCCTACTTCCTGGTGCCGTACCTCATCGGCCTGGTGCTGACCACTTTCCACTTCTGCAACGGGCTGTGGTCGGCCTCCATCGTGTGGGGGCTGGCCACCACGCCGCGAGCGCAGAAGATCATTCAGGTGGCGTCTGGAGTGGCCTTCGTGGTCATCACCGCCGTGGGCATCCACGGCATGCTGGGTTTCTTCCTCGCTTCCTAGGTCCGGGAGTCACATGAGCACGGCGAAACCGACGGCCATCGTGGTGGGCGGGGGACTGGGCGGCCTGTGGGCCACCCTGCGTCTCGTCGAAGCCGGGATCTCCGTCGACCTCTTCGCCCTGTTCGAGGTGAAGCGGTCCCACTCGGCTTGCGCCCAGGGGGGGATCAACGCCGTGCTCGACACCAAGGGCCAGGGAGACACCGTCTGGCAGCACATCGTCGACACCATCAAGGGCGGCGCCTACCTGGCCGACCAGCCGCCGATCAAGACGATGTGCGAGGAGGCCCCGGGCTTGATCCGCACCTTCGAGCGGATGGGGGTCACCTTCTCCCGCACCCCCGAGGGCCTGCTCGACCTCCGCTTGTTCGGCGGGGTGAAGTACAAGCGAACCGTCTTCGCCGGGGCCAGTACCGGCCAGCAACTGCTCTACGGGGTCGACGAGCAGGTGCGCCGCTACGAGGACCAGGGCCTGGTGCGTAAGCACGAGTGGTGGGAGATGCTCTCCCTCGTCCTCGACGGCGACGGGCGCTGCCGGGGCATCACCGCTTTGGACCTTCGCAGCCTGCAGGTGGAGTCCTTCTCCGCCGACGCGGTGATCCTGGCTACCGGCGGGCTGGGCCTGGTCTTCGGCAAATCGACCAACTCCTCGAATTCCACCGGGGCCGCCGCCAGCCGGGCCTATCAGCAAGGCGCCTGGTTCATGAACGGCGAGTTCATCCAGTATCACCCCACGGGGATGATCGGCGACGACAAACTGCGCCTGATGAGCGAGGCTTCGCGCGGCGAAGGGGCCCGCATCTGGACGCCGCGCCGGGCAGGGGACCCGCGCGACCCCAGGTCGATCCCCGAGGATGAGCGCTTCTACTTCCTGGAGGAGTGGTACCCGGCCTACGGCAACACCGTGCCTCGTGATGTCGCCTCCCGGGCCATCTGGAAGGTGGTCAAGCATCTCGGCCTCGGGGTGCGGGGCGAGGACCGGGTCTACCTGGATCTGACCCACTTGCCGGCAGACTTCGTGCGTCGCCGCCTGGGCGCCATCCTGGAGATCTACGAGACCTTCACCGGGGCGGACCCGACCGAGACGCCGATGGAGATATTCCCCGCCCCGCACTACAGCATGGGCGGCCTCTGGATCGACTGGGAGCAGGACCCGGCCACCGGCGGCATGAAGCACGGCAGCCCCCGCAACCATCAGACCAGCATCCCCGGTCTGTTTGCCTGCGGGGAGTGCGACGGCGGCTATCACGGCGCCAACCGCCTTGGGGCGAATTCCCTGCTCAGCGCCTCGTTCAGCGGGCGGGTGGCCGGCGAGTCGGCGGCGGCCTACATCTCGGGCCGATCGCGGGCGGGTCGCCCGGACCTGGAAGGCGTCTTGGGGGCAGAGCAGCGGCGCCAGGACGAGATCAACCGGGCCTTGCTCGCCTCCGATGGCCCGGAGAACCCGTTCGCCCTGCATCGGGAGTTGGGGCAGATCATGACCGACAAGGTGGGGGTGGAGCGCGACAACCGCTCCCTGGATGAAGCCCTCACCGGCCTGGCCGACCTGCAGGAGCGCAGTCGGCGCCTCGGTCTCGACGACCGGGGCCCCTGGGCCAACGCCTCCCTGCCCTACGCCCGCCAGGTGCAGGACATGATCGTGCTGGCCCGGGTGATCGCCGCCGGAGCCAGGCAGCGGGACGAGTGCCGGGGCTCCCACCACAAGCCGGAGTTCGAGATGGAGATCCCCGCCGGCAAGTTCCCCGGCGATCCGGAGTTCGAGGAGTATGTGGTGCGCTGGAAGGAGAACAACGAACGTTGGCTCAAGGCCACGGTGGCGCAGCACACCCCGGAGGGGCCGGCCGTCGACTTTCGCCCGGTGGACACCTCCGTGCTTCCTCCCGAGACCCCACGGGACTACCGGTAGAGGGCGCCATGGCAGACACCATCCGCTTCAGGATCCGCCGCCAGGACCACCCCGACTCCGGGCCCTACTGGCAGGAGTTCGCCATCCCCTATCGCCGGGAGCACAACGTGGTTTCGGCCCTCCTGGCCATCCGCGAGAACCCGGTGACCATCGACGGCGAGCGAGTGGCCCCGCCGGTGTGGGACTCCAACTGCATGGAGGAGGTCTGCGGGTCGTGCTCCCTGCGGGTCAACGGCCGCGCCCGCCAGGCCTGCTCCGCCCTGGTCGACACCCTGGAACAGCCCATCGTGCTCGAGCCGATGCTCACCTTCCCGGTGGTGCGCGATCTGCTGGTGGACCGCAGCGCCATGTTCGACAACCTGCGCCGGGTGAAGGCCTGGATCGACATCGACGGCTCGTGGGACATCCACACCGGGGCCCCCCGCATCTCTCCCCAGGAGTGGGACCTGAACTACGCCCTCAGCCGCTGCATGACCTGCGGCTGCTGCATGGACGCCTGCCCCCACTTCGGCCTCGACCGTGACTTCATCGGCCCCGCCCCGCTGGCCCAGGTGCTGCTCATGAACAGCCACCCCACCGGCAAGTACTCCCGGGCCGATCGTCTGCACGCCATCATGAGCGATGGGGGCCTCACCGATTGCAGCAGTGCCCAGAACTGCGTGCGGGTGTGCCCCAAGCACGTCCCCCTGACCGCCGCCATCGGCAAACTGGGTCGCCAGACCACGGCGCAACTGCTGCGGGACATCTTCGGCGGCTGAGCCCCGGCCTCCCCCTCCCACGGCAGTGGGAGGGGGAAGGGGGAGGGCTGCGGAGGGCGCGGCTCAGGTCTGCTTGTTGGGCAACCCCCGGCGCGCTCGGCTGCGACGGGCGTGCCTCCCGCCTGCCCGCGGGGGAGGCTGGGGGCAACACGCGTCTCCCGCTTCCAGGCTGCGCGCGCAGCGCGCGCGTCGTGCATAACTCCGACCGGCCGAAAGATTGAAGAACAACGAGATTCCCTTTGACGGCGCGCGCTCCGCGCGAGATAATGACAGGAAGGTAATTACGCGCATGTCATTCATCTCACAGCCGGTGGATCTCGAAGGACTGCGCCACGCCCTGGCCTTCGACGACCTCGCCTGGCACGACCGGGCGAACTGCCAGGGGGCCAATGCCGATCTGTTCTTCCCCGAGCGGGGGGCTTCCACCCGGGCGGCCAAGGCCATCTGCCGGGAGTGCCAGGTGCGGGGGGAGTGCCTGGACTTCGCCCTGCGCAGCGGCGAGAAGTTCGGCATCTGGGGCGGGCTGTCCGAGCGCGAACGCCGCCGGGTGCGGCGCGAGCGGCAGGTGGCCGCGGCCCGCCGGGCTTCTTAGGGGCCGCGCGGATTGGGCGAGCGGAGCGAGCCGCATCCGCCGGGCCCCCGCCCGAAGGCGCAGCTTCTTCGGGCGGAATGGATCAGGTAGCGGGCGAAGCCCACCGCCTATCCGCCGGGCCCCCTAGTCCTCGTCGATCTCGGCGTGACGGGGGAAGATGCCGGTGACCACGAAGGTGATGTGCTCGCCGACGTTCACCGCGTGGTCGGCGATGCGCTCCATGTAGCGGCCCACCCGGGAGAGTTCGATGGCGGTGTCGACGTGCATCTTCTGGGCCTCGGTGGCCAGGAGCGCGTAGAACTCGCCGACCAGGTCGTCCACCTCGTCGTCCTCTTCGTCGAGGCGGCCCGCGCCTTCGTGATCCATCTCGGCCAGGCATTCGATGCTGCGCCCGAAGAGGTCCACGGTGGCCCGGCAGAGGCGGGCGATCAACCCCTGCAGGGGGTGGGACAGGGTGAAGCCCTGCTGGCGCAGGATGCCTTTGGCGCAGTTGACCACCAGATCGCCGCTGCGCTCGATCTCGTGGGCGATTCGGATGATCGAAATGAGCAGCCGCAGGTCGCTCGCGACGGGCTGCTGCAGGGCGATGATCCGGAAGACCCGGCGCTCCACGTCGATGTAGGCCCGGTCTACCACGTCGTCGGCGTCGATGGCCTGCTGGGCCAGGTCGAGGCGGCTCTCAAGCAGAGCCTCGATGAGGCGCTCGGCGTTCTCCAGCACGAGGGAGCCCAGGGCCACCGCGCCGCGCCGGATCCCGTCCAACTCGGCGTCGAAACGGCTGCGGAGGTCGGGATGGGGGTTGTGCTCGTCGGTCATGGCGCCTCGTTCTCGGGCCCGGTCAGCCGAACCGGCCGGTGATGTAGTCCTCGGTCTGCTTCTCTCTGGGATTGGTGAAGATGGCGTCGGTGGCGTCGAACTCTACGAGACGGCCGGTGCGCATGCCGGTTTGCTTGACGTCCACGGTGAAGAACGCGGTGCGGTCGCTGACCCGGGCCGCCTGCTGCATGTTGTGGGTGACGATGATGATCGAGTAGTCGCGTTTCAACTCGATCATCAGTTCCTCGATGCGCAGGGTGGCGATGGGGTCCAGGGAGGAGCAGGGCTCGTCCATGAGCAGCACGTCGGGGCTGGTGGCGATGGCCCGGGCGATGCAGAGGCGCTGCTGCTGGCCGCCGGAGAGGGCGTAGGCCGACTCCTTCAGTTTGTCGCTCACCTCGTCCCACAGCGCCGCCCGGGTCAGGGATTCCTCGACCAGGTCGTCCATGTTGCCTTTGTAGCCGGCGATCCGCGGCCCGAAGGCGATGTTGTCGTAGATCGACTTGGGGAAGGGATTGGGCTTCTGGAAGACCATGCCGATGCGCCGCCGCACCTCCACGGGATCGACCTTCTCCCCGTAGATGTCGGTCCCGTGGTAGAGGATGGTGCCCTCGACCCGGGCGGTGTCGATGAGGTCGTTCATGCGGTTGAAGCAGCGCAGCACGGTGGTCTTGCCGCACCCGGAGGGGCCGATGAGCGCGGTGATCTCATGTTCGCGAATCGCCATGGTGGCGTCGGCTACTGCCTGGAAGGACCCGTAGAAGACGCGCAGGCCGCGCACGTCGAAGATGGTGTTCTGGGCGGGCTCCGCCGGCCTTCCCGTGCCGCGCAGCGCCGATCCCACCGAGACGCCGCGTCCGGCGGGCCGGGCCTCGCCGGTTGCGATCGTGGGGCCGGCGGCTGTCGTCGAATCGGTCAACTGGTCCTCTCCCATGTCGTCACCACTTCCGCTCGTAACGGTTGCGCAGGATGATGGCGGCGGCGTTCGCGGTGAGCAGCACTACCAGCAGCACCACGATGGCCGCCGCGGTCAGGGACCGGAAGTCGGCCCCCGGCTGGCGGGCCCACGAGAAGATGGTCACCGGCAGGGCGGTGTAGGGGCCCAGGGTCTTGTCGATCAGGTTCCCGCTGCCGGTGCTGAAGAAGCCGGTGGCCGCCCCCACCAGCAGCAGGGGAGCGGTCTCGCCGAAGGCGCGCGCCAGGGTCAGCACCGTCCCGGTGAGGATGCCGGGCGCCGCGTAGGGAACCACGTGGTACCGGATCACCTCCCAGCGGGTGGCGCCTACCCCGAAGCCCGCTTCGCGGATGGATTGCGGCACCGCCCGCAGCGCTTCGGCGGAGGTGATGATGACGATGGGCAGCACCAGGGCGGCCAGGGTGAGCCCCCCGGCGAGCAGGTTCTTGCCTCCCACTCCGCCGCCGGCCCCGACGGCGCGGATGAAGCGCACGAAGATGGTGAAGCCCAGGATGCCGTAGACGATGGAGGGCACCCCGGCGAGGTTGCGGATGTTGGTGTTCACCAACCGGGTGAACCGGTTGTCGGGGGCGTACTCCTCCAGGTAGACGGCGGCGCTGATGCCGATGGGGAAGGCGAGCAGCGCCACCACCGCCACCAGCCCCAGGGAGCCCATGATGCTCTGCCAGAGGCCGGCGGTCTCGGCATTCAGCGTCAGCGGGTTGGAGACCACCGACCATCCCCGGCCCGACAGGGCACTCCACGACTTGGCGAAGATGTCCACCAGCAGGGTGGCCAGGAAGAGCAGGGCGAAGAGCAGGGCGAGCAGGAGGGCGGCGGGGAAGGCGATGTCGCCGAAGCCCAGCCGGCGGCCCTGGATCGACTGGCGCACCAGGTCGGCGGTGGAGGGGGTGGCGGCGCGGGCGGCCATCAGTACTTCTCCCGCACCTTGCGCACGAAGCGATCGCTGAGCAGGTTCAGGCCCAGGGTCATCAGGAAGAGCAGCAGGCCCAGGAAGAACAGGCTCTGGAAGGCGCTGGTGGAACCGGCCACCTGGTCGGAGCCGATGGCCAGGGCGCTCATCGCCGCCGTCATCGTCTGGCCCGGCTGGAAGATGTTCCACTGGAACAGGGATCCGCCCACCGCCCCGGCGGCCATGGCCACCACCATCGTCTCCCCGATGGCCCGGGAGACCCCCAGGATCAGGGAGGCCATGATCCCGGAGGCGGCGGCGGGGAACACGATCCGGGTCACGGTGGTGGCCTTCTTGGCTCCCAGGCCGTAGGAGGCCTCCCGCAGGGCGGCGGGCACGGCGCGCATGGCGTCCTCCGAGACGGAGGCCACCAGGGGAGTCACCAGGATCCCGACGGCGATGCCGGCGGCGGCCATGCTGAACACCCCGGCGTGGGAACTGAGGCGCATGACGATGTTGGGGCTGATCCAGGTGAGGGCGAAGTAGCCGAGGACCACGCTGGGGATCCCGGCCAGCACCTCGAGGATGGGCTTCAGCCAGCGCCGCGCCCGGGGCCGGGCGTACTCGGAGAGGTAGATGGCGGCGCCCAGGCCCAGCGGGGTGGCCACCACCATGGCGACGAGGGCGATCAGCAAGGTGCCGGTGAGGACCGTCTTGACGTCGAAGAGGCCCCGGCGGGGGAACCAGCCCATGGTCCAGAGGCTGGAGAGGTCGAGGCCCCGCAGGAAGGTCCAGGCTTCGCCGACCAGCGAGCCCACGATGAGCAGGGAGACGACTATCGAGACGGCCGCCGCGCCGGCAAAGAGGCGGCGCACCCGGCGCTCACGCCGGAGCCGCGGGCGGGAGCCGGTCAGGTCGACGGCGGGGGTGGTGGTGTCGCTGGTCACGCTGCGGTCCTGTTTCTAGCAGCCGGTGTTCGGGGCAGGGCGGGGTAGCGGCCCTGCCCGAGGGAGGGGGACTGGAGGGCCGGATTCCGGCCCTCCAGTCCCTGGGAGGAGCGCATCGGGGAGGAGCGCTCCCGGCAGGCCGGGGCTACCGGTTCTGCCAGGCCTGAATCACCGGGCTGTAATCGGCGAGGCGCACGTAGCCGGACTCGTCCACGCTGGCCAGGCCCGCCTCCGATAGGTAGAGGTCGATGTAGGCGGCGACTTCGGGCCGCTGGGCCGAGGCCTGGTTCACGTAGATGAACAACGGGCGCGACAGAGGGTACGACCCGTCGGCGATGGTCTCCGGGCTGGGATCCACGCAGCCGGCGCCCTTGGTGTTGTCGATGGCGAGGACCTTGACGCGGTCCTGGTTGGCGAGGTAGAAGGCGTAGCCCACCCAGCCCAGGGAGAAGCGGGAGCCGGCGATGCCCTCGATGATCACGTTGTCGTTGGGCGAGGCCACGTAGTCGGGGCGCATCTCCTTGGGGGCGGAGCGGCCGCCGTCTTCGGGCTTCTTGTCGAACTTGGGGCCGCCGGCGACACCCTGGACGATGAACTCCACGAAGGTGTCGTAGGTGCCCGACTCCTCGCCGGGGGCGGTGATCACCAGGTCGGCGTCCGGGTAGGGGGAGAAAAGCGCGCCGACTTCGGCGGCCAGGGCGTTGGCGTCGGACCACCTGCGGAAGCCGGTCGACTCCGGGCCGAGCAGGGCGTAGAGGTCGGTCACCGCCAGGCAGGCGAAGGCGTCGTTCTGGAGGCTGGTGAGCACCGACAGGCCGTCGATGGCCACCTGCAGCTCGATGAACTCGATCCCGTTCTGGGCGCACAACTCCAACTCGGAGTCCTTGTAGTGCCGGGAGGCATTGCCGACGTCGATCTCGCCCTTGCAGAAGAGCTGGGCGCCGTCGCCGGTGCCCGGGCCCTCGACCTTGATAGCCACTCCCGGGTGCATGGCGTTGAACTTCTCCGCCACCCGGGCGCTGATCGGCTCCACCGTAGAGGAGCCGGAGATATCGATGCTGCCCCTGAGTGCCGCTCCGGTGGTGGTGGATCCGGCCCCAGTGGTTGAAGGCGCCGCAGTTGTCGTGGTTGCGTCGTCGCCGCAGGCGGCGGCGAGCAGCGCCAGCGCCAGCAGCAGGGCGCTGAGGCCCAGCTTGCGGGACATGATCGTGATTTCCTCCTGGTTGGTTCGCGTCCGGCCGGCGGCGGGACCACCGGCCATCGCACCGAACGGTAGGAGAGCCCGGGTGACGGCCCCGGGGCCGCGGCGTGAACGCAGGGTGAATCTTCGCGGGCTCCGCCGGAGGGCCTCGGGGCGGTTCCCTATAGTCGGCGGCGTCGTGACCGCCGCCGTCGTCGTCCTCGTCGCGGCCGGAGCCCTGCTCCTGATCGCCGTGGTGGTCCTGGCGCGGCGCGCCGTCGGCCGGGCGGCCGATCTCAGGCTGGTGGGAGCGCGCCTCGGAGCGAACCACCCCAAGGGCCGGGTCGACCCGGCCACGATCGTTGCGGCGCTCGACCGGCGCGCCGCCGAGTCGGCCCAGCAGGGGCGTGACGTCGAGCGCCTGCGAGAGGCGCTGGACGCCGCCGCCCTCGGGGTGCTGGTCACCGACGGGGCCGGCGGGGTGATCCTCGCCAACCGTGCCGCCCTTCCCTATCTCAGCGGGCGGCCGGGCGAGGCGGTGGTCGAGGGCCGGGTGAGCGAGGCCATCGCGGCCGCCCTCGGCGAGGGGCAGGCGCTCAGCCGGGAACTGGAGCTGTACACGCCGCGCCGGCGGGTGGTCCATCTCGAGGTCGTCCCTCTCGACGACTCCGCCGGGGAACGGCTGGGCGCGGTGGCTTACATCGCCGACGTCACCGAAGAGCGCCGCGTCGAGGCCATGCGGCGCGACTTCGTGGCCAACGTAGGCCACGAGCTCAAGACGCCCCTGGGAGCTATGGCGGTGCTCGCCGAGACCCTCTCCGGAGGCGTAGATGACCCCGAAGTGGCCGCCCGCCTCGCGGCGCGACTCCAGGCCGAGGCCGGGCGGCTCTCCCGCCTGCTCGACGACATGCTGGACCTGTCCCAGGCCGAATCGGCGGCGAGCCCCGGCCTGCCGGTGGCCCTCGCCGCCGTGGTCGCCGAGGTGGCCGGCCCGGCGCGAGAGGCGGCAGCCCGCGCCGGGGTGAACCTGATGGTGGAGGAGATCCCGCACGAGGCGGTGGTCGCCGGCGACGAGCGGCAACTGCGCACCATGCTGGGCAATCTGCTCGACAACGCGGTGAAGTACAGCGACCCGCAGCCGGGCCGGCCGCCGCCGCGCGTGTGGGTGCGGGCCCGGGCGCAGGCAGACGGCGTGGTTCTCGAGGTGCAGGACGAAGGCATCGGCATCCCCGAGTCGCACCTGGGGCGCATCTTCGAGCGTTTCTATCGGGTCGATCGGGGCCGCAGCCGGGCCACCGGCGGGACCGGCCTGGGGCTCTCGATCGTGCGCCACGTGGCTCTGAACCACGGCGGCGACGTCGGGGTGGAATCGCGCCTGGGCGAGGGGAGCCTCTTCCGGGTGCGGCTGCCGAGATGGAGGGAGCCATGACCCGGGTGCTGATCGTGGAGGACGAGCCTTCCTATGTGGAGGCCCTGCAGGTATCGCTGGCCGCCGAGGGCTTCGAGGTGGAGGCGGCCCTCGACGGGAAGGCGGGCCTGGAGCGCTTCCGCTCCTTCCGGCCCGACGTGGTGCTGCTCGACCTGATGCTGCCCCTCCTGCCCGGTCTCGATGTGCTGCGGGCTATGCGGCGCGAATCGGAGGTGCCGGTGATCGTGGTCAGCGCCAAAGGGGCCGAGGCCGACATCGTCTCCGCGCTGGAACTGGGGGCCGACGACTATGTCACCAAGCCCTACTCGGTGCGGGAACTGGTGGCCCGCATCCGGGCGGCGGGCCGGCGGGCCGGGGTGGTGGCGGCCCCCGACGTGCTCGCCGCGGGGAGCCTCGTCCTGGACCTGGCGGGGCGGCGCCTGCGGCTGCCCTCAGGGGAGCAGGACCTTCCCAAGAAGGAGTTCGAGGTGCTGCAGCTGCTCATGCAGCGCCCGGGGCGGGTGGTTCCCCGGGAGGAGTTCCTCGACGAGGTGTGGGGCTTCGCCTGGGCGGGCGACACCCGCAGCCTCGACCAGCACGTGCGGCGCCTGCGGCGGCGGTTGGAGGCGGACACCACCGCCCCGCGGATCGAAGCGGTGCGGGGGGTGGGGTACCGACTGGTCGTCTAGCCCCCTCCCGCTCCGGCGGGAGGGGGTCGGGGGGAGGGATGCGAAGGGCGCGCGAAGGCCTTGGCCGCGCCCTCTGCTTCCCCCTCCGGCCCTGACGGGCCACCTCCCCCGCGGCCGCGGGGGAGGAGAGCCTGCGCTCCCCCTCCCGCTCCGGCGGGAGGGGGTCGGGGGGAGGGAAGCGGACTGCTCCCCCTCCCGCTCCGGCGGGAGGGGGTCGGGGGGAGGGGGGCGGAGGGCGCGCGAAGGCCTCAGCCGCGCCCTTCGCATCCCCCCCC
>VGBK01000032.1 GCA_016870535.1 Actinomycetota bacterium | reverse complement strand
ACCGTCTGGCGGGCGCTGGAACCGGAGGCGTAGAGCACGATCTCCCCCACCCCGGCCCCGACGGCGTCGGCCGCCACCACGTAGGCCCCGGTCTCGGCGCGGTCTACGTCGATCTGGCGCAGGACGAGGAACTTGAGACCCTCCAGGGTCCCCTCCTTGCGGCTGGCGACCAGCGTGCCGACGACGCGGCCCAGGAACACGGGCTACCCCGCCGCTCAGCCGGCGATCTCCGCCTCGGCCTCGTCCGTGCGGCCGAGCGGGAGCACCAGGTCGATGTTGACGTGCGGCCGGGCGATGACGTGGGTGGAGATGACCTCGCCGACCTTCTCGGCGCCCCGGGTCCCCGCCTCGACCGCCGCCTTCACCGCGGCGACGTCGCCGCGCACCACGGCGGTCACATAGCCGCCGCCGGTCTTCTCGTAAGAGACCAGTTCGACCTTGGCGGCCTTGACCATCGCGTCGGCGGCCTCGACCATCGCCGGGAATCCGCGGCATTCGATCATGCCGAGTGCTTCTGCCATGGGCTCTCCTTGCCTCGTCCCTCGCTAGCTCAACCCTTGTCGTCCATGGGGCGGCCGGTGATCCCTTCCAGGGCGGCGACCGCCGCCCGCCAGCCGACGTCGATGTCGCGCTCCTCCCCGCCCAGGTAGACGCGGCCCAGGGAGCCGAACGAGCGCACCTCGAGGATGGTGATGTGCGCCGCCTTCTCCGCCTCGTTGGCCGCCAGGGCGGCATAGGAGGCCGGCTCCATCTCGAGCACATACAGGGTCTGGCCCGGGATCAGCAGTTGGCCGTGGCGCATGCGGTTGATCAACTGCGCCTGGTGGTCGTCGATGCGGCGGATGATCTGGCTGCTGGCGATGCGCGGCTTGATGCGTTCGGACTCCTCGGCGCCGATGGCCGCCAGGATGGCGGCACCTGCGGCGCGCGTCTCGGCCTGCTCGGGAGAGTGCACCTCGAGCAGTCCGAAGTAGCGCTCCACGATCTGCATGCCGGGCTTCACCTTGGTGGCCTTCAGGGCCACATCGGTGAGGCGGTTGATCTCGATGCCGGGGCTGATCTCCACCATCAGCGAGGCATCGTTGGCCAGCGGCAGGAAGCCCTGGGCCACCGTGCCCAGGAAGGCGGCGTATTGCGGCTGGAGGCTGTCCAGAAAGGAATACCCGCGCAGATCGACGTCGCTCTTCACCCCGCTCCTCCCGACTCGCTGACGATAGCGATCCCGGCCGAGGCACCGATGCGCGTCGCCCCGGCGGCGATCATCTCTTCGGCGTCCTTGCGGGTCTTGATGCCCCCGGACGCCTTGATTCCCATCTCGGGGCCCACCGCTTCGCGCATCAGGGCCACGTCGTACACCGTGGCCCCGCCGGGGCCGAAGCCGGTGGAGGTCTTGACGAAGTGCGCCTTGGCTCGCTTCGCCAGGCGGCTGGCCACCACCTTCTCCTCGTCGGTGAGCAAGGCCGCCTCGATGATCACCTTGCACACCGCGCCCGCCTCCCGGCAGGCGTCGGCCACTCCGGCGATGTCGCGCTCCACCAGTTCGTAGTCGCCCGAGCGGAGCGCCCCGATGTTGATCACCATGTCGATTTCCCGGGCCCCGTCGCGAATGGCCTGACGGGCCTCCATGGCCTTCACCGCCGGGGTGTGGGCGCCCAACGGGAAGCCCACCACCGAGCAGGCCACCGCCTCGCTGCCCCGCAGGCTCGTCGCCACCCGGCGCACCCACGCCGGGTTCACGCAGACCGAGGCGAAGCCGTAGCGCCGCGCTTCGTCGCACATCCGGTCGACATCCTCGGCGGTGGCGTCGGCCCGCAGCAGGGTGTGATCGATGAAGCCGGCCAGGTCGGTGGGGACGTCGGCGCCGCTGCCGTTGTAGGAGATGCGGGAGGCCCCGGCGGCCACCACCTCGCGCACCTTCCCCGAGGAGTGAGAGGCGCAGTCTCCCGGGCAGAGCAGGCACTGGGCGAAAGCCTCGCCGGTCAGGGCGGTCAGCACCCTTCGGGTCACCGCCTCGACGATGGCTTCCCGGTCGGCGGTCACGAGGCCACCCGTCCCGCCGGGTAGCGTCGTTCCACGGCGTCGATCTTGGCCACGCGAGCCGCGTGGCGCCCGCCTCCCCAAGGCGTGGCCAGCCAGGCCTCCACAATCTGCCAGGCGAGGTTCTCGCCGATGAGGCCCGCCCCGAGGGTGAGCAGGTTGGCGTGGTTGTGCTCCCGGCTGTTCACCGCAGTGGAGACGTCGTAGCAGAGGGCGGCCCGGACCCCCGGCACCTTGTTGGCCACCATGGCCGAGCCGATCCCGGCGCCATCGACGGCGATGCCCCACCGGCAGCGGCCCGAGGCCACCGCCTCGGCCACTCTGAGGGCGTAGTCCGGGTAGTCCACCGCCTCGGTGGAGTCGGTGCCGCAGTCCTCCACGGCGTACCCCTTCTCCCGCAGGCGGAAGGCGAGCCGCTCCTTGAGCCTGAAGCCGCCGTGGTCGGCCCCGACGGCGATGGCGTCGCCCGGCCCCGGAGCGCCTTCGGCCCCGCCGGGCGGAGCGGCCGGGCCGGGAAGGACCGGAGCCGGGGAGGGCGCCGACGCTGGGGCGGCGGCCTCCACCGCGGCCGAACCCGGGGACTCCTCGGCCAGCACGTCGGCCACCACCCGGCGCACCAATGCCCGGATCTCCTCCTCGGAAGGGACGGGGCGCCCGGTCACGCCGGGATTATCCCACGAAGTGCCTCCCGGCAGCGGTCCTATGCTGGCCTCCTCTCGACCCGGGGGAGATCCGGCGTGGGCAGCGACCCCACCTCCATCTGGGAGCGGGGTGCGCCGCGAGTGCGCCGGCCCGCTCCTACGCCCGCGCCGCCACCCGTCCCCTCCCCCTCCCCCGCCCCCCGCCGTCTCGCCGAAGACCGGAAGGCCGCGGCCTCCCGCATCGACCTCAAGGAGGCGGCCCGGCGGTACGCCATCCCGGTCGCCACCCTGCAGGCGTGGTGCCGTTCCGGAGAGATCGACGCCGTGAGACAGGGCCGCCGCTGGATGGCCACCCCGGCTTCCGTCGCCGCTCGCCGTCGCCGCACCGGTGCAGAGCGCCGCACTCCCGGCCCCACTCCCGACGGGAACGCCATGCTGGTGCCGCGCGACGCCTGGGATCGCCTGCTCTCCCAGTTGGGCAACCTCCACGAGGCGGGCCAGCAGCTGGCCGAAGCGCGCGAGCGGGCCGCCCGAGCGGAGACCGAGGCCTCCTTCCTGCGCGAGCGCCTGGCCGAGATGCGCCGGGAGCGCGACGGGCTGCAGCAGCGACTGGAGGATGCCCCCGGAGCCGCGCCGCGGCGGTGGCTCCGCCTTCCCTTCCGCCGCCGGCCGCGGCCCTCGTAGGCGACGGGATGCGCGCCCGCATCTGGGCGGCCATCATCGTCTCCTCCATCGGCTGGGGGACGGCCGGGATCGCCACCCGTGCCGCCCTGCAGGAGGGAGTCGGCCCGTTCACCATCATCGGGCTGAGGATGCTGATCGCCGCCACGGCTCTCTTCGCCTACCTGGCGGCGCGCCGCCATCCCCTCCCCACCCGCCGCCTGTGGCTGCTGGGCGCCGTCATCGGCCTCACCAACCTCACCGCCCCCTACATCCTGTTCACCCTGGCGGTGCAGCACGCCTCGGCCGGCTTCCTGAGCCTCATCATCACCAACATCCCGCTGGCGACCGCGGTCTGGGCCCACTTCCTGCTCCCCGAGGAGAGCCTGAGCCCCCGCAAGGCGGTGGGCCTGCTGCTGGCGGCGAGCGGGGTGGCGCTGCTGCTGGCCACGGGCACCTCCGGCCTCGGCGACGCCGGCCGGGCGGGGCCGTCGGCCGCCATGGCCCTGAGCGGGGTGGTGATCGCCGCCTTCGGCGGGGTCCACGCCCGCCGTCACGCCCCCAACCACGACATCCTCGACCTGGCCGGCCCGCAGTTCGCCCTCGCCGCCGCGGTGCTGATTCCCACCATGCTGGCCACCGAGGGCCTCCCCACCGCGGTGTCGGCAGCCGGATGGGGCCTGGTGGTGTACATGGCCTTCACCGGCACGTTCATGCCCTTCCTGCTGTTCTTCTGGATGCTGCAGCGAGTCAGCGCCACCACCGCCTCCCTGCCCTCCTACCTCATCCCGGTGATCGCCGTCGCCGGCGGGGCCCTGCTCCTGGGAGAGGAGGTCACCTGGCTCATGGCCGGCGCCGGCGCCCTGATCCTGGCCGGGGTGGTCTTCACCGAGCGGGCCGAGCCGGGACCACCCGCCGCCGGGCCGGGCCCGGAAGTCGCTCTCTGAGAGAGGCTCCCTCGGGAGTTATCAAACCCTTCGGCTAGGTTGGCGGCGTGCCCGAGGCCATCATCTCCACGCAGGGTCTCGGCTTCGCTTACGGCAGCATCGTTGCCCTGCGCGACGTCACCCTCGAGATCCCGCCCGGATGTATCGGCCTCGTAGGAGCCAACGGGGCGGGCAAGACCACCCTCCTCAAGTTGCTGTTGGGGATCCTGAAGCCCGCCGAGGGGGCTGCCTGGGCCCTGGGCCACCCGGTGCCCGGTGCGGCCCTGGCGGTGCGCAGCCGGGTCGGGTACATGCCGGAGAGCGCCTGCCTGCCTCCCGACCAGACCGCCGCCGACTTCGTGGGCTACGCCGCCGAGCTGGCCGGGCTCTCCACCCGGGCCGCCCGTCAGCGGGCCAGCGACATCCTCGGCCTGGTGGGCCTCCACGAGGAGCGCTTCCGGCACATGGGCGGGTTCTCCACCGGGATGAAGCAGCGGGTGAAACTGGCCCAGGCCATCGTCCACGACCCGGACCTGGTCCTCCTAGATGAGCCCACCGCCGGCCTCGACCCGGAGGGCCGGGAGGAGATGCTGCAGTTGATCGGCCGTCTGGAGGGCTTCGGCATCAACGCCCTGGTCTCCTCCCATGTGCTCACCGACATCGAGCGGACCTGCCGGTGGGTGGTGATGCTCGACGGGGGCGGGGTGCTGCGCTCCGGTCCCCTGACCGACATCTCCGCCACCGACGAGGTGGCGGTGGAGGTGCTCGACGACCCCGGCCCGCTGGCTGCGGCCCTCGAGGCGGCGGGGGCGGCCGTCCAGGTCCTGGGCCGCACGGTGGTGGTGCGCGTCGGCGTCGCCGATCCCTTCGACATGGTGCGCGACGCCCTCGCCGACACCGGCGCCGCGGTGCGCCGCCTGGGGCCGCGGCGCACCACCCTGGAGGACGTGTACCTGCGCGGCGGCGGAGATGACTGAGGGCGTCGTCTACGACCTGGGCTACCGCCGCCACGAGGGCGAGCGGATGGGCCGAGCGGCGGCGACCCGGGCCCTGTACCGGGACGGCCTCCGCCGCGTGCTCGGCCTCAGGCGCCGGGCGCGGGCCAAGGTCCTGCCCTGGAGCCTGCTCGCCGTCGCCGTCCTCCCCGCCTCCGGCTTCATCGGGCTCGCCGTCTTCACCCGCGACCTGGGAATACAGGGCGTGGAGTTCTTCTCCCACGCCCAGTACTTCGATCTCACCGGGGTCATCGCCCTGCTCTTCGTCGCCATCGCCGCCGGGGAGTTGCTGGTTCCCGACCGGGCACATGGCGTCCTCCAGGTCTACGCCTCGCGCCCGCTGACGGCGGGCGACTACCTGCTGGGCCGGGCGGCCGGCCTGGCCACGGTGGTGTTCGGCTTCATGGAACTGCCCCACCTGGTCCTGTTCCTGGGCCGGGGGCCTGGGTCCCCCGACGGGTTCGGCTCGTACGCGGCGGCCAACGCCGGGATCCTGTGGCAGACCTCGCTGTCCTGCCTCGGCTACCTGGCCGCGCTGGCGCCGCCGGCTCTCCTCTTCGCCGCCTACGCCCGGCGCCCTGCTCTGGCCTCGGGGCCGTTCGTGGGTGTGATGCTGCTGCTCTCCCTGGCCACCCGGGCCCTGGTCGAGCAAGGGGACCTGCGGGTCTTCGCCCTCTTCGACCTGCGGCAGCACCCGGCCGTGGTCAAGGACTGGATCATGGGGAACCCCGGGCGTTGGGGCGAATACGGTCGGGCCGGTTTCGGCCCCTGGGTGTCGCTGCTGGTCATCGGCCTGGTTGCCCTCACCGCGGCCTACCTGCTGGTGCGCCGTTACCGGAGGCCGGCGTGAGCGCGGTCGCGGCCCCCGATTCCCCCTCCCCCGCCTGGGCGCCGCAGCCCACCATCGAGGTGCGCGCCGTCTCGAAGTGGTTCGGGCAAAAGGTGGCCGTGTCCGACCTCACCTGTGCCTTCGGGGCCGGAGTCACCGGCCTGCTCGGCCCCAACGGGGCAGGGAAGACCACCTTGCTGCGGATGCTCGTGGGCCTGCTCTCCCCCTCCGACGGCGCCGTCGCCGTCCTGGGCCGGGACCCCCGGCGCAACCCCGCGGTGTACCGCTCCCTGGCGATGGTGCCCGAGGAGGACGCCGTCTACGGCTTCCAGACGGCCCGCCAGTTCGTGCGCTATGCCGCCACCCTCTCCGGCGTTGGGACCGGGGCGGTGCAGCATGCCATCGCCGCCGTCGCCCTCGAAGATGCCGCCGACCGGCCCATCTCGGGGTTCAGCAAGGGCATGCGCCAACGGGCCAAAGTGGCCGCCGCCCTGGTGCTCGACACCCCCGTACTGGTGCTCGACGAGCCTCTCAACGGCACCGATCCGGTGCAGCGGGCCCATCTCATCGCCGCCTTCCGCCGCCTGGGCGCCGAGGGCCGCACCGTGGTGGTCTCCTCCCACATCCTGGCTGAGGTGGAACGCATGGCCGACCGGGTGCTGGCCATGGTCGACGGGAAACTGGCCGCCGCCGGCGACGTCGCCGCCATCCGCCGGGCGATGACGGACATTCCCTTCCGGGTGCGCCTGGAGACCGACGACCCTCACCGGCTCGCCGCCGCCCTGGTCGGCTCCGCGGCGGTGACCAGCGTGGCCGTGCAGGGGCGGGGGCTCACCGTGGAGACGGCCGACCCCGCCGGCCTGGGCAGGGCGGTAGCTCCCCTGGCCCGCTCTCTCGGCCTGCGCCTCTCGCTGTTCGAACCCGAGGACCTCTCCCTCGAGAGCGTCTTCCGCTACCTGGTGAGGGGCCGATGAGGGCCTTCGCCGCCCTGGTGGCCACCACCCTGCGCCAGCAGCTGGGAGGACGCCGCCTGCTCCTGCTGTTGGCCCTGGGGCTGATCCCCGCCGGGGTGCTGGCGGTGCTGCTGGCTCAGGAGCGCACCGCCGCCGGCGCCGTGCGAGCCTTCCACCAGGCGCCCCTGCCCATCCTGTTCTTCGTGGTGCTCCCGGTGGCCTCGCTGGTGTTGGGGGCCGGCGCCCTGGGAGACGAGCGACGCGACGGCACCCTCTCCTTCATCCTGTTGCGCCCGCTTCCGCGCACCATGCTCGCCGCGGCGAAGCTGCTGGGAGCCTGGTTGGCCGCCCTCAGCGTGGCCGCCATCGGCGCCGCCGCCGCGGGGCTCCTCCTGGGGGCCCGCTTCCACGAGTGGGGCGCCCTGGGGCCGCTCCTTCTCGCCGTGGCCCTGTCCTCGCTGGCCTACACCTCGGTGTTCCTCACCCTGGGCTACCTGACCGCCCGGGCGGTGCTGCTCGGCCTCGTCTACGTCTTCGTCTGGGAGAGCGGCATGACCTCTGCCATCCCGTCGCTGGCCTCGGTCTCCCTGATGCGCATCGGCCTCAGCGCCTATGGGCGGGGCGGCATCGAGGACCTGCTCGGCGTCGTGCGGCCGGGTGCGGGCGGGGCGCTGGCCAAGGTGGCCGTGGTCGCCGCGGCGGCAGTGGCGGCGGTGGCCCTGCTCCTCCGGCGCCGGGACGTCACCTGAGGCCGGGCTCCCCAACGAGGCGCGGCACGAGCACGGCGGCGGCGGCGGCGGCGGCCGCCGGGTCGGCCACTTCGACCACCTCGGCCCCGGGCCAGCGCCGGCGGGCCACGGCCACCAGGTGAGGCCGCACCACCACCAGGGCGGCGGCGAACCGGCCGCCGTCGACCGCCTCCAGGCCGGCGACCCAGCCCTCGCCCCGCTCGAACTCCAGCGGCCCCGCCTCGTCGAAGACCAGCAGGCGGCAGGGGGTCGCTGCCGCCAGCACCTCCCCTCCCCAGCGCAAGGCGCCGCCATCGAAGCACCACTCCCGGGTGGCGGCCTCCCCCTCCCGGCAGCCCTCCCCCGGAGAGCGGCGCCGGGCCAGTCGCCGGCGCTCGCCGGTGCGCAGGTCCTCGACATCGATGGCCACCTTGCTCTCTCCGGCGAACACCGCCGGGGAGAGGACCCCCGCCAGATCGAAGGCCGGGCCGCAGTCCCGGGCGGCGGCCACCACCGCCCGGCACAGCGCCGTCTTCCCCGCCCCGCGCTCGCCGGTGACGATGCAGCGGGCCGCCGGGTAGGGGCGCGCCGTCATCCGGCGGCCTCGTCGAGGAGCACCACCCGGCGGCCTGCGATCTCCACCACGCGCACCGGCACACCGTAGGTCAGGCTGAGCCGGCCGGCCTCGAGCACCTCCTCCTGCGTCCCGGCGGCCAGCACCTCTCCCCCTCGCATCAGCACCACGAAGCGAGCCGCCAGCGCCGCCGCCTCCGGGTCGTGGGTGGTGAACAGCACCGTGGTGCCCTCGTCGGCCAGCCGGCGGAGCGTCGAGAGCAGGCGCCCTTTGTTGCTGAGATCGAGGTGAGCGGTGGGCTCGTCCAGCAGGAGTATCGGGGTGCGCTGCGCCAGGGCCCGGGCCAGGGTGACCATCTGCCGTTCGCCCCCGCTCAGTTCCGGCACCGGTCGGCGGCTCAGGTGGTCCAGGCCCAGGGACTCCAGCGTCTCGAGGGCGATCCGGTGATCCTGCGCCCCGGGCATGCCCAGCACCCCCAAGTGGGGCGTCCGGCCCATGAGCACATACTCCAGTACGGAGAAGTCGAACGGGACGTGTTCGGTCTGGGGAACCAGGGCCACCAGGCGCCCGCGCCGACGCGGCGAGATCTCGCCCTGCGGCCGCCCGGCGACGACGACCTCCCCGCCCCGGGGCGCCAGCCATCCCAACACGACGTGCAGCAGGGTGGTCTTGCCGCACCCGTTGGGGCCAAGCACCGCGGTGGCCGTCCCCGGCGGGATGTCGAGCGTCAGGCTCCGCAGCACCTCGGGCCCGCCCGGCTCGTACGAGAAGCGGAGATCCCGCAACGAGAGAGCCGCCGGAGCCGTCATGCCGTCACCCGCAGCCGGGTGCGCGTCATGAGCAGGGCGAAGCCCAGCGCCCCCAGGAACGAGGTGAGGATGCCCAGGGGGATCTCCCCGGCCAGCAGGGTGCGAGCCAGGTCGTCGCAGAGCGCGGTGAAGATCCCCCCGATCAGCATGGCGGCGGGGAGGGCCACCCGAGCGTCGGCGCCGAAGGCCCGCCGGGCGAGATGAGGCACCACCAGGCCCACCCAGGCCACTATGCCGCTCACCGCGGTGACCGCCGCCGTGGCGACCACCGCCCCCAGCAGCACCAGCGCCCGCTCGCGGCCCGGGGAGGTCCCCAGCGAGAACGAGGTCTCGTCGTGCAGCGACAACAGGTTCAGGCGCCACCTCATCAGGAGCATCAAGGCCAGGCCGGGGAGGACGAGGGGGAGCAGGTAGAACAGGCCCGACCAGGTGAGCGCCGAGAGCCCGCCGAGGAGCCAGAAGGTCAGTTCGGGTAGCTGGGTCAGGGGGTCGGCGAGGTACTTGAGCACGCCCACCCCCGAGGAGAACAGGGCCGACACCGCGATGCCGGCCAGGACCAGGCGCAGCACCCAGCCTCCGAAGCGCAGCCGGCGTGCCAGGGCGTAGGAAAGGGCCAGGCCGCCCAGAGCGAACACCGAGGCGATGGCCTCCCTCGCCAGCGGGGGCAGGTTCGCCCCGAGGACGACGATGCTGAGGGCGGCACCGAAGGCGGCCCCCTGGGACACCCCCAGAAAGCCCGGCTCCACCAGCGGGTTGCGGAAGACGGTCTGCAGCACGGTCCCCGCCCCGGCCAGCGTCATGCCGAGCAGCGCCGCGGTCAGCACCCGGGGCAGGCGCAGCGACCACACCAGTTGCCCGGCCAGGTCGTCGCTCCACAGCAGCCCCGGAGGGGTGAAGAACGGGCGGGGGTAGCGCCCCACGAACAGCGACACCCCCAGCACCAGGATCAGCGCCGCCCCCAGCGGCCAGAGCGCCCCGAAAAGGGACGGGGGTTGCGCCGGGTCCGGATTGCGGCGCACCTAGGGCAGGCTGCCGTACAGCCGCGGCACCACTTCCGCCTCGATCAGGCCGGGATCCATCCCGTACATCTCCCCGAAGAACCCAGCCACCTCTGCCCGGATGTCGATGCCGCCGGCGAGGCCGGGCTGCACCTTGGTGAACAGCCAGGTGAGGCCCAGGATCCAGCGCGGGTCGGGCTGGTCCCAGCTGACGAAGTCGCCGGGGAAGGCGTAGATGCTCCCCGACGACACCGCGGCCAGCGCCCGCCACCGGGTGTCGCCCCTCAGGTCCTCCACCACCTCCTCCGCATCCCGCGCATAGGAGATGACGAAGATCTGATCGGGATTCCAGGCGGCGATCTGCTCGAACCCCACCACGGTCCAGCCCCCGGCCCCGGCCTCGGCCACCCACACCGGGTCACCGCCGGCGAGTTCCACCATGGTGGTCTGCAGCCACACGGCGGGCGCCACCTTGAAGGCGATGCTCCCCCCTTCTTCGCTGTGCTGCAGGACCAGCACCGAGGGGCGCTGCCCCTCATCCAGCCCGGCGGTGGCCGAAGAGATGCGGTCGAGACGGTCCTGGTAGTAGGCCACCACCTGCTCGGCCCGCTGTGGGTCGCCGAGCAACTCGCCCAGGGCGGTCAGGTCGCGCCGGTAGTGCTCGGGGGTCTCGAAGTCGACGTAGAAGGCGGCGATGCCCACCGCCTCGAGCGGACCGCCCAGCGTCTCCGCCATGGAGCTCTTGGCGATCACCAGATCCGGTGCCGTCGGAGCGATCTGCTCGGCCCCGGCGTCCCGGTCCAGGCGAGCCTTGGCCTCCCAGTCGGGGTCGAGCAACTGCAGGAACGGGGCGACGTCCTGAGTGCGGGCGTCGAGCGCCACCAGCCGCTCCCGGCCCACGGGGAACAGGTACAGGGCGTCCACCACCATCGGGGAGCCGCGGCCGGTCACCACCAGGCGCTGCGGCAACTCGTCGAACTCCACCGTCCTCCCCAGGGCGTCGGTGAAGGCCAGCGCCCCACTCGCCGGCTCGGGGCCGCCGCCGCAGGCGCCCAGAGCCAGGACGGCGGCGAGCAGCAGCGCGGGGACACGCCACGACCGGAATTCCTTCATCTTCCCTCCAGCTGGCCCGGTTTCCCGACGGCGCGCCCGTCGGATGTCACAATGAGACTAGAGCCGGCCCACAACCCGGGCAACACCGGCTTCGGGGCCACCGCCGCCGACGCGCCGAACTGGCCGGCGGCGCGCCCGACGGTCGCCGCCCCTTCCCCCGCCTCGGCCCCGGGGCGCCCGGAGCCGCCGCCCCGGGGCCGACGGGCACTAACTTGCCCGCAGTGAGCGATCCCGGCCCCGCCCCCGCGCCCCGCGGCCTCTACCGGCGCATGGGCATCGCCGCCCTCATCGTCGCCGGGGGCACGCTGCTCTCGCGGGCTCTCGGCCTGCTCCGCCAGGTGATCTTCGCCGGGCTGCTGGGCGCCGGGGCCACCGGCGACGCCTACTTCGTCGCCTTCCTGATCCCGGATTTCGTCAACTACCTGCTGGCCGGGGCCTACATGGCCATCACCCTCATCCCCATCATCACCCGCCGGTTCGCCGCCGGCGACGAGGAGGATGCCTGGCGGGCCTTCTGGGCGATCACCCGGGCGCTCTTGATCGGCTCCGTCGTCCTGCTGGCGGCGGCCATGCCCTTCATCTCCCCGGTGCTGCGCGCCGTGGAGCCGGGCTTCACCGACGCCCAGGTGGCCGAAGCCGCCCGACTCACCCGCATCATCTTGCCGGCGCAGATCTTCTTCATCCTCGGCCAGTTGTTCACCGCGGTGCAGTTCGCCCGCGAGCGATTCGTCATCGCCACCCTGGGCCCGGTCGTCTACAACCTGGGGATCATCCTCGGGGGCCTGGCCGGCGCCCTCGGCCGGGAGCAGCCCACCGCCGACGGTTTCGCCTGGGGGGTGCTGGGCGGCTCGTTCGCCGGCATCTTCCTGCTGCAGGCCTGGGGAGCGCGCCGCTGCGGGCTGAGGTGGCCCACCGGGTCGCTGCGCCGCCACCCCGCGGTGCGCCGCTACTTCGCCCTGGCCATCCCTCTGATGCTCGGCCAGTCGCTGGTGGTCCTCGACGAGCAGTTGGGCCGCACCTTCGGCTCCCTCGTCGGCCAGGGTGGGGTGTCGTGGCTCACCTTCGGTCGCCAGGTGATGCTGGTGCCGGTGGGGGTGATCGCCCAGGCCGCCGGAGTGGCGGCCTACCCCTTCCTGGCCCGGCTCGCCGCTGAGGGGAAACTGGACCAGTTGGCGGAGACGGTGACCCGCGCCCTGCGGTACATCGTGGTGCTCAGCCTGGCCGCCGCCGCCGCGCTCATGGCGCTCTCGGTGCCGGCGGTGCGCCTCCTCTACGAGCGCGGCTCCTTCGAGGCTGCCGACACTCTGCGTACCGCCGGCACGGTGGTCTTCTTCGCTCTGGGCGTACCGATGTGGGGGCTGCAGCAGATCCTGGCCCGGGGCTTCTACGCCCGCGAGCAGATGTGGGTGCCGGTGGTGGTGGGCACCCTGGCCACCGCGGCCGCGGTGCCCATCTACTGGGGCCTGCAGCACGCCATGGGGGTAGACGGCTTGGCCCTCGCCTCGAGCCTGGCCATCACCCTCTACACCGCGGCCCTGGCCGCGGTGTGGTATCGGCGGACGGGGTGGCAGCACGCCCGGCCCGTGGCGGCCACCTCGCTGCGCAACCTGCCCCTGGCGGCGGCCGCCGGCCTGGCCGGGTGGGCCGCCGCCTCCTGGGTCATGGGGCGCTTCCCCATCCAGGGGGAGCTCTCCAGCCTGGCGGCCCTGGCGGCGGGCGGGGTGGTGGTGCTCGCGGTGGCCCTGGCCCCGCCGTGGGTGCGGCGGGACCTCAACTAGGGAACGTCTCCCCTGCGGAGGCGGGAAAGGGCCGGACCCGAGCCCCGCCGAGCGGGCAGGCCAAAGCACGCGTCTCCCACCCCTCTACCATCTCCCCCAATCCCATGACCGCCGCCTCCACCTTCTGGCGGGCCGCCCTCAAGTGGCCCCGGCTGCAGCGCCTCGAGGTCCTCGAGGTGCCCGACCTGGAAGTGCGGGCCGTCCAGGTGCCCAAGGCCGGGTCGGGCACCGTCCGCATGGCGGTGTTGCACGGCCTGCGCGCCCGGGTCGAGACCGACCTGCCCAAGGCGGCCCTCTGGCATTACGTGCGCTTCGTCAGACCTGAGGAACTGCCGGGCCTGGCGCCCCCCCGGTTCTCCTTCGGCTTCGTTCGCGACCCGTACGCCCGACTCGTTTCCTGCTATCGCCACAAGATCGAACGCCCCCGGCGCCAGGGCAGGCGGATCTCCCCCGTCTTCTGGGTGTACGGCCGGGCCTTCTCGCTGCAGATGGACTTCCCCGCCTTCGTCCGGGCAGTGGCGGCCATACCGGACGAACGGGCGGAGAAGCACTTCCGCAGCCAGACCTGCTTCCTCTACCACCACGGGCAGCCCCTGGTTGACCTGGTGGGACGTTTGGAGGATTTCGAGGCGGGTTGGGCCGAAGTCTGCCGCCGCACCCGCCTGGCGCCCATCGCCAAGGCCTACAACGTCACCGGCCCCCCGCTGCGCCTGGAGGAGTGGTACGACGCCGAGTTGCTGGGCCTGGTCAACACCCGGTACGCCGCCGACTTCGCCCTCCTCGGCTACCCGGTGCGCCACGCGCCCTAGGACCAAGGGGCACCAGCGGGCCGCCGCGTCTCCCCCCGGGACGCGCCGCTCACCGCGCGGCCTGTCTCGTCCGCGACGCCGCCCCGCCCTACACTCCGTCCGTCGCTCGCAGGAGGCAGGGTGCGCCGCATCGTGATCTTCCTCGGCCTGGCCCTGGCCGCCACCGCCCTCGCCGGCCTGGTGCGCCGCCTGGTCGCCTACGAGGTCGTCGACGCCAGCATGGAACCCACCCTGCATCCGGGCGACCGGGTGGTCGGCCTCCGGGGATGGCGGGCGCGGCGGGGGGACGTGGTGGTGCTCGCCCACCCCCTCAGGCCCGGGTTCGAGATGGTCCGCCGGGTGGTCGGCGGCGACGGAGAGGACATGGGAAGGGTCGCTCTGGGCCGGGGAGAGGTGTGGGCGCTGGCCGACAACCCGGAGGGCGGCGGCGTCGACAGCCGGGCTCTAGGGCCCATCCGCGCCGAGTGGCTCCGTGCCCGCCTCTTCCTCCGCTACCACCCCGGTCCGGTGGCCGCCCTGCGCTGACTTCCCCGGCCGGGGACTACCCTGCAGCCATACCGCTCCGCCACGGAGGACCAACACCATGGCCCGCTTCACTTCCGGGCGGCGGCCCTGGAGCCACCGCCTCATCCTGTTCCTGACCGTCCTGCTCCTGGTCGCCGCCGGCTGCAGCAACGACAGCTCGGTCTTCACCACCGGCCCCGGCGGCACCACCCCGGGCACCGTCCCCGGCGGCACCGGCACCACCGGGATCACCGGCACCACCGGAGGCACCACCACTCCCGGCGACGGGAGCAACCCCGGAGGGTCGGCGGAGGCGATTCCCGCCGGCGCTCAGGCCTACGCCGGGTTCGACCTCACCGCCCTGCCCGCCTTGATGCGCCTGGTCACTGCCTTCGGATCGGCCGACCCCGCCGCCATCGGGGAGGGCCTGGACCTCGGGGAGGGGGCCGGCCAGGCCGTGGAAGGCCTCGGAGAGGCCCGGGACCTGCTCGGATGCCTGGGCCGGGGCCTCGGCCTCGACCCGGCGAGCCTGCCTGCCTGGCTGGGTGATGAGGCCGCCGTCGCCCTGTTCGGCATGCAGGTCGACGAATCCGGGGACTTCACCGATCCGAACGCCCTGGTGGCGGTAGCCGTGGCCGACCGGCCCGGCGCCGAGGCCTTCCTGCAGCAGTTGATCGGCGTGGCCGAGGGCTGCATGAGCGCCACCTTCGCCCCCGTCGACTACAAGGGCGTCACGGTGTACCGGGCCGACCGGCCCGGCGAGCAGCCGGTCGCTTTCGCCTTGACCCAGGACTACCTGCTGGTCGGCATGGGCGAGGGCATGGTGGCGCGTGCCATCGACCTCGCCGATGGGGTTTCCCTGGCCCAGGATGCCAACTTCGCCGAGGTGGTCGCCGCCCTGCCGAACGGGCGGCATGTGACCGGCTACATGGGCATGGATCTGCCGCAGCAGATGCTGGAGTCCTTGGCCGGCGAGCTCTCCGGCGCCAGCCCACTCCCGGTGCCCTCCGGCCTCGACCCGGCCCAGGCCTTGGCCGGGATGCGGGGCTTCGGCATGGCGGCCACCATGCTGGCCGAGGGAGTGCGCGTCGATCTGGTGGCGCTGGGCAGCCTCGGGGACTCCCTGCCCGCCATGGAGCAGGCGGCGAGCCCTCTCCCGGCTCGCCTGCCCTCTGATGCCCTCGGCTACCTGGGCATCGGGCCCTTCGACGTCGCCGGCGCCTGGGACGCTCTCAAGCAACTGCTGGCGCAGATGCCCGCCGAACCCGGCCAGCCCAACCTGGAGGACAGCCTCACCCTCATCGGCACCATGCTCGGCATCGACATCGAGCAGGATCTCGTCCGTCAACTGACCGGGGAGGTGGGGCTGGCGCTGCTGCCCGCCACCCAGGGCAGCCTGGCCGAGCAGGCCGGGGTGAACCTGGGCCTCCTGGCCGTCATGGGAGTCAAGGATCCGGGAGCCATGGCCAACACCGCGGAGAAGCTCGCCGGAGGTATCGGCCAGTTGGGCGGCACCCCGGCCACCCCGCGCCCCTACGAGGGCGGCACCCTGTATGCCCTGTCCGACGGCAGCACCGACATCGCCCTGTTCGGGATGGCCGGCAACGACATGGTCATCACGACCCATCAGAGCCACGCCGCCGCGCTGCTGGCGGGGGGTGACAAGCTGGCCGGCTCGGCCCGCTACACCGCGGCCATCGGAGGCCTGCTCCCGGGCAGCCTGCCCCTGATGTACCTCGACATCGCCGCCCTCGTCGCCGCCCTCGACGTGGAGGAGGACGAAGCCGCCGCGGTGGCCCCTTTGCAGACGGTGGCCGTCGGACTGGCCGGCGCCGGCGAGGCGGGGACCATCACCGTCTACGCCCGAATCGACTACTAGGCCCGAGCCAGACGCACCGGTTGAGAATCACCGGGAGGGGCACCCGCCCCTCCCGGTGGCGCGTGGCGGTGGCGCCCGAGAGCCGCCCGGCCGCAGGCCCCCGCGGTGGCCCGCCTACCCCGCCACCCGCCGGTACACCGCCCGGTACTCCTCGGCCCGGGCACCCCAGGAGAAGTCCCGGCTCATGCCGTTGCTCACCAGGCGCCGCCAGGCCTCCCGGTCCTCGTACACGCCCAGGGCGTACTCCAGCGCCCCCACGAAGGCCTCGGCGGAGTGGGGTTCGAAGAGGAACCCGGTCCCGTGTTCCCCGTCCCACTGCTCGATCGAGTCGACCAGGCCCCCGGTGCGGTGCGCCACCGGAGGGGTCCCGTAGCGCATGCTGTACATCTGGTTGAGGCCCGAGGGCTCGAACACCGAGGGCATCAGGAAGACCTCGGCTCCCGCTTCGATGAAGTGCGCCAGGCCGGGATCGAAAGCGGCCACGTAGGCCGCCTCGGCGGGGAAGCGCCGGGCCAGGCCGGCGAAGAGCGACTCGATGGCCGGGTCGCCGGTGCCGAGAGCGACCAACTGCACCCGGTTGCGCGCCAGGAGCGGAGGCATCGTCTCCCGGAGCAGATCGAACCCCTTCTGCCGGTCGAGGCGCGAGATCACCCCCAGGAGAGGCACGCCGGGGCGGTCCCGCAGGCCGAGGCGCTTGCGCAGCGCGGCGGTGTTCGCCGCCTTGCCCTCGAGGTCGCCCAAGCCGTACTGGTGCGGCAGGTAGGGATCCGACCCCGGGTCCCAGTCCTCCCCGATGCCGTTGAGGATGCCCACCGGCAGGTCGCCGCGGGCTCGCAGGGTGGCATCGAGGGCCATCCCCCGCTCCGGGGTCAGCATCTCCCGGGCGAAGGAGGGGCTCACCGTGGTCACCGCATCGGCGGTGGCGATGCCCGTCTTCAGGGCGTTGAGCCAGCCGCCGGCCAGGTCGCCCGGGTCGAAGCGGCCGGCGGCAGCCTCCAGGCCCAGGCGGGGCAGGTCGGCGGCGGGGAACACCCCCTGGTATCCCAGGTTGTGCACGGTGAACACCACCGGGATCCCGGCCCAAGGCTCCCCGGCCAGGGCCAGGTAGAGCGCCGTCAGGCCGGTGTGCCAGTCGTTGGCGTGCACCACATCGGGCAGCCACCCCAGGGCGTCGCACAGTGGCGGCACGGCCGCCGCCAGGGCGGCGAAGCGCAGGTGGTCCTCATCGCCCGGGTACACCTCACCGGCGTGGAACCACTGCGGCGCGTCCACCAGATAGACGGTGGGAGAACCCGGCGCCGAATCACCCAGGGTGAGCAGG
>VGBK01000031.1 GCA_016870535.1 Actinomycetota bacterium | reverse complement strand
GCGCCCAGGACGGTGAGGGCGGCGGCCGCCCAGCGCAGGTAGGGGGGGCGAGGCAGCCAGTACACGGCTCAAGGTAGCCGCCGGCGCCGCCGGTGGGAAGAGCCTCGGCGCGGGCCCAGAAGCGGCTCGGGGCCATCCCTAGAATCCTCATCGTGGATGCCTGGGTCGTCGTCGCCGTCGTTGGTGGCTACCTGGTCGCCGTCGTTGGTGGCTACCTGCTGGGCAGCGTGGACTTCGGGGTGATCGTCCCCCGCCTGTTCGGCGTCGACATCTACGGCACGGGGAGCGGGAACCCCGGGGCCACCAACGTGCTGCGCGCCCTGGGTCGCAAGCAGGCCGCCCTGGTGCTGCTGGGCGACCTGGCCAAGGGCGTGGGGGCGGCCGCCCTGGGCAGCTGGGCCGGCGGGCCGGCCTTCGGTTTCGCCGCCGGGCTGGCCGCGGTGGCGGGCCATTGCTTCCCCATCTGGCACCGCTTCAAGGGAGGGAAGGGGGTGGCCGCCGCCGGGGGAATGGTCGCCTGGCTGGAGCCCTGGGCCCTGCTCATCCTGCTGGGGGTGTTCGTGCTGGTGGTGACGGCGACGCGCAAGGCCTCACTCGGCTCGCTGGTCGCCGCCCTGGGGCTGGTGCCCACCCTGGCCCTGCTGGGGCACCGGGGCTGGTCGTTGGGGCTGGCCGGGGCGGCGGTGGCCCTGATCGCCTACCGCCACCTCCCCAACATCCGCCGCCTGCTGCAGGGGCGGGAGCACACCATCGAGGAGGCGCCGCGATGAAGGTCACGGTGGCGGTGATCCCGGCGGCGGGCAGAGGAACCCGCATGCGGCCCGCCACCCGCAGCGTGCCCAAGGCGCTGTTGCCGGTGGTGGACCGGCCGGTCATCCAGTGGATCGTCGAAGAGGGCAAGCGTGCCGGGGTCACCGAGTTCGTCGTGGTGGTCAGTCCGGGGGTGGACGACCTCCTCTACAGCCACTTCGAGGGCATGGAGGGCCTCGGCGAACTCGCCGGCCTGGAGGGCCTCCGGTTCACCTGGGTGATCCAGGAGCAGGCCCGGGGCCTGGGCCATGCGGTGCTCCAGGCCAAGGAAGCGGTGGACAACCGGTCCTTCTTCTGCCTCCTGGGGGACAACCTGGTGGTGCCCGGCAGGGACCACCTGGCCGCGTTGGCGGAGGCTTCGGACGGGCGTTCGGTGGTGTGCCTCCGCCCCCTCGCCGACGAGGACCTCGATCGCTACGGCGTGGCCGTGGTGGGGGACACGCTGGCCGACCGGGTGGTGGAGGTGGCCGGGGCCGTGGAGAAGCCGGGGCGGGAACGGGCGCCCTCCCGGCTCGGCTTCGTGGGGCGCTACCTGTTCACTCCGGAGGTGTTCGCCTGCCTCGAAGGTCTGGCCCCCGGGTACGGGGGTGAGATCCAACTGACCGACGCCATCGCCCGCCTCGGGGAGGCGGGACGCTGCCTGGGCTGGGTCGCCGACGAGGACCTCCTCGATGTGGGCAACCCGGCCGGGTACGTCGAGGCGACCACTGCCCTCGCCCTGTGGCACCCGGGGCTGGGCGGGCGGTACCGGGAGTTCCTCGAGGGATTGGCCGGAGATCGGTGAATCACCGGAGCGGCGCCGGCGGTCCGTCGGGGCGAACGCTCGCCGGGCGCCGCCCCGCCCGTGTTGAGCGGGTGGGTCCGGCCGCCTAGGCTGACACGGTCCGCCCCGGGAGCGCGCCAGATTCCAGCATGGAGATCCTCCTCTTCATCCTTCTGGTGGGCGTCTGGGCGGCGTTCGTGCTGCCCTCGTTCTTGAGTCGCAGGAGGAAGCCCGCCGTGAACCGATCGTGGGCCGGTAGCCCCGGCAGCATCGCGCCGGACCTGCACCGCCGGCAGGTGCTGGGGCGCCGGCGGCTGGCCCTGGTGGTCCTGATGCTGGCAGCCGTGGGGACTCTGGTGGGGGCGGTGCTCACCGGGTCCGTCTTCCTGCTGGCGGTGACCTTGATCTGCGACGTGCTGCTCGGCGCCTACATCGCCTTGCTGCTCCAGATCAAGCGGCGCCAGGCGGAGAGCCGCTTCGCCGGCGCCGGCCCGAGCGAACGGGCGGGCGCGGTCACCTACTAGGAGGCATCATGCCGCCCGATCTGGAGCCTTTGGCACAGGCCGTCCGCCCCGGCCTCGATCACAAGTTCGCCGCGCGCGAGGCCGGCTATCACGACTCGCGCCGCATCATCCGCCTCTCGGCCAACGCCATTCGATCCCTGCATCGCGATCAAGGAGAGGCGGCCGCCGCCCTCATGAATGAGGCGGAGGGCCTGCTCCGCCGGGCCCAGGGGGCGCTGGCCGATCACCCCGACGTGCGCTACGCCGGGTTCCTGGGGGACGCCGCCAAGGAATATGCCGAGGCGCGCCTCACGGCCGCCCTCTTCGCCGCCGATCCGCTGCCCCTCCCGGCCGACCTGGGGGTGGATGCCGCCCCCTACCTCAACGGCCTCGGGGAAGCGGTCGGGGAGATGCGGCGCCGGTTGCTCGACATGCTGCGCGCCGGCGACCTCGCCGAGGGGGAGCGCCTCCTCGAAGGCATGAACGCCATCTGCGACCTGCTCGCCGACCTCGACTACCCCGACGGCATGACGGGAGGCTTGCGCCGCACCACCGACGTGGCCCGGGCCCTGGTGGAGCGCAGCCGGGCCGACCTCACCAACACCGTGGTTCAGGAGCGACTGCGGCGGCAGTTGGCGGGGGAGTAGAGGCGGCCCGCTCCGGGTACAATCCCCCGCGCCCGGGGGTGTAGCTCAGCCCGGCAGAGCGCCTCCCTCGCACGGAGGAAGCCAGGGGTTCAAATCCCCTCACCTCCACTGCTTCGGGACCGGCAGGGTCGCCGCCTTCTCGGCGGCGGCGTGGCGTTGCCGGGGGCGTGCCTTCTGCTTCTCTGTCTCGGCGTTGGGTGGTGGCGTCCGGGGTGGCCGGCTGCGGTGGGGGAGGGCGGCCGGAGAAGGTGCAAGTCCCCCCATTTCCGCCAACGTCTCGAAACTGACACCCGGGCATGGCCGAAAGCCGGTGCCGGTCCCGGCAGACCCCCTTCGCCTACGATCTCCCCTAGGCAGGAAGGCCCAGCATGGCGCGGCGCATCGACAGTCCGATCCCGAATTCGCCGTTCGACGCGCCTGCCCGCCACTTCAGGTTCGACGACGAGGAAGCCTGGTCCACCCTCTACCGCACGGTGAGCCGTCCCTTCCCCAAACCGACCACCGGCAAGATCGCCGTCAAAGTCATCAACCACTACGGCGACGAAGTGATGAAGGTTTACGAGGTGGGATAGATGGCCACCGAGACCGTCGTGTTCGGGGCTGACCGGGCTACCACTCTGACGGGGATGATCCGGCCGGGGCTCCGTGCCTTGTTCGCGAAGGCTCGTGACGCTGCCGGTTCGGAACTCGAATGCAGGGGGTGGACAACGATGACAATGCCGGGTCCGTACGCACCGTCCCTAGAGGTGACAAGGCAGATGGCGGCCATCAGAGCCCGGCTCGGGTAGTGGCCGTGCGGTGCCCCGCAGTCGGGGAGCGACCGATCCGCCGATCGAGTATCGAGTCACACCCCCACCGTAGGGTCTGCGCATGGAAGGGGCACAGGGCACCATGAGCAACGGCAGCAGCATCGAGTGGACCGAGGCCACCTGGAACCCGACCACCGGGTGTGATCGGGTCTCCCCCGGTTGCGACAACTGCTACGCCCTCACCCTGGCCAAGCGGCTCCAGGCGATGGGGTCCACCAAGTACCAGCGTGATGGCGACCCGCGCACCTCGGGCCCGGGATTCGGGCTGACGCTGCACCCCGACACCCTTGACCTCCCCCGCCGGTGGGCCAAGCCCCGGGCGGTCTTCGTCAACTCGATGAGCGACCTGTTCCACCCCGAGGTACCGGAGGTGTTCATCGAGCAGGTGTTCGAGGTGATGGCCGACACCCCCCGGCACACCTACCAGATCCTCACCAAGCGTTCCAGGCGGCTCTCAGCGCTGGCTCCCTCATTGGCTTGGCCGCCCAATGTCTGGCTGGGCGTCAGCATCGAGACCTGCCGGTACCTGTACCGGGCAGATCATCTCCGTTCGGTCCCCGCCTCCGTGCGGTTCCTGAGCCTGGAGCCCCTCCTAGGGCCGCTGCCGGGGTTGAACCTCGCCGGGATCGGCTGGGTCATCGTCGGCGGGGAGAGCGGCCCTCAGGCGCGGCCCATCGCCGAGTCGTGGGTGACCGAGATCCGCGACCGGTGCGAGGAGTCCGGTGTCCCATTCTTCTTCAAGCAGTGGGGCGGGCGAACCCCTAAGGCCGGCGGCAGACTCCTGGCCGGCCGCATTCACGACGAGATGCCGCAAGCCTCGGTGGCGTGGTGAGCGGACAGCGGCTGTGGGGATGGTGGACCCAGGGCAAGCTCGACATGCTGCGTGACTACCTCCACGCGTTCACCGTGGCAGCGTCGAAGAAGGCTCCGACGACGACTTACCTGGACCTCTTCGCTGGTGGCCCCGAGAACCTCGACCGTGACACCCGTGAACCCGTTCCGAGTAGCGCTCAGATCGCCCTGGAGACCAGCCCGCCGTTCACCGATCTCAGGTTCTTCGAACTGGAGGGCGCCGCCGAACTAGAGGTTGCGCTCCGGGCGCAGTTCCCCGACCGTGCCTTCACGGTGACACCCGGCGATTCGAACACCACGGTCGGGGAGGTGCTCGGCGCGGGCGACCTGTCCCCAAGAGCCCCGGTCTTCGCGTTCATCGACCCCAATGGGCCCGACTGCTGGTGGACGACCCTGGAGACGCTCGCCGGCTTCAAGCGGGGTGTGAGCAAGTACAAGGTCGAGCTGTGGATGCTCTTCCCCGAAGGCATGATGACCCGTCTGCTTCCCCGGACCGGCGACCCCCGACCCGAGGTGTCGGATCGGATCACCCGCGTCTTCGGCACCGACGAGTGGCAGCGCATCTACAGGGCGCGAGTCGAGGGGTGCCTGGAACCCGACGAAGCCAGGTTCGAGTACGTCAACTTGATGCGTTGGCGCCTTGAGCACGAACTCGGATACACCTGGACCCACGCGTTCGCCGTGAGAAACTCCAAGCGCCCGCTGTATTCGATGGTCTTCGCCACCGACAACTCGGCTGGGCACAAGATCATGGGCGAAACGTACGCCAAGTTCGCAGCGGAGTTTCCCGAGATGGCCGAGGAAGCACGACGGCGGCGACAGAGCCAGGGGACACTGTTCGCCACACCTACCGACAGCGCACCCTACGAGCACACCAAGGCACTGCCTCCGTACGGATCGCCATCGCGACGCCCCTGAACCAGGTTCTGGGCGTCGCCGGACCTCGTCAGGTGGAGGCCCGCCCGTTTCTCGGCGGCGACACCCTCAGAACTCGGCGTTCCGGGGGGTGCGCGGGTAGGGGATGACGTCGCGGATGTTCTGCATCCCGGTGCAGAACTGCACCAGGCGCTCGAACCCGAGGCCGAAGCCGGCGTGGGGCACGGTACCGAAGCGGCGCAGGTCGGCGTACCACCAGTAGAGGTCGAGGTCGAGGCCCTTGCGCCGGGCGTTGTCCATGAGGACGTCGAGGCGTTCCTCGCGCTGGCTGCCCCCCACGATCTCGCCGATGCCGGGGACCAGCACATCCATGGCCGCCACGGTGCGCCCGTCGTCGTTGCGGCGCATGTAGAAGGCCTTGATTTCGAAGGGGAAGTCGGTGACGATCACCGGACGGCCGAAGACCACCTCGGTGAGGTGGCGTTCGTGCTCGGACTGCAGTTCACTGCCCCAGGAGACCGGGAACTCGAAGGGGGTCTCCGCCTTCTCCAGGATGTCGATCGCCTCGGTGTAGGTGATGCGCTGAAAGGCGCTCTCCGCCACCCCTTCGAGCATGGCCACCAGGCCGGGCTGCACTCTCCGGTCGAAGAAGGCCAGGTCGTCGCCGCAGTGGTCCAGCACGTAGCGTGCCAGGCAGCGCACGTAGTCCTCGGCCAGGTCGGCGTCGTCGGCGAGGTCGGCGAAGGCCATCTCGGGCTCGATCATCCAGAACTCGGCCAGGTGGCGGCGGGTGTTCGAGTTCTCCGCCCGGAAGGTGGGCCCGAAGGTGTAGACCCGGTCGAGGGCGCAGGCGTAGGTCTCCGCCTCCAGTTGGCCGCTGACGGTGAGGAAGGCGGGGCGCCCGAAGAAGTCCTCCCCCCAGTCGACGCCGCCGGCCTCGTCCCGGGGCGGGGCCGCCGGGTCGAAGGTGGTGACCCGGAACATCTGGCCGGCTCCCTCGGCATCGCTGGCGGTGATGATCGGGGCGTGGAGGTACAGGAAGTCGCGCTCGTGGAAGAAGCGGTGGGTGGCATAGGCCAGGGCGTGGCGCACCCGGGCTACAGCCCCAAAAGTGTTGGTGCGGGGCCGCAGGTGGGCGATCTCCCGCAGCCGCTCGTAGGTGATCTGCTTCTTCTGGATGGGGTAGGCCTCGGGGTCGGCGTAGCCGTGCACCGTCACCGACCGGGCGCGCAGTTCCACCGGCTGGCCCGAGCCCGGCGACTCCACCAGCTCGCCGGTCACGGCGATCGCCGCCCCGGTGGTCAGCCGCAGAACCTCATCGCGGTAGTTGGGTAGCCCTCCGTCGGCGATCACCTGCAGCGAAGCCAGGGTGGAGCCGTCGTTCAGTTCCAGGAACGAGAAGCCGGACTTGGAGTCGCGCCGGGTGCGCACCCATCCGGCGACGGAGACCTCGGCCCCGAAGTCGCGGCGGCCGAGGACGTACTTGAGCAACTGGCGTGGCATGCGGCTTCGAGATTACCGGGCGCCCGGCACCCCCCCCACTGCGGCGGCGCCGGGCCCGGCCCCCGCTCCCGCCAGCACCATCGCCTCCTCCAGGGTGGCCGGTGCGGAGGTGATGTCGGCGGCCACCCCGGCGGCGGCCAGCGTCCGGCGCACCTCGTCCGGGCCGGCTCCGGGCAGGCGCACCTCGCGGCCGGCCAGGGAGGCGGCCAGGCCGGCCGCCTCGAGAGCGGCGAAGGCCCCGCTCCAGTCGCCGGTGTGCACCACCACGGCGGTGGCCTCACCCACGATGTCCTGCTCGCGGCCTTCTCCCACCACCCGCCCGCCCGCCAGCAGCACCAGGCGGTCGGCCTGGCGGGCCTCGTCCATGTAGTGGGTGGTGACCAGGATCGCCGCCCCCGCGGCGGCCTGCTCCCGTATCTGGTCCCAGAGTCGGACTCGGGTGAGGGGGGCTACCCCCGAGGTCGGCTCGTCGAGCACCAGCAGGCGGGGGTGGTGCTGCCGGGCGACGGCGAAGGCGAGGCGCCGCTGCGGGCCCAGCGGCATCCGGCCGACGAGGCCCGTCTCCGTGCCGGGCGGGGGCGGCCCGGCGGGGACTCCGAAGGCCGCCGCGGCGAAGGCCAGGTTCTCCGCCGCCGTCAGGTCGCGATAGAGGCCCATCCCCTGGGGCACGTAGCCGATGCTCCGGCGGGTCCCCCGCGAGGGAGGGCGGCCGAAGAGGAGCACGGTGCCGCTGCTGGGGCGGAGCAGTCCCAGGATCATCCGCATCAGGGTGGTCTTCCCTGCCCCGTTGGCTCCGAGCACCCCGACGATCTCCCCGCCGTCCACGGTGAGGTCCACTCCGTCCACGGCGGTGAAGGAGCCGAAGCGCCGGGTCAGCGAGCGAGCCTCCAACAGGCTCATCCCGCTCCCTCCGCTCCGGCGGCCAGCGAGGCCACGATCACCACATCCTCCAGTCCGGGGGCCACCGCCGCCGGGTCGCCCTCGGGGCGCCATTCGCGCCACCGCGAGCCGCGCCGCCAGGCGCGGGCCGGGTCCGCCGGGGCATCCACCTCGACCACGGCTCCCGGCAGGGTGCCGGTCACCTCGGCCGGCGGCCCGGCCACCAGGGTGCGGCCCTCGTGGAGCACCAGCACCCAGGCCGCCCGCTCCGCCTCGTCCAGATAGGCCGAGGAGGCGAGGACTGCCGTCCCCTGGGCGGCAGCGGCGGCGATGAGCCGCCATAGGTCGGAGCGGCTCACCGGGTCGATGCCGGTGGTGGGCTCGTCGAGGACCAGGAGACGGGGCGAGGGAAGCAACGCCAGGCTCACCCCCAGTTTCTGCCGCATGCCCCCCGAGAGATCCCGGGCGAGGCGGCGGCGAAAGGAGGCCAGGCCGGTCCGCTGCAGGAGTTCGTCGACGCGGGGCGTCGACCGGTGGAGCCGGGCGGCCGAGGCCACGAACTCCAGGTTCTCCTCCACCGTCAGATCGCCGAAACCCCCCGCCCGGGTGGGCAGATACCCGAGTTGCCGCCGATCGGGGAGGCGCACCGCTCCTCGCGACGGCGGCACCAGGCCGGCCATCACCCGCAGCAGGGTGCTCTTGCCGGCGCCGTCCCCTCCCACTACCGCGGTGATCTGCCCTTCCGGCACTTCGAGGTCGATCCCCTCCAGGGCGCACCGGGCCCCGAACCAAACCGCCAGGCCGGCCACGCCCCAGGTCATCAGGCCGCCGCCCCGGGGGCCTCCGCGGCGCGCCGTCCGGAGGGGGCCAGGTCGCGGCGGAAACGCAGGATGGCCAGGCTCAGCACCACCGCCGCGAGCAGCGCCAGCGCCAGGAAGGGGATCCCGAGGGCGTCGATGGGGGTCGCCTTCAGGAAGACCCCCCGCACGATCTGGATGAAATAGGTGAGGGGGAGCAGGTACGAGATCCAGCGCACCCCCCAGGGCATCGAGGTCAGGGGGAAGATCATCCCGGAGAGCATCACCTGGGGGAGCATGGTCATGATGGCCAGTTGGATGGCCTCTCCCTGGGTCTGCGACAGGGTGGAGATGAGCACCCCCATCCCGAGGACGGCGAGCAGGAACAGGACGGCGCCGGCGATGAAGACGAGCCACGAGCCGCGGAAAGGCACGTCGAAGAGGAGCAGGCCGGCGGCGGTGATCACCGCCATGTCGATCACCCCCACCAGGAAGTAGGGGGCGATCTTCCCCACGATCACATCGCGGGGCCGCAGAGGCATCACCGCCAACTGCTCCAGGGTGCCCTCCTGGCGCTCGCGCACCACGCCGAGGCTGGTGATCACCGTGCCCACCGCGGTGAGCACCATGCCGATGAGGGCCGGCACCATGATGGCCGCGGTCGACAGGTCGGGGTTGAAGAGGATCTCCACCTGCGGCTCGCCGAAGGGCAGAGCGCTGCCGGTGCGGCGCAGGGCGGACTGGGCGGCGAACATCTCGCTCCCGTCGACCAGGATGGTGAGGGGGGGCTCGGCCACCACCCCGATGATCGCCCGGGAGCGACGCAGCAGGTCCTCGGCGGTGGCGCGGGACCCGGCCCGGTCGACGATCCTCACGTCGAAGGTCTCGGGGAGGAGGGCGGCCACCGCCTCTGCCTGGACGCCCACCACTGCGGTGGGGATCTCCTTGACGTCGAAGCGGGCCACGTAGCCGAACACCACCAGCAGCAGCAGGGGCACCACGATCATCAGGGCGAGGGTGCGCCGGTCGCGGCGCAGTTGGCGGAACTCCTTGCGGATCATGGCCTGCATGGCCGGCTCCTTCCCGCGACCACCCCCTGCCGTCCGCGATGCTACGGCGCCCGGTCGGCGTCGGCGGCCGAGCGCCCTTCCGGCTGGGAGCCCGGGGGGTGTAGCCTGGGATCCGACGGTCCGACCTATCAGGGAGGAATGAACGTGCTGAAGCGACTGGGTCTGCTGGTTGCCGTCCTGGCCGTGATCGTGGCTGCCTGCGGCGGGGGCGGCGGCGGGCTGAGCGGCGAGGCGAAGGCCAAGGCCGACGAGATCAAGGCGGAACTGCTCGCCGACGGCGGCGGCGACAACCCCTTCACCGACGACAAGACCGCTTCCTGCTTCGCCGACGGGATCGTGGGTGCCTTCGGGGTGGCCCGCATCAACGAGCTCGACACCGGCGCCGGTGTGGAAGCGGGCTTTGAGAACATGACGGCCGCCGAGCAGGAGAAGGTGGCCGACCTGGCTCTGGACTGCGTCGACTTCAAGAAGATCATCAAGGAGCAGATGGCCGGCGCCGGCCTGCCCGACAACGTGGCCAACTGCGTCGGCGACAAGCTGAACAAGGACCTGCTGAAGGGCCTGTTCCTGGCGCAGATCCGCGGTGAGGATCCCTCAAACAGCGAGGCGCTCATGGCGGTCGTCATGCAGTGCTTCACCGGCTGACCAGATGACGCCCGGCCCCAGGCCGGGACTTGACGACTACCGGGGCGCCCTGCAGGGCGCCCCGGCGCGTCCCGGGATGCCGGGGAGCACCGGCGCCGTCCGGGCTACGCTGGCTCCACCGTGATCGACGCCCCCGGCAGCCCCGCCCGAGACACGTCCGCCCGCCCGGCCGGGCCCGCCTTGCTCCGGGAGGAGGCCCCGGGAGCGGGCATCCGGCGCATCTGCCTGGACTACCTCGACCGGGCCTCCAGCGCCCTGGCGCACCCCGACGAGGGTCGTGAGTCCGGCATCCACACCGCCCGCAAGGCCATGAAACGGGTGCGGGCCCTGATCCGCCTCACCCGGGACCCCGTGGGGGAGCAGGCCTTCCGCAACGAGAACGCCGTGCTGCGAGACGCCGCCCGGAAGATCGCCACCGCCCGCGACCGCACCGTGCGTCTCTTGACCCTGGAGAGGCTCTTGGAGCAGAGCGAGGGCGCGCTCCCCCCCGGCACCTTCGACGGCCTTCGGGAGCGCCTCCAGGCCGAGCGCCGGGAGGTGGCCGGCGAGGCTGCCGCCACCCCCGACGAGATCATCGACACCCTCACCACCCTGCGCACCTGCCGGCGGCGCTTCGCCTCCTGGTCTCCGGCGGGACCCGGCCCGGGGGCCGTCCCCGGCGAGTTCGGGGGCATCGCCCCCGGGCTGCGCCGCACCTACCGGCAGGGCCGAGCGCGGATGCGGGGGGCCTACGAACTCGGGACCGAGGCCGCCTTCCATCGCTGGCGCAAGTCCGCCAAGTACCTCCGCTATCAGATAGAGGCCCTGCAGCCGGCCTGGCCGGAGGGTCTCGGCTCCCTGGCCGGGGCGGCCGACCGTCTGGCCGAGACCCTCGGTGAGGAACACGATTGCGCCGTGCTGGGGGAGTACGCCGCCGCCGACCCGAGCCTGGTGCCCGATGAGGGGGAGCGACGCCTGCTGGCCGCCCTGGTGGCCGAGGAGCGGGACCGACTGCGACGGGCGGCGCGGCCCCTGGGAGACCGGGTCTACGCCGAGGCGCCGCCGGCCTTCCTCGCCCGCCTCGGCTCGTATTGGGCCGCCTGGCACCGCTGAGCAGGACGCGGTCGGTGGGTTCGACCTGGGGCGGGGTACCCTACGGGCGCAACTCGACTGGGATCGGTGCTTGGTGAAGCGTGCTCTGGTCGGCCTCGTTCTGCTCGCCCTGGTCGCCGCCGGGTGCGGCGAGGCGGTGGAGTGGCCGACCACGTCGGCCGCCACCACCACCACCACCGGGCCCACCACCACCGCCGGGCCCACCACCACGGTGGAGGCCACCTCCACCAGCGCCGCGACCACCACCAGCCCCACCACCTCGACCAGCCTGGCGGGGGGAGAGGCCGGGGGGTTGGCGGGCGAGATCGATCGCCTCATCGTCGCGACCGAGGCACTGCGAGGACGCCGTTTCCTCACCCCGGTGGAGGTCACTCTGGTGTCTCCCGAGGAGATGGCCGCCCGGGTCCGGGCCAACCTGCAAGAGGAACTCGATCCCGAGGACGTGGCGGTCGAGCAGGCCTTCACCCGGCTCCTCGGCATGCTCCCCGGCGAAGTGGATCTGGCGGCCGCGATCGAAGACCTCTACGCCGAGCAGGTGGTCGGCTACTACGACGGCGACACCGGGGAACTGGTGGTGGCGAGCGGCGGCGACCTCACCCCCCTCGGCCGCACCATCGTGGTTCACGAACTGGTGCACGCCCTCGCCGACCAGCACTTCGGCATGAGCGCCACGCTGGACGAACTGGTGGAGACGGGGCGCTACCACGAGGCGGCCGCCCTGCAAGCCCTGGCCGAGGGAGATGCCACCTACTTTCAGATGGTGTTCCTGCAGGGCCTCACTGCGGACGAGCAGGTTCAGGCCCTGCTGGAGTCGTTCGAGGCCGACACCTCGGTGCTCGACTCGCTGCCCGACTGGTTCGCGGAGGACCTCACCTTCCCCTACGAATGGGGCTTCCGCTTCGTGGAGCACCTCGTGGAGGACGGGGGCATCGCTGCCGTCGACCAGGCCTACCTGCTCCTTCCCACCACGGTGGAGCAGATCATGCATCCCATCGCCTACCTCAGCCGGGAGCCGGCGCGGCCGGTGGCCCTGCCCGCCACCGCACTGGAGGGTTACCAGATACACGAGGAGGGCGGTTTCGGCGAGTGGAACCTGATGCTCTACCTGCTCGGCGGGGTGGGCGACGGGGACGCCACCGTTGCCGCCGCCGGCTGGGGAGGCGATGCCTACCGCCTCCACTGGAACGGAACCGAGGTGGCCTTCGCCTACCTCTACGAAGGGGACACCCCGCGGGATGCCGAAGAACTGGCCGCCGCCCTGGTCCCCTCGCTGCGCAGCCGGATGGCGGTGGGCGCCCCGGTGACCGACGAGGCCGCCGGATCGACTCTGCTGGAGGGGTCGGACTTCGCCTTTGTGCAGCGGGTCGGCAACCGGGTGCTGGCGATCGTGGCCGGTGAACCCGGCGTCGGCCGGGCGCTGGTGGGAGCGCTGCGGCTTCCCTCTCCGGGCTGAGCGAGCGTCCGGCGGCGCCGGGTTGCGCATGGCGCGCCGCTTCCTGCCAGAATGGCCGGAGCCGGTCGAGCGACGAGGAAGGCGAGCATGGATCTGAGCAAGATCAACAACGGGCAGAAGATCGTCCTGGGGTCGGGCATTCTGCTCATCATCAACCTGTTCCTGCCGTGGTACCGGGTTGACTGGGTGGTGGGCAGCTACAACCTGAATGCCTTCGACACCTTCCTGGCCTGGTTCGGGTCGTTCCTGGCCATCGCCGCCGCAGTGATCATCGCCCTGAAGGCCTTCGCCAACATGAAGATCAACGCCGGACCGCTGAAGGCGGAGCACATCGCCTTCACCCTGGGCGTCCTGGGGTTCTTCTTCATCTTCCTGAGGCTGGTCACCGAGACCAACTTCATGTTCATCGGCCTTTGGATCGGCCTGGTCGTCTCGGCGATCCTGGCGTTCGGCACCTTCCTGGCCATGAAGGAGGAGGGCCTGGGCTTCGCCGACTTCAAGTCACTGGGCGGTAGCCGCAACCCGCCGCCACCCCCGGCGTAGCCGCCCAGAACGGGGATCCTCGGGGGCCGCGACTGCGGCCCCCGAGCCGCGTCCACCCTTCGGCCCCGAGCCTGCCAGAATGGCGCCGGTCCCTCCGGCTAACGACGGGAGCGCTCATGGACAAGGCCATGCTCAGCACCGGCCAGCGGATCGTCTACTACGGCGGCTGGTTCCTGGTGGTCAACCTCCTCTTCATCCCCTGGTATCGGGCGGGCGGGTTCGTCGATGTCGGCCTGGCTCAGGCGGACGGCTTCGGGGCCGGCTTCTACGCCTGGGGCGGGTCGCTCTTCGGCATCGCCGCCGCCGTCCTGGTGTACCTGAAGGCCTCGGGGAAGCTGGGCGCGTGGCAGTTCAAGCCCGAGTATCTGGTGCTGCTGTTCACCCTGACGAGCTTCGTCCTGATCCTGGTGCGCCTGGCCACCGAGGCGAACAGCGTCTTCCTCGGGACCATCCTGGGCATGCTCGCCGCGGCCGCCATGACCTTCGGGGCCTTCCTGGACTCCGGGCTGAAGCTGCCCCAGGCCAAGCCGGCGGGCGCCGAGGCCCCGCCGCCGCCTCCCCCTCCGCCGCCGGCGTAACGCGCCGAAGCCTGTGATCTCGGGGGTCGCCGCGGCGGCCCCCGAGCCGCGTGGGGCTTCCCGGGCGCCAGCCAACCTCCTACGGTGACGTTGGGGAGGCCGGGAGGGCGCGCCGCGCCGGCCGGCTAGCCGCGGCCGGCGTTGGGACGACGCCCGTGGTTGGCCTTGCTCCTGCGGGCTGCCCGCTTGCGGCGTTTTGCCTTGGCCATGACCGGAGGAGGGTACCAGCCTTGCGGGGTGATGCCGAAGTCGTAGAACTGGCCGGCGCCCGATGGCGTTCGGGGCCGCTGCGGGTGGCCCGCACCCGGCGACAGCGCCGGCGGGGCCTGCGCCCCCGCTCCCGGGGATGGGGGCTGCTGCTCGCGGCCCGCTCGGTTCACGGGTGGGGCATGGCCCAACCGCTGCTGGTGATCTCCCTGGACGGTTCCGGGCGGGTGCGCCGAACGGCGCGGCTGCGTCCGGGCGGGTTGTTCGTCGATCTGGGGGCGCGTTGGATCGCCGAGGTTCCGGAGTCCGTTCCGCCGCCCTCTCCGGGGATGCTGCTGGCGGTGCTGGCGCCGCCTTCCCGTCGTACTGGTGACCGGATGTGCCGGCATACGTGAAGCGGACCACGGTCAAGCTCCCCGACGACCTCGACGCCCGCCTGCGCCACGAGGCGGCCCGCCGCGCCGTCACCATCTCCGAGATCACCCGGGAGGCCATTGCCGGGCACCTGGGAGGCGGGGGACGCCGGCTTGGGGCGGTAGGTGCCGGCCGCAGCGGCCGAACCGACATCTCGGAGCGCATCGGAGAGATCCTCAGCACTGTGGTGAGCCGATAGCCGCCCTGCTGGTGGCCGCCGCCGAGCGTCTCGACATCCGGTCGCCGGCCACCTTCGACCGGCGGCACTTCGCCGCGGTGCGCCCGGCCCGTTGCGCCGCCTTCGACCTGGTCCCCTGACCTATCCTCGCCCCTGATGTCGGGGACCCTGATCCTGTGCGCCTCCCCTATCGGGAACCTCGGCGACGCGCCGCCCCGCCTGGCCGAGGCGCTGCGCTCCGCCGCGGTCGTCTACGCCGAGGACACCCGCCGCGCCCGCATCCTCCTCGCTCACCTGGGGGTCTCCCGGCCGCTGCGCTCCTACTTCGCCGGCAACGAGGCCGAGCGCTCCGTCGAACTGGGGCGGCGCCTCGCCGCGGGGGAGACGGTGGCCCTGCTCACCGACGCCGGCGTTCCCACCATCTCAGACCCGGGCCTCAGCGCGGTGCGGGCGGCGGTGGAGGCGGGGGCGGCGGTCACCGGGGTGCCCGGGCCGAGCGCGGTGACCCTGGCCCTGGCGGTGTCGGGCCTGCCCGCCGACCGCTTCACCTTCGAAGGCTTCCTGCCGCGCCGGGGGGCGCGCCGCGAGCAACGGCGGCGTGCCCTGGCGGCCGAGCCGCGCACCCTGGTCTTCTTCTGCGCTCCCGGCCGCCTGGCCGAGGACCTCGCGGTCCTGGCGGCCTCGCTGGGCGAGGGACGCCGGTGTGCGGTGTGTCGCGAGCTCACCAAGGTGCACGAGGAGATCTGGCGGGGGACTCTGGGCGAGGCGGCGAGCCACTGGGCGGAGAGCCCCGCTCGCGGCGAGGTGACGCTGGTGGTGGCCGGGGCCCCGGAGGGGATCCCCGACCTCGAAGCGGCGGCGGCCCGGGTGCGAGAGCTGATGGCTCAGGGCATGAGCCGGCCGGATGCCTGCCGGAAGGCGGCCGACGAGACGGGGGCGCCGCGCCGCGCCCTCTACGCGGCGGTCACTCCCCGCGGCGACGCCCCTGATCCCGGCTAGCGCCGCCGCCCGATGCGCTCGATGATGTATTCCCCGGGTTCCAGGACCACGGTCTCGTCGGAGAGGGCGACGCGCTTCTTCTTGTCGATGGTGAACTGGGCGACGAGGCGGGGGAGGCGGGGCCGGATGGAGATGTGGTCGCCCTCCAGGGTGATCTCCAGTTGGTCGCCTTCCTTCACCCCCAGCACATGGCGCATCTCGGCGGGGATGACTACGCGGCCCAGGTCGTCGATCTTGCGGATGATCCCGGTGTTCATGTCTCCACAACCTCCAGAGGTAGCCGGAGCGGCCGGGGCCGACGGTGCCCGGTGCGGCCGCAGCGGGCAGCATAACCCGGCCGGCCGCTGCCTGCCGGTTGTTGCCAAGCCGGGGCCCCTCGGGGGCGGCGCTACCCTTGAGCGCCCGTCGATGTTCTACGTCACCACTCCCATCTACTACGTGAACGACGAGCCCCACATCGGGCACGCCTACACGACGCTCACCGCCGACGCCCTGGCTCGCTGGCACCGCCTCCTCGGCGAGGAGACTCTCTTCCTGACCGGGACCGACGAGCACGGCCTCAAGGTGCAGCGGGCCGCCGCGGCCAACGGCATCACCCCCCAGGAGCAGGCCGACCGGTTCGCGGTGCGTTTCGTGGAGGCCTGGCGGGGGCTGGGGATCAGCCACGACGATTTCATCCGCACCACCGAGCCCCGCCATCACCGGGCGGTGCAGCGGTTGCTGCAGGCCTGCTACGACCGGGGCGACATCGAGTTGGGCCGCTACGAGGGCCTCTACTCGGTGGCCGACGAGGCCTACGTCACCGCCGACGAGGCGCCCGAACTCGAGCGTCAAGGCCGCCAGGTGATCCGCATGGAGGAGGAGAACTACTTCTTCCGTCTCAGTCGCTACGAGCAGGCCCTGCTCGACTGGTACGAGGCCCATCCCGGCTTCGTGCAGCCCGAGATTCGGCGCAACGAGGCGGTCGGGTTCATCCGCCAGGGGCTCAAGGATTTCTCCATAAGCCGTACCTCCATCGACTGGGGCATCCCGTTGCCCTGGGACCAGCGCCACGTGACCTATGTGTGGTTCGATGCCCTGACCAACTACCTGACCGCCGCCGGCTACGGCAGTGGCGACCCGGCCTTCCCCGTCCGCTGGGCCGGGGCGCGGCACCTCATCGGCAAGGACATCCTGCGTTTCCACTGCGTCTACTGGCCGGCCATGCTGCTCTCCGCCGGGCTGGAGCCCCCGCAGGCGGTTCACGTCCACGGCTTCCTGCTGGTGGGCGGGGAGAAGATGTCCAAGACCCGCCTCAACCAGATCGCCCCCGCTTCCCTGGTCGAGACCTTCGGGGTCGACGGCTTCCGCTATCACTTCCTCGCCGACCAGCGCTTCGGTCCCGACGGCGAGTTCACCTTCGAGGGCATGGTGGCCCGCTACAACGCCGACCTGGCCAACAACCTGGGGAACCTCATGGCGCGCGTGGCCGCGGTGGTGGCGTCGAAGTGCGGCGGGATGGGACCGGCCCCTTCGCCCCGCAGCCCGCTGGCCGAGGCGGCCGCCCGGGCCTATGAGGAGGCGGCGGCCGCGTGGGGGCGGGTGGCGCCTTCGGAGGCCCTGGAAGCCGCCTGGCGGCTCATCCGCGAGGCCAACGCCTATCTCGAAGCCAACGAGCCCTGGAAGATGGAGCCGGGCCGGCAGGTGGAGGCGGTGCTCGGCGACGCCCTCGAAGTGCTCCGCCTGGTGGCCCTGCTGGCGTCCCCGGCGGTGCCCGGGGCCGCCGCCGAGGTGTGGAGCCGCCTGGGGCTGGCCGGGGCCCCAGAAGAGCAGCGCCTGCCCGCCGCCGCCGCCTGGGGCGGCTACCCGGGCGGCCTGCCGGTGCGCAAAGGCCCGCCGCTGTTCCCCCGCCTCTCCGCGTGACCATCTGGGTAGACAGCCACTGCCACCTGCACCTCGCCCCGCGGGGCCCCGAGGAGTTGCTGGCCCGCGCCGCCGCCGCCGGGGTGGCCTGGCTGGTCTGCCCCGGCACCGATGCCGCCGGGTCCGCGCAGGCCCTGGCGCTGGCCGAGGCGCACCCGGGGGTGGTGTTCGCTGCCGCCGGCCTTCACCCCCACGACGCTTCCCGTTGGCCCGAGGAGGGAGACCGGATCGCCGCCCTGGCGGCCCGGGCGGCGGCGGTGGGGGAATGCGGCCTGGACTTCTACCGCAATCTGTCGCCGGCCGAGGACCAGGTGGCCGCGCTGCGCGCCCAGTTCGCCCTGGCCGAGGAACTGGACAAGCCGATCGTGCTGCACTGCCGGGACGCCTTCGCCGAGTTGTACGACGAGGTCGCGCGGGCCGGGGCGGGCCGGCGCAGCGTGCTCCACTGCTGGACGGGCGGACCGCGCTGGACGCAGCGTTTCGCCGCGCTGGGGGTCGTCTTCTCCTTCGCCGGCCCCATCACCTACCCCACGGGCGACACCACCCGGCGGGCGGCGGCGGCGGCGCCGCCGGACCGCACCATGATCGAAACCGACACCCCATACCTGACCCCGCCGCCGCATCGGGAGCAGCCCAACGAGCCGGCCAACGTGGTGGCGGTGGG
>VGBK01000030.1 GCA_016870535.1 Actinomycetota bacterium | reverse complement strand
GCCGCGGTGGACGCGGCCATCGTCGCCGCCCTGGGGCGCCTGCCCGCCGCCTCCCTCGACGCCTACCAGGAGGCCTACGCCCACTACTCCTCGGACATCGACACCGCCAACCTGATCGCTTCCTTCAACATCATCGGCCAGTACGCCAACTTCGACCTGCTCCGCCAGCAGGCGCCGGACGAGGCCGAACGCCTCGGCGTGGGGTAGAGCGGGACCCCCGCCCCGATCCAGGGCACCCTCCCCGGGCCCTCCGTTGAGCGGCTGAGGGGGCCGGCGGCTAGGCGGTGGGCTTCGCCCGCGGTTTGGTCCGTTCCGCCCGAAGAAACCGCGCCTTCGGGCGGAGGTGCGGCGGACGGCGCTCGCTCCGCTCGCCCCATCCGCGCGGCCCTGAAGGAGACGCCGCTCTCCCTGCCCGGCACCGGCCCCGGCGGCCGTCGACCCGGCGGCCCGCTGCCGATGCGGAGGGTCCCCTCCCCGGCCGCGGCATCGATCGAGCCCGTCTCCGCTTCCCGAGAGAGCCCCCCACCATCGCAGAAACCGGTTCACCTAGGAGCACGGGCCCCCATACATTGCCCGCCTTGCCCCCAATGGGGGACCGCGCCACGAAGGGAACTGACGCATGAGACGACTGCTGACCACTGCGGTGGTCGTGACCCTGGTCGGGATACCGGCCGCCGCCGCTTCCTGGGCGGCGGAGCCCACCGTCAAGCCGGAGGTGGAGTCCACGACGACGGCAGGAGACGGCATGGCGACCGCCGTAGCCTCCGCTCGGACCGGGGCCCCCTTCTATGTGTCTTGGTTGTCCAGCGGCCCGACGCTGCCGATCCCGGACAACAGTCCGACCGGGGTATCCGACGACATCGTGGTATCGGATACCGGGGTGATCGCCGACCTGGATGTGGCCGTGGTGATCGCCCACACCTGGATCGGGGACCTGCAGGTGACGCTCACCCACGTCGAGACCGGCACCGCGGTGGTGATCATCGACCGCCCCGGCAGACCGGCCAGCACGTTTGGTTGCGCCGGGGACAACATCGACGCCGTGCTCGACGACGAGGCCATCGCCCCGGTGGAGACCCAGTGCACCGCGCCGCCGCCGGCCATTTCCGGCACCTTCACCCCGGAGAACCTGCTGAGCGCCTTCGACGGTGAGACCCTTGCCGGCACCTGGCGGCTGACCGTGACCGACAACGCTTCGGGGGATACCGGCACACTGACCGGCTGGAGGCTCGATTTCGGCGTGTACCGCTGCCGGGGCCTCAACGTCACCATCGTCGGCACCCCGGGCAACGACTTCCTGCAGGGGACCGGCGGCCCCGACGTCATCATCGGCCTCGCCGGCGACGACTTCATCAACGGCCGGGGCGGGAACGACGCCATCTGCGGCGGGCCGGGCAACGATCGCCTCGTCGGCGGCCCCGGCGCCGACTGGATACACGGCGGCATGGGCATCGACACCGTGGACTACTCGGGGGCCGCAGGCGCCGTAGTGGTCGACCTGTCCACCCAGAAGGCGACCGGCGGGGCCGGCACCGACACCCTCCTCCACCTCGAGAACGTTGTGGGTTCGGGCTTCGCCGACACCATCACCGGCTCGGGCGGGCCCAACCGGATCCTCGGTGGGAACGGGAACGACCGCCTGATCGGCTACGGCGGCAAGGACCGCCTCTTCGGCCAGGACGGCGACGACACCCTCGAAGGCAACGCCGGCGACGACTTCCTCGTCGGAGGCCCGGGCAACGACACCGCCAAGGGCGGCGCCGGGACCGACACCTGCGACGCGGAGGCGGAAACGGGCTGCGAGCTCTAGCGAGCCCTTCACCGCGGCGGGCCCCAGCCGGAGCCGGCCGGGGCCCGCCGCATGTCGAACCCGGCGCCGTCCTTCCCGCGTGCGGGACTCGGGAGACCACCGGCCGGCCCCGCTGCCGGGGCGCCGCCGTGATCCGGAACCGGCTACCGGACCAGCCACTCCGGCTCGAGTCCCTGCAGCACCCGGGAGATGTTGGCGAACCCGTTGCGGAACCGTCGCGGCCAGCTGTCGAAGGTCGGCCCGGCACAGTGTGAGGTGATGAGGCAGTTGTCCAGGTCGAGCAGAGGGTGACCCGGAGGCGGCGGCTCCTGGGCCAGGACATCCAGGGCGGCCCCCAGGATCCTCCCGTCGGCCAGGGCCCGGGCCAGAGCGGCCTCGTCGACGAGGCCGCCGCGCGCCGTGTTCACCAGCAGGGCGGTGGGCTTCATGAGCGCCAACTCGGACTCGCCGATCAAGCCCCTGGTTTCGTCGGTGAGGGGGACGTGCAGGCTGATGACATCGGAGCGGGCGAGCAGGTCGGGCAACTCGGACCAGGTGAGGCCCAGCGCCACCTCGTCGGCCTCGGCCAGCGGCCGCACATCGTGGTACAGCAGCGTCACCTCGAACCCGCGCAGCCGCCGCGCCACAGCACGCCCGATGTTGCCCATCCCCACGAGCCCGACGGTCTTGCCCGCGATCTCGTAACTGGCCCGGCTGGTTTGGAAAGGCGACTGCCAGGCGCCCCGGCGCACCCGGGCGGAGACGTCGACCAGGTGCCGGAAGGAAGCCAGGATCAGCAGGATGATGTGCTCCGCGACCGACGGGGCGTTCGCCCCCCCGTTGGTGGCCACCGGGATGCCGTACTCCCCGGCCAGGCAGATATCCATCTCGTCGTAACCCGCGCTGAGCAACTGCAGGAGCCGTACCCGGCCTCGGGCGGCCTCCAGCACCGCGGGGGTCACGGCCGGAGCCAGGGCCAGGATGAACTCCGCACCGGCAACGGCGGCGGCAGCACCCTCCCGATCCGCGCCGGCATCGGCCACCACCAGGTCGAGGCTCTCCGGAGTCCACCGGTGGGCCACCTCCAGGATGGCCGGGTCGAGCCGGGGCAGCAGGACGACCCGGGGGCGGACGGCCCCTCCCTCGGTCGCAGCCCCGGCACTTCCTCCGGCGGCGGCTCGGCGCATCGACTGAATGGTACCGAGGCCCGACGGCAGCGGGCAGGGTGATCAGCCTGCCGACCGCGCCCCCTCTCCCGGCCGCAGGGCGTTGACCAGCACGGCCATGTTGCCCGGCGGATGACGGTTCTCCCGCATCAACTGATGCGCCTCGGGGATGCCGTCGAAGGGGAACACCCTCGACAAGGCCGGGCTGATCTTCTCCTCCGCGACCATCGCGGTGGCGGCGGCCGCCTGGGCGTCGTTCATGAGATGGGAACCCTGGAACCGCTTCTGGCGCATCCAGTGGTAGCGCAGGTCCATGGTCACGTTGTAGCCCGTGGTCCCGGCGCAGATCACCACCATGCCGCCGGTGGCGGCCACGAAGGCCGACGTCGGCAGGGTGCCCTCACCCGGGTGCTCGAGAACGATGGACGGGTTGGCCCGCTCGCCCAGGGCCTCCCAGACCCCCTTGCCGAAAGCCCGGGCGCCGGCCACCCAATCGGCGTAGGCCGGGCTCGCCGTGTCGGGCATCAAGCCCCAGTGGGAGAAGCGGGTGCGGTCGATGACCCCCACCGCCCCGTGGTCCAGGCAGAACTGCCGCTTGGACTCGTCGGAGACCACCGCCACCGGCCGGGCCCCCATGGCGGCGGCAATCTGGAGGCCCATGCTGCCCAGGCCGCCGGCCGCCCCCCACACCAGCACGGCGTCGCCCGGGCGCACCACGTGGGGCGGCCACCCCAGCAGCATCCGGTAGGCGGTGCCGGCCGTCATCAGGAAGCAGCCGGCTTCCTCCCACGTGAGTCGCTCCGGCTTGGGGAGGCATTGATGCGCCTGCGCCCGGGCGAACTGGCAGAACCCCCCGTGGTTGGTCTGATAGCCCCAGACGCGGGTGGTCTCGGACAGCACCGGGTCGCCGCCCCCCGCCACCCAGGGGTCGTCGGCCGACCAGGAGGCGCCGTGCACCACCACCTCGTCTCCGGGCTGCACCGTGGTCACCGCCTCACCCACCTGCCACACGATCCCCGAGCAGTCGCTCCCCCCGGCGTGGAAGTCCTCGGGCTCACCCTTCCGCTGCCGCTCGGCCACCACGTCGAGGGGTTGGCCCAGTGCCGCCCAGACGTTGTTGTAGTTGATGCCGGCGGCCATGACGTAGACCAGCACCTCGTCGGGGGCCAGGGACGGGCTGGGGATGACTTCGTGCCGGAAGGCGTCGAGCGGTTCCCCGTAGCGCTCCGGCCGCACCACGAAGGCGTGCATCTGCTCCGGCACCACCCCGAGAGGCGGGCGCTCTCCCAGTTCGACCAACTTCATCGCCTTCTCCCCTGCTTCGCCGGCACCCCGGCCCTCCGGCAGAGGGCCGCGGCCGGCCCATCTTTCGCCGGTGGGAGATCGTTTGGCAAACGCGGGCCTGCAGGGCCGCCCGCTCCAGCCCCCGTGGCTCACTTGCGGACCACGCAGCGGCAGCCCGGCGGCGGTTCAGCCCCGGCCGCGCCGGCCGACCGGACCTCTGCCGCTCTGCCGCGGTCGCCCCGGGTGTGGATCCTCAGATCCGGTAGCGCCGGCGCGCTGGAGGCTCCCGAGGAGGTGAACCGATATGCCCCGGCTTCCCGGAGTTCTCCGCCGCAGAGCGGCCGGGCGGGAGACGAGAGGCCGACCTGGAGGAACGCGAGGCCAGAGTCGTCCCGTCCTCCGGCGGCAGGCTTCGGCAGGAGGCCCGTCACGCGGCGCCCCGTCGCCGTCGGCGGAGGCGGGCGCGGAGTAGTGTCGGCGGCGAGGGTCACCGGGGAGGGTGAGATGGAGGCCGTCCCGTTCGCCGACAAGAGCTACTGGCTCGGCACCCGCCCGTACACGCCGGGGCCGCCGCTGGCCGGCGACCTCGACGTCGACGTGGCGATCATCGGAGCCGGGTACACCGGCCTCACCAGCGCCTACTTCATCAAGGAGGCGGAGCCCGGCCTCCGGGTGGCCCTGCTCGAGGCCGACGTCGTCGGCTTCGGAGCGAGCGGGCGCAACGGCGGCTTCTCCATGACGAAGATGGGGATGATGCACTCCATCACCGCCCTGCGCTTCGGCAAGGCGCGGACGGTGGAGGGGCACGAGTACGCCGAGCGGGCGGTGAACCTGGTCCGCCGCCTGGTCGAGGAGCTCGACTTCGACTGCGACTACGAGCATCCCGGGTACCTCTGGGTCGCCACCTCGGAGAAGCACCGCCGGCGCCTCTACAAGGAGATCGAATGCGTCCACCGGCTCGGCATCTCGGGGATCTCCCTGATCGACTCCCATGAACTGCGGATGCGGGTCAACAGCCCCCTGTACGTGGGCGGGGCCTGGTGGGAGCCCAACTGCGGCATCCTGAACCCGGCCAAGCTGGCCTGGTGCTGGCGCGACGCAGCGGCGGGGCGCGGCGTCGAGATCTACGAGCGAACCCCGGTGGAGACGGTCGAGCAGGCCGCGGGCGTCTCGGTGCTCACCACCCCCGGAGGGCGGGTGAAGGCGCGCAAGGTGGTCTTCGCCGCCAACGCCTGGTCGCACCACTTCGCCCCGCTCAAGCGGAAGCAGGTGCCGATCTGGACCTACATCGTCATGACCGAGCCGCTCACCGACGCTCAGCGGGAAGTGGTCCGCTGGCACGGTCGCGAGGGCGTCGAGGACTTCCGCGACTTCGTCCACTACTACCGGCTCACCGCCGACGACCGCCTCGTCTGGGGAGGACGCGACGTGGCCCTCAGCCGCGACGGCACCATGGACCACGACCGCAACGACGCCGTCTTCGCCGCCCTGCGCGCCGACTTGCGGCTCACCTTCCCCGCCCTGGCCGGCATCCGCTTCACCCACGAGTGGGGCGGACCGGTGTCGGCCCCGCTCGACCTGTTCCCGGTCATCGGCCACGCCGGCACCCCGGACCAGGTCTTCGTGCTGGGTTGCGTGGGCCACGGCGTGTCGATCACCCACCTGCACGGCCAGACGGTGCGCGATCTGGTGCTGGAGCGCGACACCGACCTGACCCGGGTCTTCTTCGTCGACCGGCGGGTGCCCCCCTGGCCTCCGGGGCCGCTGGGCGGCGCCGTCACCCGCGCCATCGCCGGCTTCATGCGGTGGGAGGACCGCCGCTACGACGTGCTGCCCGGGGGGAGTTGAGCCGGAGGAAGCCCGCCGGAAGTCCCCTGTTCACCAATACGCGTGTGGGCATAGTGCCTTCCGGTCGGCCGTCCGCAGAGCACCGCCATGTATGCCAACGTGGTTCGCAGCAACGTCGACACGGCCCGCCTCACTGAGGCTCTCGCCGCCATCGAAGGCATCGAGCAGCGGTTCGCCGCGATGCCGGGCTTCGAGGGTGCCTGCTGGCTCCAGCCCATCGACGGTCACGCGCCGTCCCTGAGCTTCGGGAAGGACGAGGCCGCGACCCGGGCGGCCGCCCTCCCGGTGGGCTCATCCCCCGCCCCCGGAGTCACCATCGACCGGGTCGAGACCCGGCCCGTCGCCGCCTCGGCCTGTGACCTCACGGGCCGGCCGGGCGGTGCCTTTCTCCGGGTGAAGCCCTCCCGGTCGTCGACCGCCCGCAACAGGTTCAGGGTGCGCTCTCCCCACTCCTTCCGGCTCATCGGCGCTTGAGCAGCAGCAGCAAGCCGCCGGCCAGGGCCAGCCAAGGCCCGACGGCGAACTCCTGGGTGAACATCGCCCCCAGGCGCGGCCAGGGGTCGAACCAGATGAGGTACCTGAAGGTCTCCACCAGCCACAGGATCGCCAGGCCGGCGGCGATTCCCCCGACGACCCGCCGGTACCGCCTCAGGCTGCTGAGGAGGACGGTGGACAGCGCCGCCAGGCCCAGGAGCAGGGACACCAGGCCGATGCTGAACCAGCCGTCGTCGGCGTTGACGTTCCACAGGAAGGCTGCCGAGGTCGTGAAGGCATGCAGGTCCCAGTGACCCCGCCAGGGCAGGAAGGCGCTCGCCGCCGGCGCCAGGGCGGCGACGAGCAGCAGCAGATCGGCCGGGCCGCGAGCCGGGAGCCCTGCGGCCGACGGGCCCGGAGGCGCCCCGACAGGGGCGCCGGGCGGAGCAACAGGCGCCGGAGGAGCAGGCGCCGGAGCAACAGGCGCCGGAGGGGCAGGGTGGGCCGCACGCGGCGGATCGGCAGTTGGCCCCGCAAGGGGCGGCGGCGGAGGCTCCCATGGCGGCGAGACGGCTTCGGGCAGATACGGCCCCCGTTCGGCCCAGGTACGGGCGGGGCTGCCCGGGACCCCGGAGACGGCCCGGGCCTGCTCTCCGGCGAGGAACGGCCCTGCCGGCGCGGCGGACTGGGGCTCCCAGCCCTGGGCTCCGTAGGCGTGCCAGATCTGCGACTGGGCGCCCACCGTCCACAGCCGTCCGTCGGGCGTCAGCAGCATCCAATCGGCGAGAAGCAACTCTGCCATCGTGGACACCATCTCTCCCGACCGGTAAGCGCCGCAGATGCGCTCGATGCCGCGCTGCAGCCCTTCGGGGGCCGGCACCTCCTGCGGCGCAGCCGCCGACGGCTCCCCGCCGGCCGGGGGCTGCACCGCCGCGGCCCCGACGGGGAGCGGAGCCACTCCTTCGAGCGTCTCGGGCGGGGTGCCGGACGCCCATTCCTCTCCGTCGTGACACAGCCACGACCCGTCCCGCTGCGGCCGCCACCAGTGGCCGACGGCATCGCGCAAGGTGAGGTCGACTGCCTGCCGCTCACTCTCGGGGTCGAGGTGCAGCCTTCCCGGTAGGGCGGCGATGGTCGCCGGCCCGTACCAGGCCAGCATGGGGTTGGCACGGCTCATGGCGTCTCCTCGCGGCATCTCGACAGGAACCCCCGGTAGGAGTCGCGGGCCTCGGTGGCGTAGCCGAGGTCGTACTCCAGTTCTCCGATGCGGGTGCCGAGGCGGGTCAACTCAGCGCGCATCCCGTTGCGCCGCTCCACCCCCTCGCCCCACTCCTTGTTCTTGTGCCAGAGGTCGATGGACTTGGCCACCACGGCGACCCACGGGCCCACGCGCTTGAAGTACATCTCGAAGCTGGACTGCTCGATGAGCCGCAGCACTTCGGGGTCGCTGATCGCCCCCGGCGCGGCCAGCGCGTCCATGAACTTGAGGTAGTCGTAGGACCGGTTGGCGGCGAGCAGCGCAGTGATCGATTGGGTGAAGAACTCCCCAAAGGCCCCGCCGGGAAGCTTGCCCCCGGCGAGGTCGCGGGCGCCGGCCGCCCCATGCCCCGCCTCGTAGAGGATGGTCGCCGGGTCGGGCCACTCTCCCGCCGCCGCCGCTTGGATGAGCTGCTTGACGACGGCCCGGCCGAACTCCTGCTTGGCGGCCTCGACCATGGCCTTGAACACCCCGGGGGTCGGCGGCTCCGCTCCGAGGAGGTCGTAGCCCATGGCTCCCAGGTCGAACAGTGCCCCGCTGAAGTCCCGGGCCTGATCGGCCTCGATCTGCAGCTGCAGAGCCCGGTACTCGCTGCGCACGGCGTCGATCTCCGTCTGGATCCGGTGCCACTCGCCCAAGGCTTCCTCGTAGCGCGCCTGCTGGAAAGCGCAGGGGTCGGCCGGCCGCTCCGCCGGCCGGGGCTCTTCGGGCGGGGGCGGCTCGGGGGGCGGGGTCCCGGCGGCGGCGGCGCCGAGGATCTCGCCGATCCCGGCGGCCGCTTCCGCCCAGGTGATCACCCCCATCGCTGCCGCGGCGATCAGCCCGGCGATCGCTTGCGCCGCGGCCTCCTGCGGGGTGAGCGCCTCGCCGTCGTCCGAGGGCTCGCCCTCACCGGAAGGGGGCAGCGTGGTGGAGGTGCCGGTGGTGGAGGTGGCGACCGGATCGGTCGTGGAGGTGGCCCCGGAGGTGGTGGTGCTGCTGGGGGCCGAAGTCGTGGCCGTGGTGGGCGGAGGCGGCTCCCCGCCCAGCAGAGCCAGCAACCGCGCATCCACCTGGGCTGCCAGGGAGCGAGCCGATTCCAGGCCCAGTGCAGGATCCACCGACCACCAAACCCAGTAACGGTCGCGCACGAATTCGACCGTGCAGTAGGCATCGCAGCCCCCGATCGCCGCTTCTCCCAACCCGGCGATGGGCTCCTGGTACCCACCGGTGTGGCGGGTGAGGCTCTCCCAAGCGTCCTCAGCGGTAGCTTCCTGCTTGATGATCCCGCTGCCGCAGTCGCTCGGCTCGGGCTGTGCCCCGTCGCAGTCTCCGAAGTCCGCCCAGCAGGTCTGGACTCCGGGGTTCGCCTGGAACCTGAAGCCCTGGTCCTGCGGATACAGCTCGCAGAGCTGCTCGGCGGTGAGATCCTCCGCTGCAGCCAGCGCGTGCCCGCGTGCCGCTCCCCCTCCAGAAGCAGCAATCAGCGCCCCGGCAAGGAGAACGACGGCAACGGTGGCGCCGCCCGCCGCTCCCCCCTGCCGGGCCCGTTGCAGCGGGCGGTTCCGGCCCACGATGAGGCCGATGCCCAGGCACGCGCTGAACCAGGCGATGCCCTGCCCGATCTGCACCCCTCCGGTGCGGGCGGCGATGCCCGCCACCTGGATGAAGACGATGCCCACCCCCCAGAGGGCGAGTGCGATCGGGCTGCGCCGGGCGTAGAAGCCCCGTTCCCCCTGCCGGACCTCGAGAGCCAACCCCTGAGCGAACCCGACGCCCAGGCCGGCGGCGATCGCGGCGACGATGGCGACCGGCGGTGCCCCCGTATGAGCCAGCAGCGCGATGACCAGGACGCCGGCGACGGCGACGACGGCGCGGGCCACATCGAAGCCGACGCGGATCCTGGTCCGTCGCCGGGCGAGGGAGAAGGCAACAGCGAGCGCCCCAACCGTGAGGACGATCGACCCGATCGTGATCGCCCGAGCGAGTCCCTCTCCCACCATCGGCTCCTCTCGACGCCCGCCGAGTTGCTTCGACCCTACACCGGCACGAGTCGGCGCGATGCTCCACCCGCCTGCAGGCCCGCCGCCCCTGCGACGTCTCGGCGCCACCCGCCAACGAAGGAGTGCCGGGGTGAGTTCGGGGTGGGCGACTCCAGGAGCCGGGTGTGCGTTCGCGGTGTCGCTTCGGGGCGGGGGCCGAGCGGTATCCCCGGGTCTGATGACCGCTTCCCCGGCGGCCATCACCGGCCTGGGAGGCGGTGACCTGCTCTACGGCGGCGACGACGCCGACATCGGGGGAGTTGGGGGCGATCGGGTAGGGCACCCCGAGCCCTCAGGGCGAGCCGATAGGGCCTCCCGAATCGATGGGCCCCGGTGGCGACCGGTCAGGCCTCCCCCACCCAGCCCAGGCCCAGCCGCTCCAGCGTGGCCGGGGTGGGGTTGCCCGTGGCCGGGTCCCAGCCCGCCAGCCGGTAGTAGGCCGCCCGGGCGGCCTCCCACTCGGCCTCCGGCACCACCCGGCCGTCCGAGGCGCCGCCCTGCAGCGGCTCGTCGAACAGCCGCCGGGGCAGGGTGTCGTCCTCCCGGGTGAAGCCCTCCCGGGCGTTGGCCGCCCGCTGCAGGTTCAGGGTGCGCTCCCCTATCGCCAGCAATTCGTCGACTCCCAGGTCCCAGCCCGTGACCGCGGCGATCGAGGCGGCCAGTTCCCCCATGCCCATCAGCTGCCAGCCGGGCCCGAAGACGAACTGGCAGGCCCCTGCCGAGTTCATCGCCTGGTAGGCCCAGTGGGTGCGCAGGGCGAACCGGGCCTTCTCCTCGTTGAGGGCCCGGGCGGGCTGCGGGTTGGTGAGGCCGATGTCCGCCATCCAGGCGGCGTACTTCTCCGGCCGGCTTTCGAGGGTCTCCGGCTCGTAGAACGGGTCGTGCTCGGAGGACTGATGGTCGGCGCCGTACGGGTTCACCGCGTAGACCAGGGCCAGGGACGCCTTCACCTGCGGCATGTGGGCCGGCAACTCCTGCTGTTTGACGGCCATCACGTACCGGCCGGCATCCCCGCCGATGCGTTCCGCCGCCCGGGAGGACCCCTCGGCCAGGATGTCCCCGAACCCCTCCCGCCGCAGGGTCTTCTCCAGCATGGCGATCATGGCCCCGGCGTCGCCCCAGCGCAGGGCGATGCCGTCGGTGTCGGCGGTGGTGATCAACCCTCGCTCGAAGCACTCGATGGCGAATGCCATCGTCGCCCCGGCGGAGATGGTGTCCACCCCGTGCTCGTTGCACAACTGGTTGGCGTAGACGACCGCCCCGAGGTCGGTGACGTCGCAGTACGAGCCGAACACCGAGACCGTCTCGTACTCGGGCCCACCGCACTCGGGGCGCAGGGCCCGACCGGCCCACTCCGCCTCGACGACCCGCTTGCAGCGCACCCCGCACGAGTAGCAGGTGTCCCGCCCGTCCTTCATCTGCGTGCCGGCAGCGGCTCCTCTCAGGTAGTCGCGGAACAGAGTGGCCCCGGCGATGGCTACGGCCCGCTCCCCGCCCATGGTCCCGCTCTGCCAGTTGCGCGTCGGCAGCCCGCCCATGCCGTCCTGATACTCCACGATCCCCGAGGTCCCGTGGATGGCCAGGTCCTCTACATCGGGGTCGCCCATGATCCTCGGCTGGGAGGCCTTCATGATGCGACGCAAGGCTTCGGGGTCGGCGGTGCGCAACCCCTTCTTCGTCCCCCGCACCACCACTGCCTTCAGCCCCTTGGCCGCCATGACCGCCCCCAGGCCCCCGCGGCCGTTGGCCCGGTTGGCCATGTTCATGATGGCGGCGAAGCGCACCCCCCGCTCGCCTGCCGGCCCCGCCTGGGCAACCTGGATGCGGTCATCGCCCAACTCCTCCTTCAGGATCCGGTCGACCTCGCTGGTGGGCCTGCCCCACAGGTGGCCCGCGTCACGCAGTTCGAACGACCCGTCCTTCACCCACAGGTATACCGGGCGCGCCGATGCTCCCCGTACCACGATGGCGTCGAACCCGGCGAACTTCAACTCGGCCGGGAAGAAGCCGCCCGATTCCGAAGAGCCCACCGCATTGGTCAGCGGCGACCTGGCGACGACGCTGCAGCGGGCTTGACCCGAGATCGGCGCCCCAGTGAAGGCCGACACCGCGAAGGTGAGGGTGTTCTCCGGCCCCAGCGGGTCCGCCCCGGGCGGGGTGTTCCGCAGCAGGTAGTGAACGCCGAGGGCGCTCCCTCCCAGGTAGGTCCGGTAGAAGGCCTCCGCGGGCTCCTCCACCTTCAGCGACCCCGAGGTGAGGTCGACGTGCAGCACCTTTCCCGCGTATCCGTAGAGCATGGGCTCACCCCCGTCGTGGTCGGGCATCGGGTGTCTCTCCGCCGTCTGGAAGTCCGGCCGTCCCCCAATCGAACAACTGCTTGCAGAGGTCAAGGTACAGGAAGCTCTCCGTCGAGACCACGCCCGGGGTGCCGCGCACCTGCCCGACCAACTCGAGGAAGTGCCTCCAGTCCCGGCACACCAACTCCGCCAGGACATCGAACTGCCCGGCGGTGACCACCACGTAGCTGGCCTCGCGCCACCCGGCGATCTCGTCGGCGACCGCCTGCGGGGGCCCCTGCACCTTGATGGCGACCATCGCCATCACCTCGAAACCCATGCCGAGGGGGTTGGTGATGCCGACCACCTGCAGGACGTCGGCGGCGCAGAGCCGCTTGAACCGGGCCCGGACCGTGGCCTCCGACACCCCGAGCCGGGTGGCCATCCGGCGGAAGGACTCCCGGCCGTCGGCTTGCAGCGCCTCGATGAGGCCGCGATCGACGTCGTCGAGCGGCACGCCGCGGCTGATGGCCCCCCGCTCCGCCCGGGAGGCGGCGCCGGGGCCGATCCTCTTGGTGGCTCTCGGTCTCATCTGCCTCCACCTCGGATGACGGCCGCCCGTCCCTGTGCCTCCGGCGTGCCGGGGTTCGCCGTCAGGCGGTGACGTCGCGGGCGAACTCCTCGAGGATCGCCACGTAGTGGTCGAGCTCCTCGTCCGTATGGGCGATGGAGAGCGTCCACTGCTCGTCGGCCCCCGGCGTCATATAGACGCCGTTGTTCATGTGGTACAGCCAGGCCAGGTAGTTGAGGTCGTCGCGGAAGCACTCGACGTAGGAGCGGTAGTCCACTACCGGCTTCTCGGAGAACATGACGCAGCCCTTGCCCGAGACCCCGGTGGCGTAGGCGGGCAGGCCGTAGCGGTCGCAGACTTCCTGGCACCCGCGCACGATCCGCTCTCCCCCCTCGTCGAGGCGCCGGTACGCCGCCGCGTCCATCACCTTGGTGAGAGCGGCCTCACCGGCCGCCATGCTCAGCGGGTTCCCGTTGAAGGTGCCCAGCTGCTTGACGCGGTGGTCGGTGATGAGCGCCATGATCTCCTCGGTGCCCAGCACGGCCCCGATCGGCGTGCCGCCCCCCGTCGCCTTGCCCAGGGCCACCAGATCGGGGATGACGCCGTAGCGCTCCACCACCCCGCCCGCGGCGATCACGTTCCCCGTCTTCACCTCGTCGAAGATCAGCACCACGCCGTGCTTGCGGGTGATCTCCCGGATCGCCTCCAGGTAGCCGGGCTGGGGCGCCACCACCCCGATGTTGAGCATGATCGGCTCGATGATCATCGTCCCCACATCGGGGTTGTCGGCCAGGGCGCGATCGAGGGCGTCGGCGTCGTTGAACGGCACCACCACCGTCATGTCCAGGATGGCCTGGGGAATCCCGGCGCTCTGCGCGACCGAGGCGGGGCGGGCCCTGGGGCCGATCTTCTCGGCGTTGGGCTTCACCGACACCATGACGGCGTCGTGATGGCCGTGGTAGGTGCCCTCGATCTTGACCAGGCCGTCCTTGCCGCTGAAGGCGCGCCCCAGGCGCACCGCATCCAGGGTGGCCTCGGTGCCGCTGTTGGAGAACCGCACCTTCGGCAGGTGGAAGCGCCTCGCCAGTTCCCGAGCCATGCGGACCGCACTCTCGTTGGGAGCGGCGAAGTGGGTGCCCCGCGCCGCCACCTCGGCGATGGCGGCGGCGATCACCGGGTGGGCGTGGCCCATCGCCATGACCCCGAAGCCGTTGTGGTAGTCGGAGTACTCGTTGCCGTCGAGGTCCCACACCCGGGACCCCTTGCCGCCCGTGATGAACACCGGGTGCGGCGGGACATCCTGGAAGGAGGACGCTACGCCCCCCGGCAGAACCTGCTTGGCCTCCTCGACGAACCGGCCCGACCGGGCCGTCTTCTTCCGCAGGGACTCCTCCAGTTGCCTGGTGAGCCGCTGAACCCGATCGGCGTCGATGTGCGCACTCATGGTGACCTCCGTCCCCCTCCTGCCGTTGTGGTCCCACTTCCTGGGCTGGTGGCTTCAGTGTAGGAGGCCAAGCGCTCGCCGGCTACCGCAATGCGTGGCCCGGAAGGCTTGGTTCCTCGCTTTCCGTGTCGCTACCAGTCCGAGAAGCTCCGGTTGTACCAGGGCTTGTCGGTGCCCTTCTTGGCCCGCTTGTGCCAGTCCCTGGTCTTGGGCTCCGCCTCGATGCGGGCGAGGAACTCGTCGCAGCGCAGCCGGACCCGGGCCTTCGCGGCGTCGTCGAGGGCCCCGACCTCCTCCACGTGGGCCTTCACCCGGCCCAGGTTCGTCGTGGCCGTGTACCAGAAGCCCCAATCGCCGGCCAGCCTGGCGGCGAGGTAGGAGAGGTTGATCTTCCCCGTGTCGTCGTCGCCGATCTCGGCGACCGTGAGGAGGAACTCGAGGTCCTTGAGGTCCTTGTCGTTGATCTCCCAGATCTGGAGCTTCTGCAACGCGATGTCGGTCAGGGAGATGCAGTAGTCGTCGAACTCGAGCCGGTCTTTGAAGCTCACCTCGTGGCAGTAGTCCAGCCGGTCGAGGAACACGTCGATCATCGGGACGGCCCCGCCGTAGTAGATCTGGCGGGTCTTCCCGGTGGCTATGAGAGTGTCCAGGTCGCAGTCGTACCCCAGGTCCTCGAAGAAGGCCTTCAGCCTTCCCCCCTGCTTGCTGTAGGCGGCGAAGTCGATGTCGGTGAAGTAGCGCTCCCCGAGGCGCTCGAGCCCGGCGTAGAGGGCCACCCGGTCGGGGTAGTAGTAGTGCAGGGCGAGCGGGCCCATCACTCGCAGGGCGAGGCCGGCCGCACGGGCAGCGTCCACGATGCGCCGGCCCTCCCCGAGGAAGACCTCGGGCTTCGGGTACCGGTCCAGCGGGATGTCCTTGGGAAGGACGAAGCGTCTGACCATCTTCTCCTGGCTCTACCCCGAGGTGAACACGTAGTCCTTGACCTTCTTCTTCTCCAGCATCACCACCACGCCTTTGAGGATTCCCTCCGAGTACTCGCTCCCCGGGTTGATCAACAAGGTGCGGCCGGCCTTCTGGGCGCCGCGGGATTCATGGATGTGACCGTGCAAGCCCAGCAGGGGCTGGTACTTCTCGATCACCTGCTTGGCGCCCAGGCTCCCGGCGTGGATCTTCTCCTCGGCCGCCATGCGCATCTGGGCATCGAGCTTGGGGCAGAGGTCCAGCGAGTAGCCGTAGGGGGGCACGTGGAAGTTGAAGATGGCGTTCTCGAAGTCCGGCGGCGCCGACCCCAGCAGCCGGCACAGGCCCTCGAGATGCTCGGTCAGTTCGTCCTCGGGGCCCTCGCGAGGCGTGTCCCAGGGAGTCGGGTTGGAGCGGGAGCACGAGATCATCCGGTAGCCGTCGAACTCGACCACCCGGTCGTCGCAGGGCCGCAGCAGCTTCGACCGGGCGATCAGGTCGTCGATCTCCCACCAGTCGTCGTTGCCGGGGCAGATGAAGACGGCCTGGCTCCTCCCCGCGAGGCGCTCGTCCGCCAGGTCCAGCCACTCCTCGATCCGTTCGATGGCCCGCTGCTTGAACAGCCGGTCGACCGCCGCCGGGTCGGCGCGGGTGGCTTCGTACTCGTCGGGGGCTTGCTCCACCCAGTAGTACCCGGCGTTTTCGATCGACTTCTTGACCGCCGCCAGTTCCTCGGCCGTGTCCATCGCGGTGTACTGCCCCATGAGGTGGCACTCCCGCCCTCCGCCGGGCTTCTCGACGAGGGGCACCAGCACCTTCCCCAACAGGTCGCCGTTGAGCAGGGCCACGTCCACCCCGTAGATCGGGAGCGCGTTGAGGAACTTGCGGAAGCAGACGTTGGACCCGTGGACGTCGCACACGTAGAAGAGCTTGAACACCTGCCGCTCCTCCTCCCTTTGACCGAGCCCGGCCCGGACGAGCCCTCCGGCCCCTACCTTATCCGCGGAGGGTCGCCGCCGCGAAGCGGCGGCGACCCTCTTCGATCGGTCGCGCCGCGGCAGGCTTCCGCCGCGCCGCCCGCCGGGCCCGTTACTCGGGCGGCAGCTCCCCGGTCAGCATGCCGGTGCTGATGCCGGCCGTCCGCTTGGTCCGCCAGGTCCAGAAGAAATACCAGGCAATGCCCAGCACCCACGTGCCGAGGATGAGCATCCCGGTAGTGAACGTGAACCCTTCCAGATTGGTGGGCATGATGAAGAAGTACACCGCCAGGAGCACCAGGTAGGCGATGGCGACCACCGCCCCCAGCGTGACCACCGGCACCCCGAACAGCTTCCATCTCCTGTAGGGCGACGCCTCCCAGATGTGCTTGGCCCGCTTGGAGAACGGGAAGACGGCCGCCGCGATCGCGGTGACGCCGAACACCGAGAAGATCTCCAGGGCGGTGACCGACAGGCCCTGCATGTGCTCGTTCTGCCAGAACACGTAGAGGGCGATCAGGGCTTCACCCAGGAGCAGGCAGAGGATGTAGTTCTTGATGGGCGACGCGAACCGGGCGTTCACGTCGGTGAACCACTTCGGGCCCATCCGGTCCATGCCCCAGGCGAAGATGATGCGGGGGAAGGCCAGGTAGGACAGGGCCACCCACCACAGGCAGAACAGGATGAACGAGAGGGCCATCAGGAACAGCAGGATCTTGTTGTGCATCACCACTGCGGCCAGCCCCACGAAGTGCGAGCTGAAGGGCATGTTGTAGCCCTCGATGCCTCCGTTGTTGTCCACCCAGGCCGAGGCCGACAAGAAGTCGAAGTCGACCAGGCGGTAGAGGCCGATGGCTACCAGGATCATGAAAACCCCGGGCACGATGATCGCCCAGAGGTTCGAGAACATGATCGTCTTGTCCGGCCGCTTCACCTCGCCGGCGATGAAGGTGATGCAGTAGGAGTAGGCGAACAGCCAGGAGCCGGCGACCATGACCCCGAGGGTGTCCGACCAGTTCCAGGTCGTGGGCATGGCGGTCCCGGCCGCCGCCCCGGCGGCGGTGATGAATTCGTCGTAGCTCAGCGACCCGTGCTCGGCCGCCATGGTGTTCCAGGCGGTGACGAAGTCCTGCTTGCTGTACATGAACAGCACGACCACGATCACCATGGTCCCGAGCAGCCCGAGGGTCATCACGACCTTCTGCGCCCGGGCGAAGATCTTGATGCCGAACGCCACCAGGCTGAAGGCAATGACGCTGGCGATGCTGGCGATGACGAAGGCGCCCCACGAATAGGAGAGGCCGCCCAGGAAAGTCTCCGTCTCGGGGTTGTAGAGCCACTCCCAGCCCATGAACTGCGAGAGCATCACTGCCCCCGGATCGGCCATCCACGGCGCCAGCACGTAGATCCACATCAGCCAGATGAAGGCGTTCCCGAACGACTCCCCGATGCCGAGCAAGGGGTGGAGGATCCGGGAGTTGTAGATGTACTCGCCGCCCGAGCGGGGCATCGAGCCCCCGAGCACTCCCCAGATTATGGGGAACCCGATGCCGACCATCACCACCGACAGGATGGTGGCGATGATCAGGTTGCCGCCTAGATACACCCCCAGGCCCAGGCTGATCATGACCCAGATGCTGGGAGTCAGCCCCTGGTTCATGAAGCCGATGCCGAAGGCATCCCAGAAGCTCAGGCCGCGCACCAGGCCGCTGGCCTTGCGGGCGAAAGTGATTTCCCCTTCTCGCTGCATCAAGCCACCCCCGCGTCCCCGGCGCACGGGCTCACGAGACCTCCCGGCCCCGGGCGGGACACGGGAGGCCGCAGCGAGGCCCGCAGCGCCCTTCCTCGGTCCTTTCTCCAACTGCCCCCCCCGGAGCGATTTCCGGGGGGGCACACGCCGCGCGGGAGGCTACCTCTCGCCAGGCGCCGCAGCAAGGGCCTCCGGGCTCGGATGGCCGCGGCGACACCTCCGCAGAGCGCTCGAAGGCGACCCGACGATCGGCGACCGGGATCACTAGTGCTCTGACCACAAACGTTCGCGCGTTTGGTTGTCATGCGGCGTGGGTGCGGGGTCGTCCCCAGCGTTGTTGTCGTTCGGAGCGGACGCGGGCCCTTTCGCGACGTTGCGCTTCGAGGAGTTG
>VGBK01000029.1 GCA_016870535.1 Actinomycetota bacterium | reverse complement strand
CTTCCAGGCGGCGGGGGCCGCCCCCATAGTGCACGGCGCCCCCGTAGCCCATCCCGAGACGGTGGCCACCGCCATCCGCATCGGCAACCCGGCTTCCTGGGCCGGGGCGGTAGCCGCCCGGGACGAGTCCGGGGGCCTGATCGAGGCGGTGAGCGACGACCAGATTCTCGCCGCCTACCGCCTGCTCGCCGAGGAGGAAGGGGTCTTTGCCGAACCGGCCTCCGCCGCTTCGGTCGCCGGGATACTCGAGTACCGGGACCGCCTGCCCGAAGGGCCGGTGGTGTGCACCCTCACCGGGCACGGACTGAAGGACCCGCAGTTGGCGCTGCGCGACGTCCCGGAACTGCCCGTCATCGGCCCCACCGCCGGCGCCCTGCGGGAGTGGCTGGGGTGGTGAGGCGCTAGGGGCGGGCCCGCCAGAGGTGCCGGGTGAGGGCCGCCTCGTCGGCGTGGCCGCGCAGATGGGTCACGGCGAAGAGCAGCGCCTCCCCCGCCGTCATCTCCGAGACCGACCCGTCATCGCGACGCCGCCGGCGTGGGGCGGACCAGTCGACACCCTCGCAGGCGTCGAGGAGAGCAGCATGCTCGAGGGCCAGGCCGTCGATCAGCGCCGGCAGGCTCTCCGGCCCGTCGGCCACGGCGGCGAACTCGGCGGGCCGGTCGCGCTCCGCCGGGGGCAGCCCGGCGGCCATGGTGAGCAGCACCCGGGTGGAGTGCATGGCGTGGGTGACCAGGACGGCGATGGTGTTGGTGTCCTCGGGGTTCGCCGGCCGCCAGTTGAGCCCTTCGGCCGGCAGGTCGCCGACGGCCCGCCGCAGCACTTCGGTGCCGCCGGCGATGGCCCGGCGGACGGCTTCCAGGATCGGATCGGGCATGGCGCTCCCTTCACTCGGCACCGCCGGCAGGCTATCGAAGGGACGGCGGCCTCGCTCTAGCCCTCAGCCGTCTTGGTGGAGTGCCATGACCCTCCCCTGGGTCGCCGCAACCTCACTTTCCCGTTCCCGGATCTGTCACTGCTGGTTGATAGGTTGAGGTGTGACCACAGAGGCCCGGCATCCCGAAGACGGCGATCCCGTCAACCCCTTCCCGGTCGACTGGCTCGGGGACGACGAGATGGCGCCCGAACTACGGCGTCTCCACCGGCTGAAGGCTCAGGCCGAAGCCCGGGAGGCCGCCGTGATCGCCCGGGCCCACCGTCGGGGAGTCCCTCAGGCGCAGGGCTTCGCCTCCCCCACCGCCTGGCTCATCGCCACCACCGGAGAACCCCCCGCCGTCTGCCGCAGCCGGGTCAGGGTGGCCCTCGCCCTCCAGCACATGGATCACACCCGGCAGGCGTTCGCCGCCGGGGACTTGTCCGAATGCCGGGTCCGGCTGCTGGTCGACGCCCGGGCCGACGCCCCCGACCTGTTCCGGCGCGACGAACCGCTGCTCGTCGAACAGGCCCGCACCCTGCCGGCTCGGATGCTTCCGAAGGCCCTCTCCCACTGGCGCCGCCTCGCCGACCCCGACGGCGCCCGATACGACGCCGAAGCCGCCTTCCTCGCCCGCCGCCTCCATATCTCCCCCACCTGGGAAGGGACGGTCCGCGTCGACGGCGATCTGGACCCCGAATCGGGCACTGTGGTCATGACGGCGATCGGATCCCTAGCCGAGCCCTGGGCCCTGGAACCGGGCGACACCCGCACCCCCGCCCAACGTCGCGCCGATGCCCTGGTAGAGATCTGCCGCCGCCACCTCGACTCCGCCGACCGGCCCACCCGGAACGGCGAACGCCCCCACATCACCCTCACCCTCAGCCCCCCAGACCTGACCGGCGACGGCCTCATCGACCTCGACACCGGCCCCATCACCGCCGACACCGCCCGCCGCCTCGCCTGCGACGCCTGCATCACCCCCATCACCATCGACGCAGCCGATCAACCCCAGACTGCCGGCAACGCCCGCCGAACCACACCCCCTGCCCTGCGCCGGGCCCTCGACCTCCGCGACGGCGGATGCACCCACCCCGGCTGCGACATCCCGGCCCGGTGGTGCGATGCCCACCACATCGTCCACTGGGCCCACGGCGGCAACACCGAGTTGCCCAACCTGAAACTCCTCTGCCGGCGGCATCACCGCACCGCCCACCACCACCAGCCCTACCCCAAACGGGAGTAGCAGCCGCCCGGCCGGGACGGCCCGACCGGGTGCGGCCCAAAGAGGGAAGGCCTGAGGCCCCGCCGCCCCCTCACAGCTTCCCGGCGAACTTCTCCTGCAGCGTCTCCACCAGGCCGGCGATGGGCACCCGGATCTGCTCCATGGTGTCCCGCTCCCGAATGGTCACCGCCCGGTCCTGGAGGGTGTCGAAGTCCACGGTGACGGCGAAGGGGGTGCCGATCTCGTCCTGGCGGCGGTAGCGGCGCCCGATGGACTGGGTGATGTCGTGCTCCACCGGCCAGTGGGCCCGCAGCGTCGCGGCGACCTCACCGCTCACCGCCATCAACTCGTCCTTCTTGGACAGCGGCAGCACCGCCACCTTGATGGGCGCCAGCCGCGGGTGCAGCCGCAGCACCACCCGCTTCTCCCCTCGCACCTCCTCCTCGTCGTAGGCGTCGATGAGGAAGGCGAAGGCGGAGCGGGTGATCCCCGCCGAAGGCTCGATGACGTAGGGGAAGTAGCGCTCCCCGAGGTCCTGGTCGAAGTAGCGCAGGTCCACCCCGCTGTGCTCGGCGTGGGAGCGCAGGTCGAAATCGGTGCGGTTGGCGATGCCCTCCAGCTCGTCCCAGCCCCAGGGGAACTGGTACTCGACATCGCTGGTGGCCGCCGAGTAGTGCGACAGTTCGTCGGCCTCGTGGGCTCGCAGGCGGAGGTTCCCCGGCTTCATCCCCAGGTCGACGTACCAGCGGAGCCGCTCCTGGAGCCAGTACTCGTGCCACTTCGGGGCCTCGGCGGGCGGACAGAAGAACTCCAGTTCGCCCTGCTCGAACTCCCGGGTGCGGAAGACGAACTGGCCGGGGGTGATCTCGTTGCGGAAGGCCTTGCCGATCTGGGCGATGCCGAAGGGCGGCTTCATCCGGGCGGTGCGCACCACGTTGGCGAAGTTCACGAAGATGCCCTGGGCCGTCTCGGGCCGCAGGTAGGCCACCGCCCCGGCGTCCTCCACGGGACCCAGGAAAGTCTTCAGCATCAGGTTGAACTGCTTCGGCTCGGTGAAGGTCCCCCGCTTGCCGCAGTTGGGGCAGACCTCGCTATCCGTCAGCTTGTCGAGGCGGAACCGGTTGTTGCAGGAGGTGCACTCCACCAGAGGATCGGTGAACGAGGCCAGGTGCCCCGAGGCCACCCATACCTGGGGGGCCAGGATCACCGAGGAGTCGAGGCCGACGATGTCATCCCGGGTGGAGACCATGGCCTGCCACCAGGCCTCGCGCACGTTGCGCAGCAGTTCCACTCCCAGCGGTCCGTAGTCCCAGGCGGAGCGCAGGCCGCCGTAGATCTCCGAGGCCTGGTACACGAAGCCGCGCTTCTGGGCCAGGGTGGCGATCGTCTCCAGCGACACCGTCATAGGTCCTCCCGGGGGGCGGGGCATGATAGGCCGGGACGGCGGCCCGGCCGACTCAGTCCCCGGTCACGCCCCCGAAGCGCCGTTCCCGGCGCCGGTAGTCCTCCACGCAGGCGGCGAGGGCGTGCCGGTCGAAGTCGGGCCACAGCGTCGCGGGGAAGGCAAACTCGGAGTAGGCCGACTGCCACAAGAGGAAGTTGCTGATGCGCTGCTCACCGCTGGAGCGGATCACCAGGTCGGGATCGGGCATCTCCGGCAGGTACAGGTGGGCGGCCAGAGCCGCGACATCCACCTGCGCCGGGTCGATCTCCCCGGCGGCGGCTTTCTCGGCAAGGCGCCGGGCGGCGGCGGCGATCTCCAGGCGGGACCCGTAGTTGAAGGCGAACACCAGAGTGAGGGTTCGGTTCCGGGCAGTCAGGGCCTCCGTATCGGCGATGTGGCCCCGCAGGCGATCGCTCACCCGGGGGTCGGCACGATCCCCCATGAAGATCACCCGCACCCCCAGGTCGTTCAACTCGTCCCGCCGGCGCAGCAGGAGGTCCTCGTTGAAGTGCATCAGGAAGGCGACCTCCTCCTCCGGCCGGGACCAGTTCTCGGTGGAGAACACGTACACGGTGAGCCACTCGATCCCCAGGGCGATGGCCCCATGCACCACATCGAACAGCGCCGGTTCCCCGGCGGCGTGGCCCGCGGTGCGGGGCAGGCCCCGGCCGGTGGCCCACCGCCCGTTGCCGTCGAGGATGATCGCCACGTGGCGGGGGACGGGGCGGAGGCTCTCAGGCATCGGCGGAGGCCAGGCTTTCGAGGCGGCGGTCGAGGTGGTACTCCAGGAAGCGGCGGGTGACCCCCCGGGCCTCCCCGCTGAAGGCCGCGTCCGCCGGGGGCAGGTCGGATAGGTCGGCGGCGGCCAGGCGCGCCAGGTAGGCGGTGAGCCCGGTCCGCAGGGCCACCGCCCCCGGCGTCCGGCAGCGCTCGCACAGGGCGCCGCCGGCGGCGAAGGAGAATCGGGTCACTCCCTCCCGGGCACCGCACCCGGCGCACTCGTCGAGGCCCGGCGCCACCCCCACCACCTCGGCGGCTTTCAGGAGGAAGGCGGTGACCAGGTCGGGATGGAGCGGCCCGGCCTCCAGGGAGCGCAGGCCGCGCTGCAGCAGCAGGAAGGCGCGCACCGCCCCCTCCTCCTCCTGGCTGACGGCGTCGATCACCTCCACCATGGTCCCCGCCGCCAGCACCCGCTCCAGGTCGCCCCGCAGGCGGGGAAAAGCCTCGATGATTGCCACCTGGGTGATGGTGTCCAACTCCCGGCCCTCGTAGAGCACCACATCAACCTGGGTGAAGGGCTCCAGGCGGCCCCCGAACCGGCTGCTGGTCTTGCGTACCCCTTTCGCCACCGCCCGCACTTTGCCGTGGTTGGGACTGAGCAGCACCACCACCCGGTCGGCCTCGCCGAAGGAGTAGGAGCGCAAGACGATGCCCTGGTCGTGGCGGAGTGCCATCGGACGCCAGCGTACCGGGTGCCGGGCGGTGGGCTCGGCCGCCCGCCCGCTGCCCGGGGGAACCGGGACCGGCCCGGGCAGCGTCAGATGGGCAGCGAACGCAAGGAAGCGTCATGACCCGCCGTCTCCGCCTGCTGGCCGGCCTCGTGGCGGCACTGCTCTCTGTGCCCGCCGCCGCCGCCGCCCAGATCGTCCCTCCCCTGCCTCCGCCTCCCTGGCCCTGCCCCGACTGCCGGCCTCCCAATCCCGAAGTGGTGATTGCCGACTACCGGGTGGAGGCCCTCATCGACGCCCAGGTGGCCACCACCACCGTCACCCAGGTGCTCGCCAACCGCGGCTTCCGCGATGCCGAGGCGGTGTTCCTGTTCCCGCTCCCCGCCGGAGCCGTCGCCACCGGCCTGGCCCTGTGGATCGACGGGGAACCCGTCCGAGGAGAAGTGCTGGCCGCCGACCAGGCCCGCGGCAAGTACGAGGAGATAGTCCGCTTCCTGCGCGACCCCGCCCTGCTCGAGTTCGCCGACCAGGGCCTGGTACGGCTCTCGGTCTTCCCCATCCCCGCCGGGGGCGAGCGCACGGTGCGCCTGGAGTACACCGAGGTGCTCGCCGCCGACCAGGGCCTGGTGCGCTACCGCCACCCCCTCGGACGGGAGACGGCCGGCCTGGCCGAGATCCGCCACCTCACCGCCCGCATCGAGATCCGATCTCAGGAGGAGATCAAGGCGGTCTACTCCCCCACCCACCGGGTTTCGGTCGACCGCCCCACGCCCACCTCGGCGCGGGTCGGCTTCGAGAGCACCGGCGCCGACCCGGCCGGCGACTTCGCCCTCTACTACTCGACCGCCGAAGGCCTCATCGGCCTCAATCTGCTCTCCTTCCGCGAGCCCGGGGAGGACGGGTTCTTCCTGCTGCTCGCCTCCCCCGGGCTGGCCGCCGACCCCTCTCGCGTGGTGGCCAAGGACGTCACGCTGGTGCTGGACCGCTCCGGCAGCATGGAAGGGGAGAAGTTCGCCCAGGCCGTGGCGGCCGCCCGCTTCGTGCTCGACCACCTGAACGAGGGCGACCGTTTCAACCTGATCGTGTTCTCCACGGGGGTCGAGGCCTACGCCGAGCGGCCCCGGCTGTGGTCGGAGGCCCCGGCGGCCAAGCAGTGGCTGGACCGGTTCGCCGCCGAAGGCAGCACCGACATCGACCGCGCCCTGCGCACCGCCTTCGAGCGGGCCGACGCCGAGCGGCCCACCTATGTGCTCTTCCTCACCGACGGCCTGCCCACCGAGGGCATCATCGACACCACGGAGATCCTCCGGCGGGCTCAGGAGACCGCGCCGGACACCGTCAGCCTGTTCGCCTTCGGGGTGGGCTGGGACGTGGACACCCTGCTCCTCGACTCGCTGGCGGAGAACCACCACGGCACCACCACCTACGTGGTTCCCGGCGAATCGGTGGACGAAGCCGTCACCGGCCTCTACGCCAAGGTGAGCGCCCCGATGCTGACCGCCCTCAGCATCGACCTCGGCGAGGCCGGGGCCTACGACCTGTACCCCATGCCTCTGCCCGACCTGTTCTCCGGCGAGCAGCTGGTGCTGGCGGGCCGCTTCCGCCACCCGGGAAGCCATACCGTCACTCTCGCCGGCGAGGTGGCAGGCGAGACCCGCCGGTTCGCCTATGAGGGAATCCGGTTCACCGAGTCGGGCGGGCCCGACTCCCTCCCCCGGCTGTGGGCCACCCGCAAGATCGGCCACCTGCTGAAGGAAGTCCGCCTCCGCGGGCCCAACGACGAGCTGATCGACCAAATCGTGCGGCTCTCCATCCGCTACGGCGTAGTCACTCCGTACACCTCCTACCTGGTCACCGAGGACACCCCGTTCGGCGAGGACAGGCTGCGCGAGATCTCCGAGGCGGCCGCCGAGTACGCCGCCACCACCGTCGTTCCCTCGTCGGGAAAGGACGCGGTCGGCCAGGCCTCCACTGCGGGCGGCCTGGCCGGCACCGACCTGGCGGGGGCTCCCGCCGCCGAGTACCAGGGCCTGGTGCGGACCGTCGGCAGCCGGGCGTTCCGCCTGGCCGGCGAGGTCTGGACCGACACCGCCTTCGACCCGGAATCGGGCACGGTGCGAGTCCCGTTCCTCTCCGACGACTACTTCGCCCTGGCGGCGGTGCACCCCGACCTGGCCGCCGCCCTGGCCCTGGCCGAGCGGGTCATCGTGGTCTGGGAGGGAACCACCTATGAGGTGGTCGCGGCCGGTGACGCCGGCGACTCCTTCACCATGCCCCCGACAACGACCACGGCCGCAGTTGCGGTGACCGGCGCGGGGACCACCGGCACGACGGCAGCCGCCTTCGTGCCCGAGGCCGGAGACGGGGACGGCCTGCCGGCCGGGGCGATCGCCGGCATCGCAGGGGCGATCGCTCTCGTCGCCTTCGGCGGAGTCGCCCTGGCGCTGCGCCGCCGCCGGGCGGCAGCCGACTGAAACGTGCCCTCCGCCCGCCTGCTGGCCCTGGTGGGCGGGCGGAGGCGGCTACCGTGCCCGCGTCGGCGAGGGCGGAGCAGCACATGAGCGAGCGCATCGGTTTCATCGGCCTGGGCACCATGGGGGCGGGCATGGCCCGCAACCTGCTCGCCAAGGGCCACGCCCTCACCGTCTGGAACCGCTCCCCCGAACGGGTGGCACCCCTGATCGAAGCCGGAGCCACCGCCGCGGCGGGACCGGCCGGCCTGGCCGCGAGTTGCGACCTGGTCATGGTCTGCGTCTCCGACACCCCCGACGTGGCGCAGGTGGTGCGGGGCCCGGGAGGCCTGATGGAGGGTCTCACCGCCGGGTCGCTGGTGATCGATCACTCCACCATCAGTCCCCGGATCACCCGGGACCTGGCCGAAGCGGTGGCGGGCCGGGGCGCCCACTGGCTCGACGCCCCGGTCTCCGGAGGCAGCGAGGGAGCAGCCCGAGGCACCCTCAGCATCATGGTGGGCGGCGACCCGGCGCAACTAGATCGCGCCCGCCCCTATCTGGAGGCCTACGGCACCGCCATCACCCACCTCGGCGGCGTCGGCGCCGGGCAGGCGGCCAAGCTGGTCAACCAGATCCTGGTGGTGGTCACTCAGCAGGGTGTAGGCGAGGCCTTGCTCCTGGCCCAGGCCGGAGGCCTGAACCTGGAACGCACCATCGACGCGGTCAAGGGCGGGGCGGCCGGCTCGTGGATGCTGGCCAACCGGGGCCCCCAGATGGCGCAGCGCGACTGGCGGCCGGGCTTCACCATCGACCTGCAGCAGAAGGACCTGCGCCTGGTGCTCGAAGCCGCCGACGACCTGGGAGTGCCGCTGCCCGTCACCTCCCTGGTCTTCCAGTTGTACCGGGCCCTGCAGCGGCGGGGTCTCGGCGCCGAGGGAAACCACGCCCTGGTGAAGGCTCTGGAGGAGGCGTCGGGCATCTCCCTCGGGGAGGCGGGCCGGGCATGACCTCCCCGGCGGCGGTGACCCTCCGCGCCGCCCGGCCCGAGGACGCCGCCGCCATGGCCGACCTCAACGTGCGGGCCTGGCTGAAGGGCTTCGCCGGCCTGGTGCCCGATGCCCTGCGCCTCGGCCAGCAGACCGGCCCGCGGCAGCGCTACTGGGAAGAGCACCTACCCTCTCCGCCGCCGGAGCGCACCTGGGTGGCGGAGCGCGACGGCGCCATCGTCGGGCTGTGCCACCTCGGCTCCAGTCGCGATCCCGACTGCCCCGAGGCCGGCGAGATCTACGGGATGTACGCCGCCCCCGAGGCGGTGGGCACCGGGGTGGGCCGAGCCCTGATGACCGCGGCCATGGATTGGCTCCGGGCCGGCCCCTGGTCGGTTGCGATCCTGTGGACGCTGCCCGGCGACCACCGCGCCGCCCGGTTCTACCGCTCGTGGGGCTGGGCCCCCGACGGAGCGGCCAAGACCGGGCACACCCCCCTCGGCGACCTCGACGAGGTCCGCTACCGCATCGTCCTCCGCTGAGGGCTCTTGCCCCCCGGCCCGGACGGAGCCAGCATGGGCCGATGGGAGTCACCATCCCCTTCGTGCGAGAGATGGCCTTCACCTACGGCGAGGTGACGCAGGTCTCCCCTCTGGTGCGCCGCATCGTGGCCCGCAATCCGAGCCTCTTCACCCTCCACGGCACCAACACCTACCTGGTGGGACGGGGCCCGGTGGCGGTCGTCGACCCGGGGCCGCTGCTGGAAGAGCATCAGGCAGCCCTGCGGCGGGCGATCGGTGGGGACACGGTGTCGCACGTACTGGTCACCCACCGCCACCTCGACCACTCCCAGGCGGCCCGGGCCCTGGCCGAGCAGACGGGGGCGGTGCTGGCGGCGGGGCTCTGCCGGGTGACCCAGGCGCCTCCTGCCGGCCTGGAGGAAGGAGTCGACCGGGACTTCGCCCCGGACCTGGTGCTCGCCGCCGACGACGCGGTGGAGGGCCCGGGCTGGCGACTGGTCGCCGTGCCCACACCGGGGCACACCTCGGACCACCTCTGCTTCGCCCTGCCTCAGGAAGGGGTGCTGTTCACCGGGGATCACGTGATGGGGTGGTCCACCAGCGTGGTGATCCCCCCGGATGGCCACATGCGGGCCTACGTGTCTTCCCTGCGCCTCCTCCAGGCGCGGGCCGACCGGATCCTCCGGCCCACTCACGGCCCGGAGATCACCGACCCGGCACCCTACCTCGCTGCCCTGGTGGCCCATCGGGAGGAGCGGGAGGCTCAAATCCTGGCGGCCTTGTCCGCCGGGGAAGCGTCCGTCCCGGGGATCGTCCGGATGGTCTACGCCGCGGTGGACCGCCGCCTGCACGTCGCGGCCGGCCTGTCGGTGCTGGCCCACCTGCGCGCGCTGGTCGGCGAGGGACGGGTGGCCTGCGAAGGGGAGCCTGGGCTGGGCTCGGTGTACCGGCCCGGCCGGCGGGCCATCTCGACGCCCGCTCGGGCCCGACCCGATACTCGCGCGGTGAAGGGGATAGAGGCCTTCTGGGCAGAGTTCGCCGCGGCTACCGGCGTCGCGGCGCCCTACGAGACCGGCGCTTTCGCCGAGACCTCCCCGGCGCTGGCAACCGAACTGGCGCTGCTGGTGCGCGACGGGCCCAAGCGGGCCACCACTGGTGTCTGGGCCGAGTACCAGGCCGAGGGTGAGCCGCTGCCGGAGCCGGGAGCCTACTGGGTAGTCCTGGACGGCCAGGGGGATCCGGTGTGCATCGTGCGCACCACCCGGGTCGAACTGCGGCGCTTCGGCGACGTCGACGAGCGGTTCGCCTGGGACGAGGGCGAGGGAGACCGCAGCCTGGCCTACTGGCGGGAAGCGCACATCGGCTACCTGGCCTCCGTCGGCATCGCCGTCGACGACGACACCCTGGTGGTGCTGGAGTGGTTCGAGTTGGTGTGGCCCCCGGCGGACACCGCGGTGCCGGCCTGACCCACCGAACCCGCGGGCCGGGCCCGGTGTCGGGTCTCCGGGTTCAGGCGGGTGATCTCCACCTGACTCACCCGGTGGCGGTCGTCGACCCGGGACCGGCGCTGCCGGATCATCGAGCGGCCCTGCGGCGGACGCTCGGCAGAGGGACGGTGAGCCACGTGCTCATCACCCACCGCCACCTCGACCACCTCGCCGCGGCCACCACCCTCGCCCCGACGTGACCGCCCTGGTGGCTCAAGAGCGGGTGTTCTGCCCGGGGCCACCCACTCTGGATGCCGAGTACGGGCGGGGCTGAGCCGGCGCCGTCAGAGGGTGCAGTCCACGGCCACGGCCAGCGCGGCGCAGACCCGGCGCATCTGTTCGTCGCTGAGGCGGCCGAGGCGCTCCACCAGGGAACCCACGGATACCGCCTCGACCGAATCGAGGCTCACCGCAGACAACTCGGACACGGGATCCTCTCGCGGCTCCAGCACCACTTCCGTCGGCAGGCCCCGGATCCTGGTCGTGCAGGGCGCGGCCAGCACGCGTCGCAGGCGAGGGATCGCCGGGTCGCGGCTGAGGACGACCACCGGCCGTCGTCCGATCTCCGGCAGCTCGCACCACCAGACCTCGCCCCGGGAGGGCAGCGGGCTCAAGATCGGCCTGCCGCTTCCCGCCACGACTCCAGGTCTCCCCAGGCATCGGGTTCGCTGAGGGGGTGCTCGTCGTAGGCCGCGTAGGCCGCGTCGATCTCCGCCCGTCGGTGCCGGGCCAGCAGGGCCTGCAGAGCCTCATCGAGGAGGCGGGCGTCGTTCACTCCGGCGCGAGCGGCCCGGGCTGCTTCCAGCAGTGCCCGGTCCACCGTCGTGCTCACCCTCACGCGGGTCATGGCATGATTATGCCACACCTATGCCCCCAGTAGGAGGGGTCGCCACCAGATTGCCTCTCGGCGCCGGCGACATCAATCCCCTCCCACTCTGCACCGGGGAGAACCTGCGATGAGGTTCCGGCACCCCAGGGGGAGCCTTCCCTCCCCCATGGAGATGGGTGAGGGAGGGAGCAGCACGCGTCGCCAGGTCGGGCCAACAGGCTTCCCTCCGGCCCTTCGGGCATCTCACCCGCCCCCGCGGGGGAGAGAACACGACGGGCGTGCCTGGCGAGCAGCGCCCGGCGTTAGGGGCCGCGCGGATTGGGCGAGCGGAGCGAGCCCCATCCGCCGGACCCCCGCCCGAAGGCGCAGCTTCTTCGGGCGGAACCGATCAGATAGCGGGCGAAGCCCACCGCCTATCCGCTAGGCCCCTCAGGCCAGGATGAGCGAGCGCCCTCAGGTACCCGGCGGCAGGCGGGTGATCTCCACCTGCCCCACCCGACGGCGGTCCATCCGCACCACCCGGAGGCGGCATCCCCCCGCCTCCACCACATCACCGCGGCGGGGGATCCGGCCCAGCCGTTCCATCACCAGGCCGCCTATGGTCTCGTAGGGCCCCTCCGGGAGGAGGAAGCCCATCTCGGCCAGGTCGCCCGGGCGAACGCTGCCCGCCGCCGCCACCCCCTCCCCGTCGCGGGTGCGAATCACCCGGACCCGGGGATCGCCGGTGCGGCGGGCGCCTCCCACCAGTCGCTCCACGATGTCGCGTTGGGTGATGATCCCGGCCGTTCCCCCGTGCTCGTCGACCACCAGCGCCAGGTGGTTGCGGGTGCGGCCCATGTTGGCCAGCACGGCCTGCAGCCGCGCCGTCTCGGGCACCACCAGCAGCGGGCGGATCAGCGACGGGTCCGGTGGGGCTTCGCGCTCGGCCAACTCCGTCGCGAGCAGGTCCTTGACGTGAACGAACCCGAGGGCGTCGTCGAGATCCCCCGAGTGCACCAGGATCCGGGAGTGCCCGGAGCGCTCCATCACCTGTTCGATCTCCTCGACCGTGGCGTCCGCCCGAACCGCCTTGACGTCCGGTCGGGCCACCATCACATCGGAGGCATCCCGCTGCCGGAAGAGGACGGCCCCGGTGAGCAGCCGATGGGCGAAGTCCTCGATGACCCCCTCCCGCCGGCCGGCGGAGATGATCGTCGCCAGATCCTCGGCGGAATGGGCCACCTCGAGCCGCGGCACCGGCCGCACTCGCATCAGGCGCAGCGCGGCGTTGGCCAGCGTGTTGAGCAGCCAGATCGCCGGCCGGAAGACCAGGATGAACCCCCGAAAGGGAAGGGCCAGCAGAAGCGCGGACCGCTCCGGGGCGGCGATGACGACGTTCTTGGGCGCCATCTCGCCGACGACCATGTGGAGGAACACCACGATCAGCAGCGCGATGGCCAGAGCGATGCCGTGCAGGACCCGATCGGGCAGGCCGGCGAAGCCCAGGGCTCTCTCCAGCATGGCGGCAATCGCCGGCTCCGCCACGAACCCCAGGAGGAGCGACGACATGGTGATGCCCAGTTGGGCGGCGGTGAGGCTCAGGGAGAGCTCATCCATGAGGCGCAACGCCGCCCCGGTAGGCCTGGAGCGGCGCGCCTCCAGCACGTTGCGCCGCGCCATCAGGTAGGCGAACTCCGAGGCGACGAAGAACCCGTTGGCCACCAGCAGCAGGACCATCCAGAGCAGCGCCGGCCAGTTCACGACTCCGTCCCCCCTGCCGCCGCGGGCGGGAGCCGATGCACCTTCACCCGGGCGACGCGGTGCCCGTCCATCGCCAGGATCTCGAAGCCCCATCGATCGACCCTCACGATCTCGCCGGCGTCGGGGAATCGGCCCAGGCGCGCCACCAGGAATCCCCCGAGGGTCTCGTAGCGCCCCTCCGGCCATTCGAACCCGATCGACTCCTCCACCTCGTGGCGGTGCAGCAGCCCCGAGAGGACCTCCCCCTCCGTGTCGGGCGGGCCGGGGGTCGGGCCGGCGTCGTGCTCGTCCGCCATCTCCCCGAAGATCTCCTCGAAGAGATCCTCCACCGTCACGATCCCGGCGGTGCCCCCGTACTCGTCGACCACCACCGCCAGGCGGCTCCCCTGGCTCTGCAGGTCGGTGAGCAAGTCGTCGAGCGGCCGGGTCTCCGGCACTCGCAGCACCGGCCGGCAGATCTGGGAGACCGGGACCAGCGGGCGACGCTCGGCGGGGACGGTGAAGGAGTCCTTGACCTGGACGACGCCGTCGACCTCGTCCAGGTCCTCGCCGTGGACGGGGAAGCGGGAGTGGCCCGTCTCCCGGGCCAGGCGGCGCAGGTGGGCCACCGAGTCGTGGCGGCTGACGCCCACCACCGACACCCGGGGCACCATGGCGTCGGCGGCCACCTTCTCGGTGAAGGCGATGGCCCGGGCCAGCAGGCGCATCTCGTCGGGGTCGAGTTGGCCCCGCTCCCCGGAGGAGCGGATCATCAGCTCCAGTTCCTCCATCGAGCGGACCCCGGCCAGCTCTTCCCTGGGTTCGATGCCGAGCCGCCGCACCGTCCAGTTGGCGGCCTGGTTGAGGAACAGGATGAGCGGCCGCAGCAGGCGGTTGACCACCTGCAGCGGTATCCCGAAGAAGACGGCCGTCCGGTAGGGTCGGGCGATGGCCAGGTTCTTCGGGATCAGCTCGCCGACCACCATCTGGGTGGCGGTGGCCAGGATCAGGGCCAGAGCCACCGACACGGCCAGCGAGGACCCCTGGGGGACCCACGGCAGCCGGGCGACCACGGGATCGATCAGGCGAGCCACCGACGGCTCGGCCACCGCACCGACGATCAGCGAGGTGGCGGTGATGCCGAGTTGGGCTCCCGACAACTCGAAGGAGAGGTTGCGCAGTGAGCCGGCGATCCGCCGGGCCGCCCGATCCCCCGCGGCAGCACGCCGCTCCACCCGGCTGCGCTCCACCGCCACGATGGAGAACTCGGCGGCCACGAAGAACGCGTTCAACAGGATCATCGCCGCGACGACGATCAGGCCGACGTACATGACCAGTGCTTCGTTCCCCTCAGTGGCCTCAGCCTAACTGGAGTCGGAGCCCGGCCCGATCCGCCGGCCGCCGCGGTCCCCGCTCACATCCCCAGCCGGGTGATGAGGCCGGGGCGGCGCTGCCAGTCCTTCTCCACCCTCACCCGGAGCTCGAGGAACACCCGGGCTCCCAGCAGGGCCTCGATCTCGGCCCTGGCCTCGGCTCCCGCCTCCCGGAGCAGCATCCCGCCCTTTCCGATGACCATCCCCTTCTGCGACTCCCGCTCCACCACCAGGCGGGCTTCGACCCGCACCACCCCGCCCGGCTGCTCTTCGACCCCCTCCACCACCACCGCCAGCGAGTGCGGCAGTTCCTCCCGGAGCCGGGCCAGGAGCTTCTCCCGGATCAGTTCCGCGATCAAGAACTCCTCCGGCTGGTCGGTGACGGTCCCGGGGGGGAAGTAGGCCGGTCCCTCGGGAAGCCGGGCGACCACCTCGTCCACCAGGGGCTCCAGGTTCTCCGCCCGCAGGGCGCTGAGCGGCACGTAGGCCGCGAAGTCCCATTCCGCCGCCTCGGCCAGTTGTGCCGCCACCGCCTCCCGGCCGACGGCATCGACCTTGTTCACCGCCACCACCACCGCCGCCGTCCCCGCCTCAGCCAGCCGCGCCGCGATGCGACGGTCGCCGGGGCCGATCCGCTGGGTGGCGTCGAGGACGAACACCACCGCGTCGGCTTCGGCCAAGGTGCCCGCGACGAGGCGGTTGAGGCGCTCCCCCAGCGCCGTCCGGGGCCGGTGCAGCCCCGGCGTGTCCACGAAGACCAACTGGGCCCCGGCGGTGGTGAGGACCCCGCGCACGGTGTTGCGGGTGGTCTGCGGCCGGGGCGAGGTGATGGCCACCTTGGCGCCTACCAGGGCGTTCACCAGCGTGGACTTGCCCACATTGGGCCGCCCCACCACGGCGACGAATCCCGACCTCACCGGCGGGTGACCCGGACCTGCGCCACCCGGCGGCCCTGCACCTGCTCGGCGGCGAGCACCAGGCTCTCCACTTCGAATGGCTCCCCCACCTGGGGCACCATGCCGGCCAGCCCCAGCAGCAGGCCGCCGACGGTGTCCCAGTCGCCCTCGGGCAACGCCGCCCCGGTGAGCTCGGCGAGGTCGTCCACCGGCAAGCGGGCGTCCACCAGGAAGCCGCCGCCCGGTGCCGGGAGGATCATCGGCTCTTCGACGTCGTGCTCGTCGACGATCTCCCCCACGATCTCCTCGAGCAGGTCCTCGATGGTGACCAGGCCGGCGGTGGAGCCGAACTCGTCCACCACGATCGCCAGGTGCACCTTCTCCCGCTGCAGCTCCCGCAGCAGGTGGTGAACCCTCTCCGTCTCGGGGACGAAGTAGGGCGGGCGCATGAGGGCAGTCACCGGCTGCGGGCCCTTGCCCGAATCCATGAGGCTGAGCAGGTCGCGGGCGTAGAGCACCCCGACGATCTCATCGAGCGAGTCCCCGCTCACCGGGAGCCGCGACCGGCCGTGAGCGAGGACCACGTCGAGCGCCGCGTCGGTGTCGTCCCGGGTGGAGAGGGCGATCATGTCGGCGCGGGGGACCATGACCTCGCGCACCACTGCGTCGCCGAACTCCAGCACCGAGGTGATCAGCTGGATCTCCTCGGCCTCCCCCGCCTCGGCCGCCTCCTCCTCGTCCTCGTCGTCCTCCGCCAGCAGGTCGGTAGCCCGCTCCCCCACCCGCACCGCCGCCGCCAGCAACGGCGCCAGGCGGTAGGCTGGGACGCGCGGGCGGGCCCGGCCGGCGGCGCGCGGCAGCACATCCCCGGCCAGCACCAACACCGCCCCGGCGCCCACCAGGGAAGCCGCCAGGTCCCAGCCCGCCAGCACCGCCGACAGGGCCCAGGCGGTCGGGATGGCACCGGCCACCAGCAGGGCGGCGTGCACCACTCCCAACGCCGGCTGCAGGGTGAGCCGATCCTCCAACAGGGCGGCGCACCGGATGGCACCCCGGCGCCCCTCGGCCGCGTCGCGCAGGGCCTGGGCCCGCGAGGTCCGCACCAGCGAGGCTCCGCCGAAGCGCAGCGCGGCGGCCAGGAGGGTGAGGAGGCCGGCCAGCACCAGGGCGAGCGTGGTCACGGCGCCGTCCGTCCGATCATCGCCAGGTGTTGCTCCTCGCGCTCCGCCATGAGAGCGGCCGCCGCATCATCCCCGTGGTCGTAGCCCAGCAGGTGCAGGATGCCGTGAGCCAGGAGCAAGTAGAGGTAGTCCTCGAACGACACCTGCTCGGCGGCGGCGTGGCGCCTGATCTCTGCCGGGCACAGGAACACGTCGCCGAGACTCAGCGGAGGCTCATCGGCGAGGCGAGGCGGCAGCCTGCCCGGCTCCAGGTCCTCCAGAGGGAAGGCGAGCACGTCCGTGGGGCCCTCGCGTCCCATGAAGGTGCGGTGGTACTCCTCCATCTGCTCCGGCGAGACGAGGACGACCGCCATCTCGCCGTCCGGGGGCACCGCCTCGGCGGCGAGCACCTGCGCGGCGAAGCGGCGCAGGCCGGCGGCGTCGACGGGCTCATCCTGCTCGTCGCTCAGGAAGACGCTCACGAGGCCGGCACCGCCTTCCCGGGAAAACCGGGGTACGGGATTCGGGCGTGGTAGTAGCCGATGAGCCCGTCGACGATGGTCTCCTTGATCCGGGTCAACTCGCCGAAGGTCACCTGGGACTCCTCCAGTTGCCCGTCCTCCACCTTCTCCGAGATCACCTGCTCCACCAGGCGGCGCAGGCTCTCGCTGGTGGGGTCCTCGTGTTGCACCATTGCCCGGGCCGCCGCCTCGCAGGAGTCGGCCATCATCACCACCACCATCTCCTTGGAAGACGGCTTCCGCCCCCGGTGCCGGTAGTCGGCGGGATCGACCCGCTCCTCGCCGTACACGTCGAGTGCCCGGTGGTAGAAGTAGCGCATCAGGCTGGTGCCGTGGTGGGTGACGACTGCCTGGGCCACGTCGGGAGGGAGGCTGAACTCCCGGCTGAGGCGCAGCCCCTCGGCCACGTGGCTGCGGAGCACCGCGGCCGACTGCTCCGGGGGAAGCCCGTCGTGGGGGTTCGACACGCCGAATTGGTTCTCGACGTAGTACTGCGGCGCGACCGTCTTGCCCAGATCGTGGAAGTAGGCCATGGCCTGGGCCAGGAGCGGGTTCCCCCCCACCGCCCGCGCCGCCTTGCCGGCCAGGCTGCCCACCATCAGGCTGTGGTTGAAGGTGCCCGGCGCCTCCTCTTCCAGCAGGCGCAGCGCCGGGTGGTTGCGGTCGGTCAGGTCGAGCAGGGTCTGCGTGGTGGTGACGCCGAACACCGAGGCCAGGAAGGGCAGCAGCCCCAGTGCCACCACTCCCGAGGCCAGGCCCGATACCGCCCCGAAGACGGCGGTCCAGCCCAGGCCCGCCCCGGGGTGGAAGAACCAGGCCAGGGCCACCGCCAGCGGGACGTGCAGCGCCGCGCTGCCCGCCACCGCCAGGTTCAATTCCGCTCGGGACGAGATCGCCGAAGCCAGCGGAATCGGGGCCAGGGTGGCCCCCACCACGAAGATCACCAGCGGGGCGCTCTCGGTGGTCAGAGCGGTGAAGGCTCCCGCCGGCACCGCCAGGATGGCGGCGGTGCGCCCGTCGAAGAGGCCGGCGGCCAGGTAGCCGAGGAGCGCCGCCGGGATCAGGAAGCCGAGTTCCGGCCGATCGCGCACCAGCAGGCCGGGGACGCGGGACAGAGCCGCCGCCACCAGCAGCAGCAGGCCGAACAGAGCCACCATCTTGGGCTGCTGCCAGTACTCGCGGCCCACGCGCCACAGGTACAGCACGGCGAGCAGCACCACCAGGCCTCCCACCAGGGCCATGGCCGCCAAGGACGGGCCGGCAGCTTCGGGAAGGAGGAGACCCAGCTTGTTGATGGCCTCGAGCTGGACCGCGCTCACCCTCACCCCGGCCTCGACGATGTTCTCCCCCATCACGTAGGACTTGGTCACGTCTTCCACCTCGCCCATGGCTCGCTCCCGGGCAAGCTGGGTGGCGGCGTCG
>VGBK01000028.1 GCA_016870535.1 Actinomycetota bacterium | reverse complement strand
ACTGGCCCCAGCACCCCACCGGCTTCCCCCCGGGGTAGGTCTCCCCACAGCCGTTCCAGGTGATTCTCACCCGGCGCAGCACGATGCGCCCGTGGTTGCCGTCGTCGCCCTCGATGTCGCCCTCCCAGCCCACCCACCCGTTGCCCCTGATGGCCGTGTCCTCCACGGTCCAGTCGGTGAGGCGCCCGGCGGCGACGCCGGCGGAGGCGAGACCGTGGATCGTCAAGTGGTGAAGGCGAACATCCCGGGAATCCTGAGCGTACAGGCCGATGGATGCCCAGGCGCCGGGCCGTTCGCGGTCGCAGGCCAGGCCCCCGCTGTGGTGCTCCACACAGGCGGCGTGGTCGGTGACCTCGAGGCAGCCCACTTCAACGTGTGACGCCCCGGTCAGGTCGAGGACGGAGCGCGCCCCGCCGCTGCCCCACAGCTCCGGCGCGTCGCGGCAGGACGGGCCGCCCGCGCCCAGCACCCGGGTGGGCCGGGCGGCGCTCGTCCCCGAAGGGAGCGGCGGCAGGCGGCAGTCCCACGGGGCGGCCGGGTCGCATCCTCCCGCCCGAGGGGCCCCCGGGCCCATCCGGTAACTCCCCGGGCCGATCAGCAGCGTGTCACCCGGGCCGAGCCGTGGGGTGCCCTGCGGCGGCAGGGCCCGGAAGGGGTGGTCCCAAGCGCAGGGGTGCCCGAGGCCGACTCCCGGGTAGGGGTGGTCGCCGGACCCGAGGCACTGCGACCGATTCCCCCCGTCGGCCCGCACGTAGTGGGTCGCCGCCTCGCACCCGGAGCGGAACTCGGCATCGCACGCGTCGTCGCCGGCGTCCCCGACGGCCCGGTCGCGCCCCCTGCCGCCGTGGAGGTGATCGGGCCCGCCGCCGCCGTGCAGGCGGTCGTTGCCGGGGCCCCCGTAGAGGCGGTCGCCGCCCGGCCCACCCCACAGCCGGTCGCGCCCCCCGCCGCCGTGAAGGCGGTCCCGGCCGGCGCCGCCGATGAGGATGTCATCGCCCGCACCGCCGCACAGGACGTCGTCGCCACCCAGGCCCTCGAGACGGTCGTCGCCCCCGAGGCCGTGGATGACGTCGGCTGCCGCCGTGCCGCGGAGCACGTCGTCACCCGGCGTCCCCCGGATGGTCACCACCCGCCCCATGCAGAGGAGGACGCCGCCCGTCTGCGAACTCGATTCGGTGGCGAGCGGCAGGCCCAGCACCAGAGCCAGGAGCAGGGCACCGATCGCCTTCATGGTCCGTCCCGCACTTCGCCCCCTCCCCTCTCTGCATGATCGCGCACTTCCTGGCGGTCGGCAGGGTGCGACCATGCCGCGATAGTGTGCCGACCATGCGCCTGAGTTTTGGCCCGAACGACGAGGAGGCCTTCTTCGCCGCCCGCGACCGTCTGGCCTCCCGCTTCGAGAGCAGCGCCCGGGGACCCGATCTCGGCTGGGTGGCTGCTCAGATCCTCGACCTGAAGTGGGGCTACCTGGACGGCGACCTGACGCGCTGGCTGCCGGAGGAGATCGAGGAGATCCTGCTGGAGCTGGTCCCGGCAAAGGTCATGCTGGAGCCTGAGGACCTGGACCTGGTGATCGACGGGTTCGCCGGGTTCCTGCGCTTCCTGGCCGACGAGTCGATCCTCCCCCGGGACCAGTCCGCTCGGCTGGCGGATCTGGTCGAGCGATTGGCCCCCCGGTTCCGTCGCACCGCTCTGGACGAGGCCAACTGGTCGCCGGGGAAGAGGCTGTGGAGCCTCGCCCGGTCCGAGGGAGTCGACCCCTCCGACCCCGAGGCCGTGCAGCGGTTCATGGACGACTTCAACCGGCGGCCGTGGGCGGAGCGGGATGCGGTGCTGGGGCCGCTGCCGGATCGGCATCTTCCGAGAACGACGCCGCCCGAGCCCCTCCCGCCCGTTGCCCTGCGCCCCAGGGACGAGTTGGAGGCGGCCGCCCGCGGTTCGGTGTGGTACGAGAGGCTGTGCCGGCTCGTCGGCTACGTGGGCGACGGGCTGCCGCTCACCCAGCGAGGCAACCTCACGCTCGCCCACGGCAAGGCTCTGGTCGGCGTCCTGGGCACGCGCGATCGCTTCGACGAGGCCATCGGCGACCGGGTCTTCAAGACCAGGTCGAGCGCCGACCTCAGCGAGCTCGACCTCGCCTTCCGTGTTGCGATTGGCTCCGGGATGTTGCGCCGCCGGGGAGGCAGGGTGCTCCCCGGGCCCGGAGCGGGGTGGGTAGGGGATCCGCTGGCGGTGATGTACCAGGCCTGGCTCGCCCTCCTCACCGTCGTCGGCCCGACCCAGCATCGGTACCGGGGCCACCACTACGGCTGGGATTGGTACGCGCCGGAACTCGACGCTTCGCTCGTTGGGATCCTCGTGGAGATGTATCGCTACGGGGCCATCCCGATGGATGAGATGGCCCAGGACCTCTGGGACCACCTGCTCGACGTCTACGACCTCGAAGACGTTCCCGCCGACAAGCTCGCCTTCCACCGGGGCTTGGTCGACTCGTCGCTGCGCCGGGCGTTCGACCTCCTCGGCGAACTGAGCATGGTCGAGGTAGAGGGCGTCGTCGAAGTCCCGAACCGCTACCGGGGAACCGATCGCACCGGCGGCACGGCCGCCTTGACTCCCCTGGGCACGTGGGCGATGCAGCGCTTCGCCGCGCACTTCACCTCGGCTCCCGTCGTGGGATCGCGGCGAGAGTCCGGCGCCGCCGAACTACTGCGCGCGGTGTCGGACCGGCCCGAGGCGGAAGCCGTGGCCGAGATCGACGCCTGGGTGGAGCATCGCGGCGATGGAGCCGCCGCCGCCCTGGTCGAGGCGCTGCCCACGCTGGACGCCACCGGCCGCGGGCTCGGGTTCCGTGCGCTGCTGCGCCTGGGCCCCGGCGCGGCGGCCGCGGTGGAGCGTCTCGCCGCGGACCCCGACCTGGCGGCTTACGCCACCGTCTGGCGGGTCGACTCGCTGACCGCCGCTCCCGAGGAGATGGACTGCGCCGGCGACCCGGAGCGCTTCGTCCGGCTGCTCGGCGCAGCCCTGGACCTGTGGGGGCCCACGGCGGCGGTGGCGGCCTGGGCGGGGCCTGCCGCAGGAGGCGAAGGGCTGGTGGCCATGCTGGAGGGCGCCTGGCGGGTGCGGCGGCCGGAAACCGACGAGGTCCTGGCCGCCATCGGGCGGGAGCACCCGGACAAGGTGATCGCCGCCGCCGCCCGCAAGGCCCTGTTCAAGCACCGGTCGAGCGGCTGAGGTCCGGCTCTCGCCGCGTTCCGCAGACGAGATCCAGCCCAGCCCGGCCGCGATCGGCGGCCGCCGGGAAGGCCGGCCCGAAGGCCGGGGCCGGGCACCGATCGCCTGCGCGGCCCCACCCCCGTTCCGAGCCGGGCCTTCGGCTTCGATCGGCGGGGCGTCGCTCTCCTCCGGCGGCACCGGGTTCGCGCCGGCCGGGCGGCGCGACGCCGCCGGCGAGCCGATCCGCGGACGGCTCAGCAGATGCGGGGCAACTGCTCCCCGCTGAGCATCTCCACCACCCGCATGCCGCCCACGCTGCTGCGGAGGAAGACCCGGCCGGGATGGTCCCCTACCACCTCACCGATCACCGCCGCCCGCTCCCCGAGGGGATCGGCCCGGAGCACCCGCAGCACCTCGCCGGCGGCCTCCGGGGAGACGATGGCGAGGAACTTGCCCTCGTTGGCCACGTAGAGCGGATCGAACCCGAGGATCTCGCAGGCGCCCCGCACCTCGTCCCCCAGCGGGAGGGCACGCTCATCGATCCGCACCCCGGCGCCGGCCGACCTGGCGATCTCGTTCAGCGCCGAGGCCACCCCGCCCCGGGTGGGGTCGCGCAGCACGTGGACGTCGCTGCCGGCGGCGGCCAGCACCCGGCCCACCAGGCCGCTCAGGTCGGCGCTGTCGCTCTCCAGGGCCGTCTCGAACTCCAGGCCGGCGCGCACCGACATGATGGCGATGCCGTGCACCGCGATCTCGCCGCTGACGATCACCACGTCGCCGGGCCGGGCCCGGGTGGGGGCGATCTCCACGCCTTCGGGGATCACCCCGATCCCGGTGGTGTTGATGTAGATGCCGTCGCCGCTGCCGCGATCCACCACCTTGGTGTCGCCGGTCACCACCGGCACCCCGGCCCGCCGCACCGCCGCCCCCAGGGACTGCACGATCCGCCACAGCTCGTCCATGGGCAGGCCCTCTTCCAGGATGAACCCGACCGACATGGCGGCCGGTTCGGCCCCGCACATGGCGAGGTCGTTCAGCGTGCCGTGGGCGGCCAGCGACCCGATGTCGCCGCCCGGGAAGAACCGGGGCTTGATGACGAAGGAGTCGGTCGAGAAGGCCAGGCGCCCCCCGGGCAGGTCGAGGACGGCGCCGTCGTGGAGCACCTCCAGGGCCGGGTTGCCGAAGGCGGCCAGGAACATCTCCCCCACCAGTTGGGCCGAGAAGCGGCCCCCGCCGCCGTGAGCCAGCTGCACGGTGGGGTACCGATCGAGCGGTATCGGGCAGGCGGCGCCCATGAAGCCGGCCAAGCCGGTCATCGGGCCCTGCCGTACTGGTAGTAGGCCGCACAGGCGCCCTCCGCCGACACCATGGGGGCGCCCAGCGGCCGGTCGGGGGTGCACCGGACGCCGAAGGCGGGGCAGTCGTGGGGCTTCTTCAGGCCGCGCAGGATCTCACCGGCGATGCACTCCGGCGACTCCTGAGCCGTGATGGCTGCCACCTCGAAGCGCCGGGCGGCGTCGAAAGCGGCGAACTCCTCGCGAAGGTAGAGGCCGCTCATCGGGATCTCGCCGATGCCCCGCCACTTGCGGTCGCCCACCTCGAAGACCTGTTGGATCAGGGCCTGGGCCCGGGTGTTGCCCTCGTAGGTGACCGCCCGGCTGTACTGGTTCTCCACGCCGTGGCGGCCCTCCTCCAGTGCGGCCACCGCCATGGTGATGCCCTGCAGCAGGTCGACCGGCTCGAAGCCGGTCACCACCACCGGGATCCGGTACTTCTCGGCGATCGGCCCGTACTCCCAGTAGCCCATGACGGCGCACACGTGGCCGGCCGCCAGGAACCCCTGCACCAGGTTGTCCGGGGCGCCCAGGATGGCCTCCATCGCCGGCGGCACCAGCACGTGCGAGGAGAGGATGGAGTAGTTGTCCAAGCCCAGGTCGCGGGCGCGCACCACCGACATGGCGTTGGCCGGAGCGGTGGTCTCGAAACCGACGGCGAAGAACACCACCCGGCGATCGGGGTTGGCGGCGGCGATCTTCACCGCGTCGAGCGGGGAGTAGACGATGCGCACGTCGGCCCCCTCCGCCTTCACCGAGAGCAGATCGGCGCCGGAGCCGGGGACGCGGATCATGTCGCCGAACGAGGTGAAGATGACGTCGGGGCGGCGGGCGATCTCCAGGGCCTGGTCGATCAGTTCGAGAGGGGTGACGCACACCGGGCACCCGGGCCCGTGCACCAGGGTGACGTCGTCGGGGATCAGGTGGTCGATGCCCGCTTTGACCACCGTGTGGGTCTGCCCGCCGCAGATCTCCATGATGCTCCACGGGCGACTGGTGATGCGCCGCAGGACCTCGAGGTACCGCCGGGCCTGCGCCTCGTCGCGATACTCGTCGACGTACTTCATGCCGACGCCGCCTCGCCCTCCTCAGCGATCTCGAGTTCGGCCAGTTCGCCCATCTCCTCCAGGTAGCCGAACACCCGCTCGGCCTCCTCCTCGTCGATGGTGGAGATGGCGAAGCCGACGTGCACCACCACGTACTGGCCCACTTCGGCTTCGGGAGTGGTCGACAGGCACACTTCTTTGACGATGCCGCCGAACGAGACCCGGCCCAGCTTCATGCCGGTGGGGTCGTCCCACATCTCCAGGATCTTGCCGGGCACTCCGAGACACATCAGGCGGACTCCTCCTTGCCGACCAGACGCGCGGCGGCCACGGCGACTTGACCGAGGCTGATGCCGCCGTCGTTCGCCGGGACGCGGTTGTGCAGCAGCACCCTAAACCCGGCCCGTTCCAACCGAGCCGCGGCGCGCTCGGTCAGGACCCGATTCTGGAAGCATCCTCCCGTCAACACAACCCTGGGCTCGCCCACCCCGGCGGCCACGGCGGCGATGCCTTCGACCAGGGCGTTGTGGAATCGGCCCGCCACCGTCCCCGTCGGGACACCCCGGCGCACGTCGTCGAGCACGGCGTCGAGCAGCGGGCCCCAATCCAGCACCATCGGGCCCGGCCCTCCCTGCAGCGGCAGGGGGTAGGCGTCGGCGACGGCGGGGTCGACGGCGTGCTCCAACCGCATGGCCGCCTGCCCCTCGAACGACACCCGGGGGTGCAGTCCGGCCAGGGCGGCCACCGCGTCGAACAGGCGGCCGGCCGACGTGGTGGCGGGAGCCCGGAACCCGGTGGCCAGCATCCGGCTCAGCGGAGCCCGCTCCGCCGCGGCGAAAGCGGCCAGCGCGGCGACGTCGCCCGACTCCCAGACCCGGTCTCCCCGCACCTCCCAAAGGGCGGCCAGCGCCGAGCGGCGCGGCTCCACCACGGCGGCGTCGCCGCCGGGAAGGCGGAAGGGCCTCAGGTGGGCCACCCGCTCGAACCCGCCGGCGTCGCCGAGCAGGAACTCCCCGCCCCACACCGTGCCGTCGCCGCCGTAGCCGGTGCCGTCCCAGGTGACCCCCAGGGCGCGTCCTCCGCCGTGCTCGGCCAGGCAGGACGCCAGGTGGGCGTGGTGGTGCTGCACCGCCAGCAGCGGCAGGCCGCCCAGGCGGCCCTCCCCGGCGACCGCTTCCTCCGCCCACCGGGTCGAGGCGTAGTCGGGGTGCAGGTCGTGCACCACGGCCACCGGCCTCGCCTCGTACATGTCCAGGAAGTCGGCGATCACTCGCTCGAACGCCCCCAGAGCCTGCGGGGTCTCCATGTCGCCGATGTGCTGGCTGAGAAAGACCCGCTGCCCCGCGCTGAGGGCCACGGTGTTCTTCAGGTGGGCCCCCACCGCCAGCAGGGTCGGCACCGGGCGGTCGAGCAGCACCGGGAGCGGGGCATAGCCGCGCGCCCGCCGAAGGGGTCGGGCACCCCCGGCCACGATGGCCGCCACCGAGTCGTCGACGTGGCGGGCGATGGGCCGGTCGTGGATGAGGAACAAGTCGGCGATGCCGTCGAGGCGCTGCAGCGCCTCGGTCTCGTCGATGCAGATCGGCTCGTCGCTCAGGTTGCCGCTGGTGGCCACCACCGGGATCCCCAGGCGGCGCAGCAGCAGGTGATGCAGGGGGGTGTAGGGCAGCATCACCCCCAGGTAGTCGTTCCCCGGCGCCACCGCGTCGGCGACGCCCGCGTCGGGGCACCGCGGCAGCAGCACGATGGGCGCCTCCGGCCCGGCGAGCAGTTCGGCCGCCGCGGCGTCCACCTCCCCCAGGCGTCGCGCCCCGTCGAGGCCGGCGGCCATCAACGCCAGCGGCTTCTCGTAGCGGCCCTTGCGCCCCCGCAGGCTCACCACCGCCGCCTGATCGCCAGCGGCGACGACCAGGTGGAATCCTCCCAGGCCCTTGACGGCCAGGATGCGGCCCGCCTCCACGGCGGCGGCGGCTCGTTCCAGGGCATCGGCGCGCTCCGCCAGCAGGCCCCCCCGCGCATCGACCAGGGAGAGATGGGGGCCGCACGCCGGGCAGGCGTTCGGCTGGGCGTGGAAGCGGCGGTCCCGCGGGTCCTCGTACTCACGACGGCACTCGGGGCACATCGGGAAGATCCGCATCGTGGTGTTGGGCCGGTCGTACGGGACGGCCTCGACGATGGTGAACCGGGGGCCGCAGTTGGTGCAGTTGGTGAAGGGATAGCGATACCGCCGGTCGGCGGGGTCGAACACCTCCGCCAGGCAGTCGTCGCAGGTAGCGACGTCGGGGAGCACCACCACCGTCTTCTCCCCGCCCGGGTCGCTGCGGCGGATCTCGAAACCCTCGAACCCCGCCGGGTCGAGCCAGGCCACCTCCACCGAGTGGATCTGGGACCGGGCCGGCTTCTCGGCCACCAGGCGGTCCCGGAACGCCTCCAGACGGTCCCGTGGGCCCTCCACCTCGACGAACACCCCCCGCGTGTCGTTGATCACCCAGCCGGCGAGGTCGAGGTCCCCGGCGAGCCGGTACACGAAGGGGCGGAAGCCCACCCCCTGCACCGCGCCGTAGACCTCCATGCGGAGCCTGCGGGTCACCGATCGGCTCGGTGGTCGCGGAGAGGAATCGTCATCGAGTGCCTCGAGAAAGGGGAAGTGGGGCCCGGTGCGACGGCCTGACGGAGTGTACCGGGGGCCCGGGCCTGAACCGATAAGGCGCTCGCCCTTCGGGAGAGAGCAGGGTGGGCGCTGGAGGACTCGAACCTCCGACCTCTTCCTTGTAAGAGAGGAACGGCCTAGCCCAGTCACCTGGGGTTTCGCGCGATCTCCCTTGCGGGTCAAAGGGTTGCAGCCTTCAGTGTCTCGCGTCACGTGGCGTGTCTTCGCGGTGTCGTGCGGACTGGATGCGGACCACCCCCTTGCACATGACCCACCATCTGGGTTACCGCCAACAGGTTCCCTGCGCCCTCCGCCCCCGCCGCGCCCGCGCCACCCGCAGGTTCTTGATCCAACGGTCGGGGAGCCGGACGGTAGCCTGGAAGACGAGGGAGGGTACTCATGGCGTCATCGGCCAAAGGCTCGGTTCAAGAGTGGACTCCGGCTCGGCTCATTCCCGTGGTGGGGATGAAAGGAGCCAAGGAGCAGGAGCAGAGGGCCACCTCGGCGCTGCTTGCGGTGATGCAGGTTGTGCCCAGTTTCGGTAAGGCGGTCTTGCGATTCCTGGACGCGCCATCGGGCCGCATCTCCTGCTTTGTAGAACCACGCTTCCTGAGCGACGAGGGAGAGACTGTCGTTCCCGACGGCATGGTGGTGGTGGAGAAGGGAAAGACCCGGTGGGTGTGCCTGGTAGAGGTGAAGACCGGGGCGTCCGCGCTGCATGCCCAGCAGGTAGAACGCTACCTGCGAATCGCCGGACGGGAGGGCTTCCATGCTCTGCTGACCGTCTCCAACCAGATCGTTCCCGCCCCCTCCGAGTCCCCCGTCACGGTGAGGAGGCCTCTAGTACGGAAGGTGGTGCTGCGGCATCTGTCATGGTTCCGCATTCTCACCGAGGCGGTAGTAGAGAAAGAGCACCGGGGGGTGGAAGACCGGGAGCAGGCCAAGGTGCTGGCGGATCTGATCGCCTTCATGGAAGATGAGCGTTCCGGGGCCAGCGGCTACGAGGGGATGGGAGCATCCTGGGTGGGGGTACGCGAGGCCGCCAACCAGGGGCTGCTCAGCCCCGCTACACAAGGCGTCCGCGAGGTGGCCGAGAATTGGCAGCAGTTCCTTCAGTACCTGAGCCTGCAGCTGCGCCAGGACCTCGGCCGCCCTGTCACCCAGATCTTCTCCAAGGGAAGCGACCCCCGTAGCCGTCTGGCCGCCGACGCCAAGACCCTGGGTACCGACGGACGGCTGGAAGGCTCTCTCAAGGTGCCCAACGCCATTGCCCCCATCGTGGTCGAAGCCGATCTGGGGAAACTGCGGGTAACTACCCGTCTCAAGGTCCCCGCCACGCGGGAAGGTAGACCGAAGACCCGCATCAACTGGCTTCTGCGCCAACTGCCCGATGCGCCCGGCGACCTGCGCGTGGAAGTCCACTACCCCCACGCCCGCCAAACCCCTCTCGCCGCCATCGCCGAGGCCCGCATCAACCCAGAAGCGTTGCTTCTCCCAGGCGACCCGAAGAGGGCTCCCCTCTCATTCGACCTAGCTCTCACTCGACCGATGGGCACGAAACGGGGGAAGAGTCCCGGTTCGTTCGTCGCGGCAACCGCCAACCAGGTCCACGAGTTCTACGGAAGCGTCGTCCAACACCTACGCGTCCAACGGCCCGTCCACCCCCCTCGCCTGCCGAAAGACCCAGGAAAGCCCATCGACCACACCGCCGTGACTCCCGACGCAAGAGAAGACGCCCCAGAGGCCACACCTCCCCCCTTGCCGTAGCGACGGCTTCGGCCCGGTTCTGCTGGGCTTGAGCCAGCCGTTCCGCCAAGGCCACTGATTCTGCCATCAGGAAGGCCAGGGCGCGGGCCACTGCTTCCCCGGCATCGGTGGGGGTGCCGCATGCGTAGATGCTGTGGCACCGTTGGGCGGGGCAGCGATCACCCTCCCGCGACTACTCGCACCTGCTGATCTGGCGCAAGCCCCAGGCAGAACCGGTGTACCAGTACGTGTAGTAACTGCCGCTCATGCTCAAGTAGAGACAGTGCGCGAGGTCGCCAACGCTCGACTCCAGATCGCCAACGCTCGACTCCAGGCTGTCCAGGTGCCAGGTCAGACCAGCAAGGTCGTTTCTGAACGAACCCTGCTCATACAGCGCAGAGGTCACTTGTTGCGAGAGAGTTCGCGCGAAATCGACAAGGTCCCCGACACCGCTCTCCAGAGTGCCCATTTGGGAGGCTAGAGCGTCGATCCGCTGGCTAGCGTCACGGGTCCCTTCCTCTGCCCAGACCTGGGCCGCACCAAGGTTGACTGACACTATCTCGAGGCGCGCCTCTGTGTCCGCCAGTCGGCCCCTGAGGTCAAGCACTCCCAGCGTGAGGAGCGCCAGGGCCCCAAGTAAGACCACGCCGACCGTGGCCCAGATAGTGATCCTCAGCCATCGCCGCCGCATCCCCAACCTCCCTCGAAGAGACCAAACGCTAGCGTTGAGCTAGCTCCGACGGGGGGCGTCCCTAGTTCGATGGCCTGCGAGCGTCCTGGGCGTTTACCCGGGCTGTGCCGGCGTCTGGTCCTTCAGGGCAATTAGTCCTCGAACCAGTTCCAGGGCAAGTAGTCCTCGAACCAGCGCCAGACGCGGGAGTCTCGAACCTTCGCCATCAGGCTGGACCCGCTGATGTTCGCCCACATGCGGGCGATGGCAGTTCCTGCTATCGCCACCCCAGCCAGAAGGGCAACAGTGATGAGTAGAACCCGCAGGACATACAGAGCCGCTTCCCAAACACCGCCCAGGTCAGGCGGCAGGTACCACTCCCGTAGCCAATCCGACGATGACAGCACCGACCACCAGACCAGAAACGGGCTTACAAGGACCAGGGCAAACATACAAAGGACCAGGACAAGCCCGATCCGGCCTAGGACGTATGCCACGATGTATGGGATGACTACTAAGGCGACTGCCACGGGGCGTACCACGGTGCCCAGGATGAGACCCAACCCCGCGAAGAACCTGCGCAACACAGAGGGCGGTTTCGTCGGCCCGCCAGAGGGGTCGACGGTCATGGCGTGGTGCCCCGGTGCCACCAGCGGTGTCGGGGCTGCTGGACTTCGGCCAGTTTTCGGGTGAGTTCGGCCACCTGGGACCGCAGCCCGTCGGCCAGGTGTTCGGCCACCCGGGCTTGCACCTCGGCGTCGGCCCGTTCCTGTTGGGCTTCGGCCAGCCGTTCGGTGAGGGACACCAGTTGGACCATCAGGGGGGCCAGGGCGCGGGTCACCACTTCCCCAGCGTCGGGGGCTGGGCCCGCCGGGGCCGGGGTTTCTGCAGTTTCTGAAGGCGGTAGGGCGGGCAGGTCGGCCCGGTCCAGGGTCCACACCTGTCCCCCGTGCCCGTCGTCCTCGAGGCGTGCCGACGGGTACATGCCGGCCCGTATCCGGTTGCGGACGGTGTTGTGGTGGACCCCCAGCAGCCGGGCAGCGTCGGTGATGGTCACCCGATCGTCGGTCATGGGAGGTGGCCCCATACTTCGTAGGCGGCGGCGCATGCTCTACGAAAGCCCTCTGGGTAATCGAGCATCCAGGCGTTGAGCGCCTCCACGGTCTCAGCAGACATCTGATAGCCCGGCGGCTCGAGCCTTAACCAGAGCCCCAAATCCGGGATGCCCGGCAGGGAGAGCCTGGCTGCCGCGGTAGCGACATATTGAGCCCTGAAGCGACACCACACCAACTCGGCATCGGAGAGACCGAAAACTTCGGCGGCCGCTGATGCTGGAGGCGCTGTGGTCGTAGTAGTGCCCAGGGCTTCGTCTGCCGCCAGCCGGCCACCCACCCAGCCGGCCACCCCACCAAGGGCCACAACCAGCAGGGCTACAAGCATCAGCAGCAGGGTCTCGCGTTTCATGCCAGGTATCCGGCCAAAGCGTAGGTGGCGTGCCGGTCCAGGGATTGGCGAGCACGGTCGTAGCGGCGGGTGGTCCTAGGATCGGCGTGCCCGGCCATGTCCTGCACATCCCGCAGGGGCACCCCAGCGTCCAGGGCCAGGGTGACGGCGGTGTGCCGTAGTGAGTGGGGGGTCAGGTGCTTGGTGATGCCGGCAGCCCGGGCCACCCGGCGCACCACCCGGGCGGCGTCGTGGCGGTCCAGCCGGTTTCCCCGACGGTCCACGAACAGCGGGCCGGCGGTCCTAGCCCCTAGGTAGTCCTCGAGGGCTTCCACCGTCGGGGGGGCCAGGGGTACCCGTTCCACCCGTCCCCGCTTACGGGTCACGGTTAGGACCCGGTGCCCCCGTTCCACCCCCAGGTCCCCCACATCGGCCCCGCAGGCTTCCGACACCCGTAGCCCGTTCAGGGTCAGCAGGGCCAGCAGGGCGGGGAGAGAGTCCACAAGCGAAAGGCTACTAACTAGGTACGGCACCGACCGGTGAAGGCCCGGTGACAGATCGCTCAGACGGCTACGCGCCGGCAGTCGGCGACGGGTAGTCTCCGGTCTGACTCGGGAAGGAGTGACGTTGAGAGCCCGTAACGCCAAGGGGTCTCTGTCACTCGGATGTGTCTGGCGACTCGCAGCTACTTTGGCCAGTCTGGCCGCTATGGGATTGCTGGCTTCGTGCATCCGCTCTGATGACACCGCCGAACGAGCAGTTGACCGGGCGAAATCGACGCCATGCGGCGAAGCGTGGGGACTGCTCCGTATGCAGAACCAGGTCCTCTACGGCGTCGCCTTCCCTGACTCCGATGAGGCCACGGGACTGCTCCGCAGGCTCACTGATGCCAGATTCGAGGAACCGACGGAGTTCATAGAGCAGTTGCAGGATGCGGCTCGGACGGCCCTCAAGTCTGACGACATAGACGCGCGACGGACGCTGCTCTCCGAGGTCTACGGATTCACCTACCTAGATCAGTTCTTCGAGCTATACGCCACCCAGCGCGGTGGGAATCTGCCGGCGTGGGAGGCGTGGCAGCCGGTCGAGGGAGTACCGGAGATGCTCGTTCAGCGTGCCGTGTCCCTCGAGGATCGCTCAGAAGACATCTTGATGCTGTGGGAGATGTGGCCCTTCCCCCAGGAGATCCCCGCCGTGCAGGCAACAATCGAGTTGGCCGAGCAATCCAGCCCGCAGGAGCTCCTGGTTCTCTGCGACCCAGGCAGGGAATGGTCTGGACTCAGATTCGAGCGTATGGACTTCAGTCACTTGGAGGCTCTTGATCTGAGTGGCGCCGACTTCTCGGACGCCAACCTCAAGCACGTGACTTTCGAGGGTGCCCGCCTAGACGGCGCTGACTTCGCTGGGGCAGACCTAAGCTTCGCGAAGTTCTGGGACACATCGCTTGTGGGTGCGGACTTCATTGGGGCCACGCTCGAGTGGACTCACTTCTCAGGTGCTGATCTGACAGGAGCCCACTTCCACAGGTCGAACGCTCGTGATGTTCTGGGCTGGAATGACTCCATCTGTCCTGATGGTATCAGTAGCGCCGCTTCTGGTGATTCCTGTGAGGACCATCTCGGGTCGTAGTCCCTGTTGACCAGAGGCCTGCTGACGATGGAGCTCAGTAGTCCGGTACCCCACCGCCGCGACAGTCGTAGCGGCCCTTGATCGAGGCGTTGTAGAAAGTGCCATACGATGCCGCGGTGCTGAACGCCGACCATGCCGACTGAGGCATCCGGCAGTAGTGGAAGTAGGTACGGTTCAGCAGGATCACCATGTACCCGTAGTCGGCGTCGTACCACGCGCCACCCACCACCGAACTACCCAAGGTGTTCAGGTACTCAAAGGCAGGGCTGGCGATGTCAACCGGGTCGGCCCGGTACTTGACCGTCACCCACAGCGGCTGGTGACTGGGCTCGGTGCTGCCGGGGGAGGTGTTCAAGGCCGGAACGGTGCTGGAAGTATCCGCCGCTGCGGAGCACGCCGTCAGTGTCACGGCGAGAAGGATGATTACAACGAGGCGGCGCACCGGCTCCTCCCAGGACGGCCACCGGGAACGCTAACAGTGGTATGGCTGCCTGACATGAAAGACCACCGGCTCAGCCCTGAGCGGCGAGCAGATCCCCACCCGCAGGGCATTGGTGAAGCTCAACCAAGTAAGAGCCTCGAGGGGGGCGGGGGGGTCATGCCCGCAGCCGCGTCACCCCTATGATCATAAGCAGCCGCCCCGCATTGTCCCCAGGGATAGTGTGGTCGGGTTTTTGGGCGATCTTGTGTTCGGCAGATGGGGGATTCTGTGGCATCTAGCTGGGGTTCTGTGTTCTCGAAGTGTGGGTTTGATCCCCGCAGTCTGAGCACTCCCGGCGGCCGACGGCGACTGGCTTGGTGGTCAGTGGTCAGATAGGCGGTGAGGGTTGGTTCTACCCACCTTGGGGGCGACCTGAACTCTGTCCAGAGGCCCCTGCCAACAGTACGCTGCCTACGGAAGGTGCCTTGGCCGACCCGGGTCAGCGAGTATCGCTCCCACTGCCACCTGGATCCTGCGATTGTCAGACGCTGCTGACGCTGTTTTCCCTCTCTCCTCTGTTCAGATGGGTTGAAGAGGGAGAAGACGGAATAGGGATTTGGTCGTCTTGATCGACTTGGCCGCCCCCAGCGGCTTCGACAACACCCCCGCAAAGTCGACGTGGATCAGCGGGGCGCTTTCGTCAGCCTGATGCCGCGTTGACCGCTGCCGTGCGAGAGGCCTTGCTCGATGTGGATGCCGGTCGCTTCGAGCAGTGGCGCGGCCCGACGGAGCTGCTCGGACAGGTGCTGGGGGGTGGTAGGCCATTCCCGCCACGGGTCCTGGGTCTTGAGAACGGGCAGGAGGTCGCTGGCTAGTCCTGGTCCCCATTCGTCGTGTGTCTCCATGAGTCTGCGGACGGCGAAGGCTACGGGACACTCGTCGATGGCGGCTTCTAGTGCTCGGCCTGACGCTTGGAGGTATGCGGCCAGTCCCGCGGTGCCGGTGGCCTGGTCAAGAGCAGCGAGGATCTGGGCGTGGTCGGCCATCCGGGGCTGGGAGAGAAGCCGCACCGCGGGCAGGTGAGCGAAGGTGCGAGAGGCCAGGTCCAGGAGGCCTCCCAGGATGCGCCCGCGAGCTGCCTGCCATCGGGCCGTCATGTCGCTCTCCAGCCGTCGCCGTTCGGGGTTGATGGGGTGCGGTTCAAGAAGGATGGCCCGGTCGAGGAGGTCGCCTCTCAGGGCGCCCAGAGCGATCCCGTTGATGATGATGGCGCGGCGAAAGGCGCAGATGGCGACTCTGTCGTCGGTGTAGAGGGCGCGGCGCAGCCACCCATCACCGGTCACCGCCCGGCACAGGGCGTCGGAGAGCCAATCGGGGACTCGTGAGCAGTTGTCCAGGGCGACCACGTAGGACGCGGCGGCACTTACCGCCCAGTCTGTTGGTTCGCGGGGGGGTGAACGCAGCGGCGCTGGTGACGGGTCGACCAGGTTGACCAGCGTCCTCGCGATGGTGGATTTGCCTGCGCCCTGACGGCCGACCAGGCAGAGGATCGGCTGGGGCCGGGTGGGGAACAGCAGGGCGACTACCCACCCTCGCACTAGGAGCCACTGCTCGTCGTCAAGGTTCAGGTATTCCCGCAGTTCCTCGAAGTCCCCGCCCGCTTCGGGCTCAGGGAGCGGACCGGTGAGAGCAGTGTGCCGGAAGAGCATTGGGGGACTCGTCTTCATGCTCCAGCCGGTCTCAGTTACCTGGACGAACCTCCCCTCCTTGTGGCCCAGGTCGAGCCAGACCCCGTCCCTCTCGGCCACCCGGGTGTGGAGCGGCTCTGGCTCCTGAGCTTGGGCCTGGCCCTCCAGCACGCTCATGGCGTCGGCCACGGTCGACGAGCCGGGGACCCTCCCGTACTCCCCGTGATACATGGCGGCCAGTTCGGACCGAAGCGACATTGTCGACCCGCGAAACTCATGTGCCAGCGGCGGCCCGTCAGCCGGAACCGCGAATCCAATGCCCCCATCAGACTGGCCGAACCGATACCGGCGGCGGGCTAGGGTCACCAGTTCATCCGAGCGGGACACGTTCACCTCCCCAGTTCCCCGGAACGAGCGTGGGTAATCGCGGCCGACCGACCGCGAACGCCTCTGAGTTGACTCTGCCCGTCGCCTCCGAGACGAGGCTCCCGGGAGCACATAGGAGCCATCAGCCCCTCGCCACCGCTCTTGCGCGCGTTGAGCCAGTCCTGCACGTCGGCGAACTCGAACCGCAGATGCCGGCCGACACGTACTCCACGCGGGCCCTCACCGCAGTACCGCCAGCGGTAGATCGTCGCCTTCGGAATCTGCAGCAGAGCGGCGAGCTCGTCGGTAGTAAGTAGGCGCTGCACAGTTCACCGGTCCGGACTGCCGAGCAGCTCGTTCAGTACTGCCAGGTACGCCTTGAGGTGATCGCCCCGAGGGGTACGCCGACCGGCTTCCCACCGGCAGACGCTGGCGCGGTTCACGGCGCAGGCGCGAGCTACTGCAGCTTGGGTGATGCCCGCCGACAGCCGCACGGCCCTGCAGACCTCCCGGGCGGGGAGTCTCCGACGGTTGCGGATTTCGTTCAGTCTGCTCACAGCTCAAGTGTGCAACGAACTGGCAGCGATGCGTAGCGGGACCAGCAAGAACCTTATTATCTCCCTGGTTGGCAGCCAGGTAACACTTTGGTACACTTCCGCCATGACGGATTCACGCAACCGAATGCCCCCGGTCGTGAACCCGTGGCCATCGCCTCAGGGCTACTGGTGCGAGGCACCAGGCGACATTCCCGGCTGGCACACAGCCGCTCACATCGTCGAGCGCAACGGCAAGCTCGTCATCGCCGAACTCAGGGTCTACCCAGCGCGCAAGCTGTCCACCATGCTCACAGAGACACAGGCCACCTGGGACGGCGAGTCAACCTCCCTGCCTGAAGGCGGCTTCCGCTCCCCCATGCTGCGGCTGGTACGCCCCTACCGCCTCATCGAGGTATCCCAGACCCTCTTCGAACACCTAGAGAAGGTCGAGACGCGTGATCCCTCGGCGAGACCACCCGTGGACTACAGGCGCCGGCCCGGCCGGCCTCCCAAGCCCGACTGCTGGTACGCGCAGATGGCTGCGGAATACGCAGACCTCTGCCACAAGAGGGTTCGAAACCCTATCCAGGTTCTCGCCCGCAAGCGGGCACAGCCACACTCAGAACCCAGAGCCTCTACCCAACCCGGGGAGGTTCGCCGCGGCCCCGCCGGTCTGGACCCTGACCCCAAGCATTTTGAGGCCATCCGCTGGCAGCTCAAGGAAGCCCGAAGGCGGGGCCTCCTCACCCCCTCGGCAGCCCCAGGCCACGCTGGGGGCACCCTGACCGACAAGGGGCGAGCCGCCCTGAATCACTGCAAGGAGCACAAGCATGGGACACATCCAAAGGCGCCAGAGCGGCCGTAGGAGCGTCTACCAGGCACGCTATCGCGACCCTTCGGGTCGGGAGCACGCCCGCAACTTCACCCGCCGCAGCGACGCTGATCGTCACCTGGCCACCGTGGAGGCGGACAAGGTGCGGGGCCAGTGGACCGACCCCCGCCTCGCGCGCATCACCCTCGGCGATTGGATCACCGAGGTCGACGCCAGCCGCCGCCACCGCCGCCCCACCACCGAGGTGCGCGACGAGTCGCTGATCCGCAACCTGATCCTCCCCACCTTCGCCGACTGTCAGCTCGGTGCGGTGCGGCCGATCGACATTGACACCTGGATTGGCGACCTCGTCGGCCGCGGCTACTCCCCCGCCACAATCCACAAGGCCTACCAGTTGCTGGGCCGGGCCTTCAGCAAAGCCGTAAGCGGCGATCTCATCCCCCGCACCCCCCTACGGGACATTGACCTACCCCGGGCCGACCGGCCCACAATGCGCTTCCTCGCCGCCGAGGAGATCCGCACACTGGCCGACGCTATCGCCCCCGCCTACCGGGCGCTGGTGCTCACCGCTGGGTTCACGGGACTCCGCTTCGGCGAACTCGCCGCGCTCCGCAAAGACAACCTCAACCTACTGCGCCGCACTCTCCGGGTCGAGCAGACCCTTACAGAGGTCCGCGGCGCCCTGGCCTTCGGGCCACCCAAGACCGAGGCGGCACGTCGGTCGGTCACCATCCCCGAGTTCCTCGTTCGGGAACTCGCCGCCCACATCGCCCAACACCCCGGCCAGGACGATCTCGTATTCCCCTCGGCCGAAGGCGGGCCGATCCGCCGCACCAACTTCACCCGCCGCGACTGGCTTCCCGCCGTCCGAGCAACCGTGGGCGAACCGTGCCGGTTCCACGACCTGCGCCACAGCCACGTCGCCCTGCTCATCAAAGGCGGCCAGCATCCCAAGGTCATCGCCAGCCGACTCGGTCACATCTCAGTCCGCACCGTCCTGGACGTCTACGGCCACCTGTTCGAAGGTCTCGACGAAGCTGCAGCCACCGCCCTCAACGGAATCTGGGAAGGGACTGCGGACTCCACGCGGACTAGCCAGGCCGCCGACAGCGTCGCGTGAAGCCGCCACGCGACGAAACCCTAGGCACGGCAAAGGATTCCATCGGTGGGCGCTGGAGGACTCGAACCTCCGACCTCTTCCTTGTAAGGGAAGCGCTCTCGCCACCTGAGCTAAGCGCCCGCGACAACTCCGGAGGGTACCAAACCCCGGCCGGTGGCGGCCGGGCTCAGCCGAACAGCGGGTCCACCGTGGGGTGGAGGCCGTCGGCCGTCAGTTGTGCCGGCTCGGCCCCGTCCTCCAGCGGCAGCCAGATGACGAAACTCGAC
>VGBK01000027.1 GCA_016870535.1 Actinomycetota bacterium | reverse complement strand
CTCGCTTCCCCGAAAGGGCGGTGTGGGCCGGCGACCTGGCGGCTGCCGCCCTGATCCAGGAGATACTGCGCTATGTGATCGCCCGCCGGGCGGCGGTGACCGGGGGCGAGGCCCTCGCCCGGGCGGCCGAGCACCTGCGGGGCCAGTTCGCCGCGGAAGCGGAACGCCTGCTGCAGGGGTTCGTCGCCGGCTACCCGGCCACGCCGGTCTTCCGCGCGAGGCGCACGGCGGCGGAGCACCTGGCAGGCAGCACCGCAGGGACGCCCAACGAGGTGCTGGCTCTGGAGGAGTTGATCATGCTCCGCCTGGCCAACGAGAACCCGGCGTTCGCCCGCTTCCGCGACCTGCACGACGACGCGCCGCTGGAGCAGGCCACCGCCTACACCGCGGCCATCAGTGCGCTGGAGGAGTTCTTCGCCGGGCTGCCGGCCGCGGGGCCGGGCCGAGGCTCGCTGTTCGATCTCCTGCGGGCCCCGTTCCGCTCGAGCCCGACCTCGCTGGCGGGCCAGCTCGAGTACATCCGGGCCAACTGGGCCGACCTGCTGGGGGACCGCTTCGCCGGCCTGCTCACCCGGATCCTGCGCGCCCTGGACCTGCTGGCGGAAGAGCGGGCCTTCCGGGCCATCGGCCCCCCGGGACTGCCGCCGGTGCTCGACGCCTCCGCCCTGGGGGCGGGGGAGTACGAGCGCTTCAGCGAGGACCGCTCCTGGATGCCCCGTCTGGTCCTCATCGCCAAGAGCACCTACGTGTGGCTCGACCAGCTTTCCCGCCGCTACGGCCGGGCGGTGGAGCGGCTCGACCAGATTCCCGACGAGGAACTGGAGGCCCTGGCCGCCGCCGGCTTCACCGGGCTATGGCTGATCGGGGTGTGGGAGCGCAGCGAAGCTTCCCGGCGACTCAAGCACCTGCGAGGCAACCCCGACGCGGTGGCCTCGGCCTACGCCCTATACGACTACGTGGTGGCCGCCGGCCTGGGAGGCCCGGAGGCCCTGGAGGACCTCCGCCGCCGCGCCTGGGCGCGGGGCATTCGGCTGGCCAGCGACATGGTCCCCAACCACGTGGGCATCGACGGGCGCTGGGTGATCGAGCATCCCGACTGGTTTCTCTCCCTGCCCCGGCCTCCCTATCCCGGCTACTCGTACACCGGGCCCGACCTGTCGAGCGACCCCCGTGTCTGCATCCAGATCGAGGACCACTATTGGGACGGCACCGACGCCGCGGTGGTCTTCCGGCGTCTCGACCGCCACACCGGCGGGGATCGCTTCATCTACCACGGCAACGACGGCACCTCGATGCCGTGGAACGACACCGCCCAGTTGAACTACCTGCTGCCCGAGGTGCGCGAGGCGGTGATCCGCACCATTCTCCACGTCGCCCGGCAGTTCCCCATCATCCGCTTCGACGCCGCCATGACCCTGGCGCGACGGCACGTGCAGCGTCTCTGGTTCCCGGCTCCCGGGACGGGCGGGGCCATACCCTCTCGGGCCGCCCACGGCCTCACCGACGAGGAGTTCGCCCGGCAGATGCCCGACGAGTTCTGGCGGGAGGTGGTGGACCGGGTGGCCGCCGAGGCCCCCGATACGCTGCTCCTGGCCGAGGCCTTCTGGATGCTCGAGGGGTACTTCGTGCGCACCCTGGGGATGCACCGGGTCTACAACAGCGCCTTCATGCACATGACCTCGGCGGAGAGCAACGCCGACTACCGGCAACTGATGCGCAACGTCCTGGAGTTCGACCCGGAGATCCTGAAGCGCTTCGTCAACTTCATGAACAACCCCGACGAGGAGACCGCCGCCGCCCAGTTCGGTACCGGGGACAAGTACTTCGGGGTGTGCACCCTGATGTGCACTCTCCCCGGCTTGCCGATGTTCGGGCACGGGCAGGTGGAGGGGTTCCGGGAACGCTACGGCATGGAGTACCGCCGGGCCCGCTGGGAGGAGACCCCCGACGCCGGCCTGGTGGAGCGGCACGGGGGAGAGATCTTCCCCCTGCTCCATCGGCGGCGGCAGTTCGCCGAGGCTGCCGAGTTCCTGCTCTACGAGGCCGCCGACCACGGAGCGGTGGCCGAGAGCATCTTCGCCTACAGCAACCGGGTGCAGGGAGCGGCGTCGCTGGTGGCCTACAACAACCGGTACGAGGCGGCGTCGGGATGGGTGCACCGCTCCCTGCCGTACCGGGACAAGGCCTCGGGCACCTTGCGCACCCGGCACCTGGGAGAGGGCCTGGGCTTGCGGGGCGGGCCCGACGACTTCGTGGTGTTCCGGGAGCACCCGGCCGGCCTGGAGTACCTGCGGCGGAGCCGCGACCTCTGCGAGCGAGGCCTCTTCGTCGCGCTGAACGGCTATCAGAGCCGCGTGTTCCTCGACTTCGCCGAGGTGGCGGACCCTACGGGGTCGTACGCCATCCTCGCCCACCGCCTGCAGGCGAGGGGGGTCGCCAGTGTCGCCGAGGCCCTTGCGGAACTGCGGGCCGAGCCGCTGCGGGCCTCGCTGGCGGTGTTGGTCGAGGCCTGCCGCCCGGTTCTGGCGGGGGAGAGGGAGGCCGCCGATCCGGAGATCGAGGCGTCGCTGGGGAGGGTGCTTGACGAGGCGGCCGCGCTGGGCCACCAATGCGACCGACGCCGGGCCTTCACCCAGTTCCCCACCGAACTGGCCACGCTGGCGGCGGTGGCCGACGCCCTCGACGCGCGGCCGCCGCCCTTCGATCCGGCCTGGCTGGTGGTGTGGGCGGTGACGCGGCTGTTCCCCGAGGGCCGCAGTGGCGTGCGAGCGGAGACGCTGGGGTACCAGGGTGCCGAGCATTGGCCGCGGGTGATCCCCTTGGTCGAGCACCACCTGGGGGCGGCGCGGGAGTGGGCCCGCAGCCGGGGCTCGGCGGCGGGCCTGCGCCGCCTCATGGAGGGGCTGCTGGCCGACGCCGAGGCGGCGGCTCTGCTGCAGGTCCACGACCACGGCGGGGTCACCTGGTTCGATCGCGATGGGTTCCGGGCGCTGGGGCGGGGCCTGGTGGCTGCGGGCCTGCTGGGGAGCAGGAGCAAGGCGGTGCTGGAGCGGGCGGCCGAACTGGTGGCGGCACTGGCCCGGGCCGAAGACCGGTCGGGTTACAAAGTCGATCGGTTGCTGGGAAAGGTGGGGTAGGCAGACCGACGAGCAACGCGGCGTCGGCCCGACACGTCCCCGGCGCGGCGCGTAGAGTTACGGCAACTGCCGGCCACGAACGGGGGAGGTTGTCATGTGGGAAAGGGGCGGTCTGCGGCTCACTCCGGCCATGGCTCTGGTGGCGGTGCTGCTCGTTCCATCGATCGCCCGCGCGAACGTGGAACCGCGAGCCACCATGGGCGGGGACCAGCCCATCAGCGGGGTCAAGGGAGTGAAGGATGAGCGGCTCCCCGCGGTGGCCTACAACGCAGCCAACCGGATGTTCCTGGTGGTGCGCGAGGACGAGCGCAACACGCAGTGGCTGGGCATCGACATCTTCGGGCGTCTGGTGAACGACGACGGGAAGCCGCAGGGCGCCGATTTCCGTGTCAGCGGCGGCGTGAGCAATACGAATGAGCGGCACCCCGCCGTGGCCTGGAACCAGGCCGACAACCAGTTCCTGGTGGTATGGGCCGACGACCGGGAGGAGACGAAGTACGGCGTCAAGATCTGGGGCCGGCTGCTGGCCGGCGACGGGACTCCCTTGGGCCCGAACTTCCGCATCGGTTCCGGGGTAAGCAATCAGTCTTACCCGGCCGTAGCCTGGAACAAGAAGCTGAACCAGTATCTGGTGGTGTGGCAGGACCACCGCAACTTCGCCCAGCACGGTGCGGACATCTACGGTCGCCGGCTGATGGCCGACGGCACCCGCCTCGGCACCGCCGATACCCGCATCAGCGAGCACGAGCCGGGAGTGGACCAGAAGAACCACGAGTACACCCCCGACGTGGCCTGGAGCTCCGTCTCGTGGAGCTACCTCGTGGTCTGGGCCGACATTGAGAGCGGGTCCGGCAGCGGGTGGGACATCCACGGCCGCATGGTGCGGGGCAACGGCACCTTCCCCGGCGAGGAGTTCCGCATCTGCGGCGCGGAGGCCACGGCGGACGACGTGTGGCCGGCGGTGGCTTTCAATGCGAAAGAGAACAGGTTCCTGGTGGTGTGGATGGACATGCGACGGGCCGCGACGCGGGGCTTAGACATTTACGCCCAGCAAGTGACGGGCAACGGCGCCCCCATCGACAATGAGATCCGGGTGAGCGCCAACAACGCCACGGGCGATGAAGCGGTGCCGGACGTTGCCTGGAATGCCACCAACAATCGCTACCTGGTGGTCTGGGACGACAACAGGAACTCCGGGGCGGGGCGGGGGACCGATACCTTCGGCCAGTACCTGGCCCGGGTCGGAGGCAAGATCGGAGACAACTTCCGCGTCAGCGGGCCGGGGGCGGTGAAAGAGGAGGTCGATCCGGCCATCGCCTGGGGCAAGGGCAAGAACAGGTTCCTGGTGGTGCGGGGCGACGCTCGGGATTACAAGAGCCGCGGCTACGACATCTACGGGCGGTGGGTGGACGGCTAGACGGCCCGGTACCTCGGCGGGGATAGGGGAGGGGCCGCGGCGGACTTGCCGCGAAGCGGCTCTGCTCTCGGCAGCCGTGTCAGCGGCCGCCGGTCCGGGCCGATCGCGACCGGGTGCGCTGGTGGGCGCGCGCCGACGGTGTCAGCGCCAAAGCGATGAGGCCGGCGGATCCGGCGATGAGCAACGGGTGCATCACCGGGTGGAAGGGGATCAGGAAGACCTCGGCGATCTCGAAGGCGAGCAGCACCCCGCCGACGGCGACGGTGCCCAGCCAGGGCCAGCGGTAGCCGACTGCCGTCTCGATGGATGCGGCCCACCTCCAGCGCCATCCGGTGACCAAGCCCGCAAGGGTGAGGAGCGAAGCGGCGGCGATGCCCAGCAGAAACACCCCCGGCCAGAAGTAGGTGTCGACCGGGGCGCCATCCAGGAACTCGGCCGACATGCCCAGCGGTGTGTACGGGTTCACGACCATCGCGATACCGCCCTGGAGGGCGCCGATTGCCAGCAGGCCGAGCAGCACCATGAGGGCGACGACGCTCCGCGGGTGGCGCCGAGCAGCGGGTGGGGCATGGCCATCGGCGGGTTGGCTCACAGTCGGTCCCCTCTCCGGCAGTGACGGGCCTGGGCTCGGGCTCGGGCGCGGCGGCCAGGGTACCGGAGCAGGCGGGACGGTCCTCCGATCACGAACCCCGGCCGGCAAGGGGAGCGGCAGAGGGAGGCTCGGCAACCTGCAGCTGCTGTGCCGCCGCCACGACAGGCGGCAACAAGACAACGGGCCCTACCCCCGGCGGCAATGGGCCGGCCCCAGGCCGATCGGGGTGCCGGGCTCAGCAGGGGTCGTGGGGGAGGGTGCTCCGGGCCGCTCGCAGGAAGGCGTAGGGCGTCTCGTACAGGAAGTTCGACACCCGCGACGTGTAGACGTCGGCGTAGCGCTCCACCTGGCGGGCGAAGAGGCTCTTGTCGTAGCCCGAGCGCATCAGCGGCCCCCACCAGGGGTTGTGCACCTCGCCGGCGGCCCGGGCGAGGGGAGCGATGCGGTCGTCGAGGGCCACCAGGGCTTCCTGCATGGAGGCGATCTCGGCGTCGGCGTCGGCGGGTGGAGGAGCCAGGGGGGCGCCGTAGCCGTGGCGGGCGCGCTGCCGGTCGAGGCGGGCTCGGGCGAGGCGGCGCTCCGCGTCCTCCTTCTCGGCCATGAGAGCCTTCAGGGCGTCTTCGCTGGGACGGAAGGCCTCCAGGTCGTCGATCTCGGTCTCGAGTTCCCTCAGGATCAGCGCCGTGCGCCAGCGCAGCACCGCCTTGCTCACGCTCACGTCGGCGTAGAGGTGGTCGCCCACGTACAGGATCTCATCGCCCGACAGGCCCAGGTGCTCTTCGACCAGCGGGGCACAGCCGCCGAAGTACACCCCGCCGGGCTCCAGGTCGCCGTGGTGGGGGCGCATCAGGCCCTGCTCCTCGTCGACGATGCGATGGAGGGGCCGTGGCTCGGTGAAGAACCCGGGCTTGTCCGCACCCACGATCACCAGGTCGAAGAGGTCGCGCCAGGACGTGCCTTGGGGCAGGCTGGGGTCGAGGGCGATCTCCATGAGGCGGCGGGCGTAGCCCCAGTCGGAGTTGGTGATCAGCATCAGCCGTTTCCCGGCATAGCGCTGGTCGAGGAGGGCGGTCGCAATCTCGGCGTCCGGTTCCAGGAAGCGCAACGGGTCGGCCAGGATCTCTTCCTTCAGCGTGCCGGGTAGGTGCGCCTCGTCCACCGTCGCCCGCAGCACCCGATACAGGTCGGCGTACGACATGAGGCCGCTCAGGCGCCCTGCGTCGAGCAGGTCGACCAGCTGGCCGTACAGGGTGGCCTCGGAGAGGGTGAACAGGGTGTTGAGGAATACGAAGCGCGGATCGCCCAGGTCGACCACGACCCCGGCGTAGGCGGCGCGCTGCTCCTCGAAGTCGAGGAAGCGGGTGCCGTGGGCGGCGCGGATCACGTACCCGAAGCGGGTGGGCTTCACCAGATTGCCCAACTCGAGGTCGATGGTGAGGCCCCGAATCACCCGGGCCGGATCGAACTCGAGGTCCTCTACCGGCCAGTTGCGCCGGGCGAGGAGGCGCCGAGCGTGATGGTAGGCGCGTCCTTCCCACTCCTCCGTGCGGTAGTGGACCAGGGTGTAGTCCATGTCGTAGCCCACCGCCCGGATGCGACGCAGGTTCAGCGTCCGGTTGCCGAAGAGCCGGCGGCGGAGGGGGAAGTCGGCGGGCATGCGCCCCCGATGGTACGGCGCCCGAGCGCCCGCTTAGGCCATCGGCGTGTGTGATGTTGGTGCTGTCTAATGACCAACATCATCTTGACACGGGTACTTGACATGCTCGCATTTCTGTCATACCATTCGATCACCATCGAACAACACGAAGGTACTTGACCATGACGATCAGCGGGCCCAGGGTACGGGACTACACCGACAAGAAGCGCCGGCTCACCGTCGAGGTGGTCTCCGGGCCGGCTTTCGAGTTGCTGGCCAGCCTGTTCGTCTTCACCCTCGGCCGGGACGAGATGAAGGAGTACGAGGTCGGCCCGGAGTGGTTCGAGAAGGTCCAGGCCGCCGCTTCACCGCAACTCCTCGCCGGCCTGCAGGAAGTGGGCTGCGGTGACCTGTGGCTGGGTCTGGTCGACCAGGCCTACCAGACTCCAGAGCCCCGCCGGGTGGAGGACCTGCTGGCCCATCTGGGCGCCGTCGACCCGCGTTGTGTCCGCCGGGCGATGCTGGCGATGCAAGTGCACCGCACCGAGGCGACGGCGGACCTAATCGACCGGGCCGCCGACGGCGATAGTGACGCTCTGGCTGCCCTGGCGGCGATGTGCGACCCGGAATGCGGGCAGGCCCTGGACCGGCTCACCTCCTTGTCGCCGGCGAAGTCCCTGCAGCGGGTGATCGAAGTGCTGCGGCGCTTCGATGCCGAGGTCTTTCGCGGCGGCGAGGAGAACACCGCCGCCCTCGCCCGGGACGCCGAGGAGAAGAGGGCTCTGGCTGCCACCCTCACTCCGGAGCGCCTGGTGGAGGCGGCCACCAACGGCGTCACCTTCAAGCTGCAGCCGGAGGTGTCCGGGGTGGTGCTGGTGCCTTCGGCGGTGGTGCGGCCGTGGGTGGCCATCACGGAGAGCGGCAGTCGGCGCGTCTTCGTGTACCCGGTCTCGGCCGAGGTGCTGAGCGCCGACCCCGATGCGCCGTCGCCCTGGATGGTGGGCTTCTACAAGGCCCTGGCCGATGAGAAGAGATTGCGCATTCTGAACCTGCTGGCGCGCGGCCCGGCCTCCCTCACCGAGGTGGCCGAGTGCCTGGGCCTGGCCAAGTCCACCGTGATCCACCACATCCGGGCCTTGCGCACGGCGGGCCTGGTCCTGATCACGGTGGGGGACGAGAAGGAGTACAGCCTGCGCCCGCAGGCCATCCCCGAGGCGGGGCGCCTGCTCCGGTCCTACCTGTCGGGGCCGGCGGCGACGGGCCCGGCTGATGTCGAAAGGAACCAATCATGAGCATCGGGATGCACACCCTGCAACTGGCAACGGCCCTCGTGGTCGAGAAGCGCTTGGAGGCCGAGCAGCCGCGTCGGTGGCGGGTTCGGCCGGCGGCCGGCATCTCCGCCCGGGGCACCCCGGAGCGGAAGCGCGCCGCCCTCGGCGGCAGCCTGATGGGGCGCGAGCCCCGCCGGGCCTAGCCGCCGGGAGGCGGACGGCGCAGAGACGAGCGCTTCCTCGGATCACCGGAACCGGCCCTGCGGGGCCGGTTCCGGTTGGTGGGGGGCTTGGCCGCCCCGCGCTAGCGCGCCGCTGCGCCCGGTCTCTCCCCATGGCCCGGATCCAGGGACGAGCGCAGCCACACGGTGTGTTGCGCGAACGGGATCTCGATGCCCGCAGCATCGAGAGCATCCTTGATGCGGCGGCGCGCCAGACGGGCGGTGGCGAACTGCTCTCCCGGAGCCACCTTGAGGGCGAGGCGGAGGGAGACGGCGGAATCGCCGAGCGCCTCGACTCCGAGGACCTCGGGCTCCGCTATCACGGTGGCGCCGTCCGGCTGCTCGTGCCAGATGGCGTCGGCCGCCTCCTTGATGACACGGACGGCGTCGTCGAGGTCGGCGCCGTAGGCCACCGGCACGTCGAGCACGGCGCGCGCCCAGCGCTGCGACTTGTTGGCCACCCGCCGGATCTCCCCGTTGGGCACGAACCAGACGGTGCCGCCGATGTCGCGCAGGCGGGTGGTGCGCAGGCGGATCTCCTCGACCACGCCCGAGGCGTCGCCCAGGTCCACCACGTCGCCCACGCCGTACTGGTCTTCGGCGAGCATGAACAGGCCGCTGAGGAAGTCGCGCACGAGGGTCTGGGCCCCGAACCCGAGGGCGATCCCGGCAATGCCGGCCCCGGCGATCAGGGGCCCCAGGTTCACCCCGAACTCGCCGAGGACGATCAGGGCGGCCATCCCGTAGACCACCACTCCGGCGATGCTGCGCAGCACCGTGCCCAGGCCCTGGGCCCGCTGCCGGCCTCGCTCGGCCCGCTCGGCCAGGCCGCGAGCCCGGGATGCGGCCCACTGTGCCAGCGAGACCGACCGCGGGGCGAGGTCCTCTTCTTCGTCGTGGTTTCGGGCCTCCTCCTCGCGGCTGGCCACCAGGCGTTCCACGAGGTTCCGGATGGCGCGCTGCAGCACCCGGTTGAGCACGAACGCCACCAACAGAACCAGCAGCACCTTGAGGGGCTTGGCCACCACCCACTCCACGGCGCGGGCGGTGCCCTCACTCCCGGTGAGGTCGAAGACCCAGCGGCAGACCACCCCGGGTGTCTCCCCGCAAGCGGCGGTCGGGTCGGGGCCGCCGGCGGTCTGCGCCAGGAGGGGCGGAGCGAACTGCGAGATCATGGTTGCCTCCCGTCGGAGCGTGCTCGCACGAACCTAGCGCCGCCGTGACTCCGCAGGCCACTAGGGTGGGGCGACCTTGCCTCTCGATCCGTACCGCCGCGCCAACCGGGCCAATTGGGACGACCGGGTGCCCATCCACTGGGATTCCCCGGGGTACGACGTGGCCGGTTTCGTCGCCGACCCGGGGCGCCTCAGCGGGGTGGTGGCCTTCGATTCGCCCCTGGTGGGAGAAGTGCGGGGCCGGCGCCTGCTGCACCTGCAGTGCCACATGGGCCAGGACACCCTGTCGTGGGCGCGGCTGGGAGCCGAGGTCACCGGCCTGGACTTCTCCGAGCCGGCCATCGCCGCCGCCCGGCGCCTGAGCGCGGAGAGTGGCACGCCGGGGCGATTCGTGGTCGCCGAGTTGTACGACGCCCCCCGGGTGCTGCCCGAGACCTTCGACGTGGTGTACACCGGGGTGGGGGCGCTCAACTGGCTGCCCGACATCCGCCGTTGGGGCGAGGTGGTGGCCGGGTTCCTGGCGCCGGGGGGCCTGTTCTACATCCGGGAAGGGCACCCGATGCTGTGGAGCCTGGACTGGCGTGACGACGCCGCCCTGCTGGTGCGCTACCCCTACTTCGAGACGGCCGATCCGATCGTGGACGATGATCCGAGCACCTACGCCGGGCCGGGCACGGTGGAGCACGCCAGGACGTACGAGTGGAACCACGGCCTGGGAGAGGTGGTGGCGGCGCTGCTCGATGCCGGGTTGGTTATCAGCGGTCTGCGGGAGCATCGGGAGTTGGATTGGCAGGGGTTGCCGCAGATGACCCAGGGTGCCGACGGCCGCTGGCGCCTGCCCGAGGAGCAGCGTGACCTGGTGCCTCTGATGTACTCGCTGTGGGCGCGTAAGGCGGGGTGAGGGGTTTCCCCGCGGATTCCCCCACCCTTGTGATAATGCTCCCCATGCGCCACGATCGACGTCACGCTTGACCTCAATGACCACGACGCCGCCCATCTTGTCGAGGGCCACGATGTTGGGCGTGTGCGCGCTGGTGCTGGCGGTGTCGGCCTGCGGGTCCGCCGGCGGAGATGGCGAGGGGTCGACCTACGGCCATTCCGTGATGCACGAGTCCGTGCTCAATGCTGTTTTTGTGGGTACAGCCGTGGACACAAGAAACATCGAGCAAGCGACCGTCAGGGTCAACGAGGTCCTGTGGGAACGTCTCGAGTTCAGGGGCGCGACCGGCGGGGTGTACGCGTTCGTGCCCTTGCCGATCGGCGGCGAGGTGCCGGTTCAGGGTGGGCTGGGCAAGTTGAAGGAGGGTGCCGACTACACCTTCGTCGGGGTTCAGGTCCTTTTCTCGGATCCTCCGCATTGGTTCGTTTCCACGGCGTACGACTCGGAGATGCGCGAGATGCTGGGCGAGATCGGGCCGCCCCTCGAGGTGATTCTGCATGCGGATGAAACCTCGGCGGCGGCGAAGCGGGAAGCGCTGGTCGAGTACGTGATCGAAGGCACCGCCTGGGCCGACGAACGAAGAGCCGGAGAGCCGGACCCGCCGGTGGGACCGCGGTTGGCGCTCGCCTTGGCCTACATCGAGCCGCCCGTCACGTCGGAGGCTGTGGACCCGGAGCTGGGGATGACGGTCACAGATTACCTGGCTCTTGACGCCCGAGATCGGCAACTGCTCGAACTCCCGGCAATGCCGGCAGAGGTCGTGGAGGCTCTCGACTTGGTTTCGGTGCAGGTCCTGGTGATCCTCGCCCCGGGACCGGCGGATGCTTATTGGGGGCTCGGCATTCGCACCAGAGCGGGAACGCTGGGGCCCTTCGGCTTCTCGCCGGAGGAGAAGCTGGTCATCATCATGGGTGCCGCGCCGCGCCGCGGTGAGGTAGAACTGGTCGGCTGGGCCAAGCCCGGCGCGACGGCCACCTGGACCATGCGCGATGCGGTTTCCCTTGCTGGCTTGGACGCGGCGGCGACCAGGGTCGAGGTGTCGCAGGTTGACCTCTCGCCCGGCTATGCCGACGTGGTCGTCTTCGACCTCACCGATCGGTCGGTGAGGGTCGTGGACTACAGGACGGCTACGGACCTGGTTGCCCGGTACACGAGGCCGGTCGGGGTCGGCGAAGGCGGAGGTAGCTGAGGCGGCTACAGGGGGCCGGTTGGCGGGCGACTCCTCACTGGGAGTCGCAGCCTCGGCCACTTCACCACGGCGACGGTCATCTCCGTGGCGGTGCGGAGAGCCGGCGACTGACACCCCCGGCCCCGGCCGGGTCCGTTGCTGTTCCTGTCCGCCCTTCGGTGTGCGGGTTCGGGACACAGCCATATCCCGCGCCTATAGCCTCCCCATCTCGCCGCCCCCGCGATAATCACCCCTATGCGCCTTCTCGTAGTAGAGGACGAGGTTCGCCTGGCTCAGGCCCTCCAGCGCGGCCTGGCCGCCGAGGGCTTCGAGGTGGAAGTGGCTCACGACGGCCTGACCGGCCTCTCCCTGGCCATGGAGGGGCGCTACGACGCCATCGTCCTGGACATCCTGCTGCCCGGCATGAACGGCTACAAGGTCTGTGCCGAGATCCGCGCCGCGGGCAACTGGACTCCCATCCTGATGCTCACCGCCAAGTCGGGGGAGTACGACGAGGCCGAGGCTCTCGACACGGGCGCCGACGACTTCCTCTCGAAGCCCTTCTCGTACGTGGTCCTGGTGGCCCGCCTCCGGGCGCTGGTGCGCCGGGGCGCCGGAGCCCGCCCGGTGCCCTGCCAGGTGGGGGACCTGCGCCTCGACCCCGCCGCCCGCACCTGCGATCGCGACGGCGTGCCCATCCACCTCACCCCGCGCGAGGTGGACCTGCTCGAGGCTCTCATGAGCCGGCCGGGAGAGGTGGTCTCCAAACAGGAACTGCTCGACCGGGTGTGGGGCCCCGACTCGGGGGTGGATCCCAACGTGGTCGAGGTGTACCTGGGATACCTGCGCCGCAAGATCGACCGGCCGTTCGATCGTGAGACTCTGCTCACGGTACGCGGGGCGGGGTACCTGCTGGCGGACGCCTGATGCCTCTCTTCCGCTCGGTGCGCTCGCGTCTCACCGTGGCCACCACCCTCATCGTCGGCGCCGCCCTGGTGGCCGGCGGGGCGGGCCTGCTGTTCATCACTCGGCGGGCTCTGATCAGCGACGTGCGCGACACCCTGACGCGCAGCCTGGTGGACGCCCGGCGCGAGCTCGACCGGGGGGTGGTCGCCGAACTGGCGCTGCTCTCGTTGGGAGTGGCGGTGGACCCCTTCAAAGTGACGGGGCAGACTCTCGACCGCAACTGCGCCTCGATGCTGGCCCTGGCCTATGGCGAGAGGCCGCGTCGCTTCAGCGACTTCTTCTACCGCACCGGCATCGACGAGAGCTACCTGGTGGCCTACGACGCTTGCACCCGGCGCAGCAGCCCGCTGTACACCGCCACCGGGCAGTGCGAGGAAGCGGCCATCGCCGCCATCGGCGACCCGGTGGTGAGCTTCTCCCAGTTCGAGGAGATCGCCACTTCCGAGGAGTTCGGCAACGCCTTCAGCGGCTGCCTCACCGGGGAGGTCCTCGTCGACGAGCGAGTGGCCGAGGCGGTGACTCGCTGCGATCGGGTCATCTCGACGGCCTTCGACGGGGTCGATGTGCTGAACCGGCGGGCCGTCGAGGCGCGCCTCCAGGACACTCTGTTCACCTACGCCGCGTGCATGCGGTCCAACGGGGTGCCCGACTACCCCGATCTGACGCTGGCCGGGCTGGGGGAGGGTGGCGGCCTCTCGGTGCTCACCGGGGTCGTAGGCCGCTCGGTGGTGCTGCCCTCCTTGGAAGCGGTGAAGGCCGACGTCGACACCTTCGGGCGGATGATCGTCATCTCCGTTCCCATCCTGGTGCTGGTGGTGGCCGCAGTCACCTGGCTGGTGGTGGGCCGCGCCCTGCGCCCCGTGGAGGCCATCCGGGCGCGGGTGGCCCAGATCGGGGCGCGCGACCTGCACCAGCGGGTGCCCGACCCCGGCACGGGCGACGAGGTGGGACGCCTGGCCGCCACCATGAACCGGATGCTCGACCGCCTGCAGCGGTCCGCCGACAGGCAGCAGCGCTTCGTCAGCGACGCTTCCCACGAACTGCGGAGCCCCCTCGCCTCGCTGCGCACCCAGTTGGAGGTGTCCCTGGCCCATCCCGAAGGGACCGACTGGCCCGGGATGGCATCGGGGGTCCTGGAGGAGGGGGTGCGTCTGGAGCGCTTGGTCGACGACCTCCTCGCCCTGGCGCGGGCCGACGAAGGGGCGGTGCTGGCCCACACCGAGGAACTCGACCTGGGCGAGATCATGGCTGAGGAGGCGACGCGGGTGGAGGGCCTCGAGGTCGAGGCGGACCTCGACGAGGCGCCCCTGCGGGGCGATCCCCTGGCCTTGAGACGCGTCGTCCGCAACCTGCTCGACAACGCCCGGCGTCACGCGGTGCACCGCATCGTGCTGCGCGTGACCCTGGCGGGTCAGGAAGTGGTGGCGGTGGTCGAGGACGACGGCGCCGGTATCCCCGAAGAGGATCGGGAACAGGTCTTCGAGCGCTTCGCTCGCCTGGGCGAGGCCCGCGACCGGGACGCGGGTGGCACCGGCCTGGGCCTGGCGGTGGTGCGGGAGATCGTCGAGGCGCACGGGGGCACGGTGGCGGCCGAGCAGGCCGACGACGGCGGAGCCCGACTGGTGGTGCGTCTTCCGACCCGCGACGGGGAGTGACACCCCGGCCGCGAGCCGGCGGTCCAGGGCGGGGCCCGTGCGGCCGCTAGGGTGAGTGGCCGATGGAGGCCCTGCTCGCCGCCGGCTACCTGGTGGGGGCCTTCCTCGTCGGGTCCATCCCCTTCTCGTACCTGACGGCGAAGGCGGTGTCGGGCGCCGACCTGCGCCGGGTGGGGACGGGCACAGTCTCCGGCACCGGGGTGGGGGAGTCCTCGGGGTTCTGGCCCATGGCCCTTGCGGGCCTGCTGGACATCGGCAAGGGGGCGGCGGCGGTGGTGCCCATGGCGGGATCCCGTCCCCTGCTGGCCGCCTTCGGGGCCGGGGCGGCGGCCGCGGGTCACAACTGGTCGCCGTTCCTGCGCGGCGCCGGGGGGCGGGCCATCTCGGTGGCGGGAGGCGCCTGCCTGGCCATGGCCTGGCCGGGAGCGGTGATTCTGGCCCTGGGCCTGGGGGTGGGGCGCCTCTGTCGCCTCACGGGTCTCGGCTGCTTCGTGGCGCAGGCGGCGCTGCCCGCCGGCCTGGCGCTCACTGCGGGTTGGCCGTCGACGGTGGTCGACCCGGCCGTGGGGGCCGTCCTGGGGGCGGTCCTGGTAGGTCCGATGTGGTTGAAACGGGTTCTCGGGAACGACCCCCGCCGGCGGACTCGTCCTGGGGTGTACCTGAGCCGCCTCCTCTTCGACAACGACACGGGCTGGCCTGCCCTCGTCAGGCGCTCCGACTGAGGTAGCGTCCGTACCGTGAGGACGGCCATCACGTGACGGTACGGGTCATTACCGACAGCACCGCCGCCCTGGACGCCGACGCGGCGGCGGCCTGGGGCATCACCATCGTGCCCACCCGGGTGGTCCTGGGCGGGGTCTCCTACCGGGATGGGGAGTTGCCGCTGCAGGAACTGCTGGCACGCTTCGACGAGGGGGTGACCACGTCGGGCCCCACACCGGGGTCCTTCGCCGTCGCTCTGGAGGGCGCCGACGAGGGAGCGGTGGTTCTGACGGTGGCTTCTCACCTGAGCAGCAGCCACAAGTCGGCGGTGATGGCCGCCGGGTTGGATCCGGGCCGCCGGGTGCGGGTGATCGACAGCCGCACCGCCGCCGGGGCCCAGGCCCTGGCCGCCCTTCATGCCGCCGAGATCGCTCGCCGCGGCGCATCGTTGGACGAAGTGGAGGAAGCGGCGCGCCGGGTGCTCGGCCGCGCCCGGCTGTACGGGGTACTGGAGACCTTCGAGTACCTGGTGCGCGGGGGGCGCCTCAATAGCACGGTGGGCCGCCTGGCCGCCGGACTGCGCGTGCGGCCCCTGTTCGAACTGCGCGAGGGGAACATCCGCAGCCTGCGCCCCGCCTTCAGCCGGGAGGCGTCGATCGCCCGCCTGCTGCGCCTGTGGCGGCGCTCCCGGGTGAGAGGAGCCCGCTTGCACGTGATCGCCCTCCACGCCCTGGCCCCCGAGGCGGCGCACCACCTGCTGGCGGAGGTGCGGCGTGAGGTCGAGCCGGTGACGGCCCTGGTGGCCGAGTTCGGGGCGGTGATGGTGGTCCACACCGGGCCCGGCTTGCTCGCCCTGTCGTGGTGGTGGGAGGAGGGCTGAGCCCTCCGATGCTCCGCTATCGCGTTCTCGCGCACACCGCCGACATCGGGATCGCGGCCGCAGGCGCCACCCAGGAAGAGGCCTTCGAGAACGCCGCCTTCGCCATGTTCGACCTGATGTTCGATCTGTCGGGAGTGGAGGTGTCGTCCGGAGCGCAGCCGCCGGACGAGTGCCGGGTGGAGGCGGAGGCGGACACTCCCGAGGAATTGCTGGTGGCCTGGTTGTCGCTGCTGCTGGCCGAAGCGGAGATCCGGGGCCTGGCCCTCTGCCGTTTCCGCGTGGAGGACCTCGGGGGCGGGCGGGTGGCGGGGACGGCCGGCGGGGTGCCCTCGGAGGGGATGGTGCTGCGCGGACCGCCCATCAAGGCGGTGACCTACCACGAAGCGGCCGTCGTAGAGACCCCGACGGGCTGGGAAGCGCGGGTCATCTTCGACGTGTGACCGCGCCCGCCGGCGGCTTCCCCGCACCGCCCCGGTTCCGTACAGTGAGGGCATGGGCTTCAGGCGCACCGGCGAGGTCACCTGGGAGATGGCGCCCGAGGGGGGCATGTTCGTCCCGGGTCGGGTGTTCGCTTCGCCTGCGCTCTTCGCCAAGGCCGAGGCCGACCGGGCCCTGCAGCAGGTGGCCAACGTGGCCCACCTGCCGGGGATCGTCGAGGCTTCCTTCGCCATGCCCGACATCCACTGGGGCTACGGTTTCGCCATCGGGGGGGTGGCCGCCACCGACGTAGCCGCCGGCGGGGTGGTGTCGCCGGGAGGGGTGGGGTTCGACATCTGTTGCGGGGTGCGGCTCCTGGCGTCGGCGTTGCGCGAGGAGGACTTCCGCCGTCGTGAGTCCGCCATCATGGGGGAGTTGGATGCCCGAATCCCCCGGGGCCTGGGCAAGGGGGCGGTGGCGACCGAGCGCCTGCTCGACGAGGTGCTGGAACGAGGCGCCGCCGCCGCGGTCGACGCCGGGTTCGGGGTGCCCGCCGACCTGGAGCGCTGCGAGGAAGAGGGCACTTCACGCGGGGGCGATCCGGGGGCCATCTCGGCCCGGGCTCGGGAGCGGGGCAAGGGGCAGCTCGGCTCCCTGGGTGCGGGAAACCACTTCCTCGAGATCCAGGTGGTCGACCGGGTGGAGGACGCCGGGGCGGCCGAGGCCTTCGGCCTGGCCCCGGGCATGGTGACGGTGATGATCCACTGCGGCAGCCGGGGCCTGGGCCACCAGGTGTGCACCGACCACCTGGCCGACATGGGGAAGGCCATGGGCCGCCACGGCATCGCGGTGCCCGACCGGCAACTGGCCTGTGTGCCGGTGAACTCGAAAGAGGGCCAGGCCTACCTGGGGGCGATGGCGGCGGCGGCGAACTTCGCCTGGGCCAACCGCCACGTCTTGGCCCACGCCGCCCGCCGGGCGGTGGCGGCGGCCCTGGGGACCGGCCCCCAGAAGGCCGGCATGGACCTGGTGTTCGACGTGGCCCACAACCTGGCCAAGGTCGAGGAGCATCGGGTGGGTGGGCACTCCCGGCGTCTGTGCGTGCACCGCAAGGGGGCCACCCGGGCCTTCGGTCCGGGGCACCCGGCGCTGCCCCCGGACCTGCGCCCGGTGGGGCAACCGGTGCTGGTCCCCGGGTCGATGGGCACTGCCTCCTGGGTGCTGCGCGGGGTGGCCGGCAACCCCGCTTTCGCCACCGCCGCCCACGGCGCCGGCCGGATGATGAGTCGCAGCGCCGCCAAGAAGGCGCGCGATGGGCGCGAAGTGCGGCGCGACCTCGAAGCCGAGGGCATCGCAGTGCGCCCGGGGTCGGTTTCGCTCCTGGCCGAGGAGGCTCCCTTCGCCTACAAGGACGTGGATGAGGTGGTCCAGGTGTGCGACCGGGCCGGCCTGGCGGCGCCGGTGGCGCGGCTCCGGCCCATCGGGGTGGTGAAGGGGTAGGCCTATCCGAACGGCAGGCTCGTGGCCGACAGGGTGGCCGCGCCGGTGGCGACCAGGCGGCCGGCTGCCGTGCGCACCTCGGCCTCGGCCACCGCGATGCGCTTGCCGATGCGCACCGGGCGGCCGGTGGCCACCAGGTCCTCACCGGCGACCGGTTCCAAGAGGCGCACGTCGAACTCGACGGTGCTGATCCACGAGGGGTAGTGCACCGCAGCAGCGCACCAGGCGGCGGCGTCGATCAGCGTGGCCAGCACCCCGCCGTGGATTCCTCCCCTGGAGTGCTCCAACTGCGGCCGGTGGGGGAGGCTCACCACCGGCCGGAAGTCATCGTCGAAGCGGATCGTCACGCCGAGATGGGAGAGGAACTTGCCGCCGACGAACATGGCTTCGAGAGCGCGGGCGCGATCGGCGGGAGCGGCGGAGGACACGGCGGGCAGTCTACGGGCGGCCGGCCGCCGGCCGGTCCCTCTATCGTGTCCCTATGCCCGAGATCACCGTCGTCGGAAGCCTGAACCTCGATGCCACCGTGCGGGTCCCCCGCCTTCCCCTGCCCGGGGAGACCGTCATGGGACGCGGCCATGCCCACGACACCGGAGGGAAAGGTGCCAACCAGGCCGTGGCGGCGGCACGGCTGGGGCGGTCCGTGGCCATGGTGGGCATGGTCGGCCGCGACGACGCCGGCGACCGCCTGCTCGCCGCTTTGGATGCCGCGGGAGTGGCCACGGCGACGGTGCGGCGCAGCCCATCCCTGGCGACGGGCCTGGCCCTCGTCATGGTGGACGACTCCGCCGAGAACTCCATCGTCGTGATCCCGGCGGCCAATGGGGCCCTGGCCCCCGAGGACCTGGATCCGGCGGTCATCGGCGCGGCCGCGGTGGTCCTGCTGCAGTTGGAGATCCCTCCCGAGACGGTGGAGGCGGCGGTGGGCTTCGCCCGGGGCACCGTGGTGCTGAACCCGGCGCCGGCGCATCCCCTGCCGGCGGGCCTGCTCGCACGCGTCGATGTGTTGGTGCCCAACCGCACCGAACTGGCGTTGCTTGCCGGGGCCGAGCCTCCGGCCACGGTGGACGAGGCGGCGGGACTGGCCCGCTCGCTTGGCGGCCCCCGGGGAGTCGTCGTCACCCTGGGAGCCGAGGGCGCCCTCGTGGTCACCGGGGAGCAGGCCACCCACGTGCCCGCCCCGCGGGTCGACGCGGTGGATCCCACCGGGGCCGGCGACGCCTTCTGCGCCGGCCTGGCCGATGCCCTGGTGGGTGGGGCCGACCTGCTGACGGCGGCCCGCTGGGCGGTGCGCTGCGGGGCGGCGGCCGTCACCCGCCGGGGAGCCCAGGCTTCCCTGCCTACCCGGGCCGAGGTCGAGGCGCTGGGGGCGGGGGAATGACCCCCCGGGCGATCGTCATCGACACCGACCCCGGGCAGGACGACGCCGTCGCCTTGCTGCTGGCGCTGGCCTCTCCCGAACTCGAGGTCGTCGGCGTCACGGCCGTGGCGGGGAACGTCCC
>VGBK01000026.1 GCA_016870535.1 Actinomycetota bacterium | reverse complement strand
TCGGTGGTGGCGAGCAGGTCGGCCCGCCGGATGATCCCGGCGTTGTTGCACAGCACGTCCAGTCCGCCGAAGGCGGCCACCGTGGCGGCCACCGCCCGGCGGCAGTCGTCGGCGCCGGTCACGTCGCCGGGGAGGAACAGGGCCCGGTCCCCGGCGGCCCTGGCCTCCTCGACGGCCGCGGCCCCGCCGGCCTCATCCAGATCCATGATGGCGACGGCGGCCCCCTCCTGCGCGCAGAGCAGGGCCGTCGCCCGGCCGATCCCCGAGGCGCCTCCGGTGACCAGCACCACCTTGCCCTTCAGGGTGTCCATGGTTCCGTCCTCACTGCTGGCTGGCCAGGCCGCCGGCGATCTCGCCGCCGTCGATCACGAAGCACTGCCCGGTGATGAAGGCCGCCTCGTCGGAGGCCAGGAAGGCGAAGAGGGCCGCCACCTCTTCCGGCCGGCCCAGGCGGCGCAGGGGGATCTTGGCCTCGTAGGCCCGGCGCATCTCCGGGGTGTACTCGGCTTCCTGCATGGGGGTCATGATGAAGCCGGGGCACACCGCGTTCACCCGGATGCCCGGCCCCAGTTCCAGGGCCATGGAGCGGGTCAACTCGACCACCCCGGCCTTGGAAGCGTTGTAGTCGGCGTAGTGGTGGTAGCCGGCCAGGGCGTTGGTCGAGCCCATGTTGAGGATCACTCCGCCGCCCCCGGCCCGCAGGCGACGGGCGGCTTCCCGGGCGACGAAGAAGACCCCGCTGAGGTTGACGCCGATCACCTGCTGCCATTCCTCAGGCGTGATGTCGGCGAAGGCGTGGCGGATGCTGATCCCGGCGTTGTTCACCAGCACGTCGAGGCCGCCCCAGGCGTCATCGAGGGCCCCGAAGGCGGCGGCCACCTGCCCGGGATCCGCGACGTCGGCCGCCAGCACCCGGTCCAGCCCGGGCAGCTCCCGGCGGGCTCGCTCGCCGGCGCCGGCGTCGCGATCGAGGACGGCGACGCGCGCCCCCTCCTCCAGGAAGCGCCGGGCGGTGGCCAGGCCGATGCCGCCGGCTCCTCCGGTGACCAGCACCCGCTTGCCCTTCAGACCGTGCACCTCGACCTCCCTAGGACGCCTCTAGATTCTCGTCGCCTTCCCCGCCGGCGGCCACCCGGTACATCGCCGTGTCGCGGTAGCCGGTGATGACCTCGAGGTAGCCGGCCAGCAGGGCATCCACCTGCTGGTCCCCGGTGTCCACCAGCAAGGGGTGGCCCCGGAGGGCGGCCAGTTTGGCGGACGGGCAGGCCACCAGCAGGTGAGCCCGCTCGACCCGGCGGATCACCTCCGGGGTGATCTGCTGGTTGCCCCTCCCGAGCAGGAACCCCTGCCCGCCGATGGGAGACAGGATCAGCCCGAGCGGGCGGCGGTCGAGCAGCGCCAGCACGTCCCGCTCGGCGACGTCGGCGGCCAGCAACTCGCCGCCGGTGACGACATCCACCCCCACCAGGGTCTTGGGAAGGCCGAGGCGCGCCGCCACGGCGCGGGTCGTGGTGCCCGGCCCCAGCAGGTAGGCGCGGCCCGGCACCAGGCGATCGACCACCTCGGCGGCGACGGCCCGGGCCTGGGCTTCCTCGCCGGCGGGGGTGGGCACCTTCTGGTTCTGCACCGCCCCGCGGCGGTAGGGGACCATCAGGTAGCCGTGGAGCACGGTGGCGATCCGTCCCCGGCGGTAGGCGTCCTCGTCGAGGTCGATGACCTCCGCCTCGCGCCGGAGGGCCCTGTCTCCCTCCAGGTACGCGGCGGCCAGGCGGCCGGCGGCGGCCGGGGAGACGGCGTAAGCCGCCGAGTGGATCTTGACCCCGGCGGGGACGCCCAGCACCGTGAGGCCGGTGCCCACCGCGTCGCAGACATCGCGAGCGGTGCCGTCGCCGCCGGCGAAGAGGACCAGGTCGGCCCCGGCCTGCTGCATCGCCCGGGCGGCGGCGCGGGTGTCCTCGGGCCCCGTGACGCCTCCGGCCGCCGGGCCGGTCGCCGGGAGCACCCGGGGAGCGAAGCCGGCCTGCCGGGCGATGCTCTCTCCCATGGCGCCGGGGGCGGCGAGCAGGTCGAAGGCCCCGGCCAGAGGCCGCAGGGGCTTCAGGGCGGCGGCGGCCCGCTCCCCGGCCCGGGGCACTGCCCCCAGGGCAAGCGCCCGCCTCTGGATCTCGGGGCCGTCGCTGCCCTTGAGGCCCACCCGCCCGCCGAGGCCGGCGACGGGGTTGACGATCAGTCCGAGCCGCTTGGGGGCCATGCCTCAGCCGCGGTCCTGCCCGGTCTTGCGCAGGTAGGCCCGCCAGGTCACCGCCCACTGGTCCGGGTCGTCGAAGGATTCCTGGCGGGTGCGGTGCACCGTGCTGCGATGCGGGGCGGTGGTCACCACCTCGGGCCGGGAGTAGGCCTCGTCGGAGATCTGCCGGAGCACGGCGGCGTAATCGTCCAGATCGGCCCGGGAGTAGGACTCGGTGGGCTCCAGGGTCATGGGCTCGGGGACGACGAAGGGATGGTGGCTGGTCCAGTAGTGCATGCCGTAGTCGGCCACGCGGATCTCGAGGTCCTCCGAGCGGACGCCGGTGTCCCGGGCCAGCTGCTCCCAGCTGTAGCGCACCTGTTCGATGCGCCGCTTGCCGGCGGCGTAGGGGGCGGAGACGCCCCGGATCTGCAGCACCTGGTGGAGCAGGTAGTTGTTGTTCAGCACGGCGATCTCGGCGACCCGGCGCAGGCCGGCGGCCCCCAGGCTCATGATCCAGGCGTAGGCCCGCAGCAGGTTCGGGGTCACTCCGTAGAAGGGGCGCACCTTGCCGATGCTCTGCGGGCGCTCGTAGTCCAGGCGGTAGCGGCCGTCGTCGCACTCCACCGTGGGGACGGGGAGAAACGGGGCCAGCTCCGCCGTCACGCCGCAGGCGCCGGCCCCCGGGCCGCCGCAGCCGTGGGGGGTGGAGAAGGTCTTGTGCAGGTTGAAGTGGCACAGGTCGAAGCCGGCCTCCCGGGCACGGGTGATCCCGAGGATGCCGTTGGCGTTCGCCTGGTCGTAGGAGCACAGCCCTCCGGCCTCGTGCACCACTCGCACGAATTCGGCGATGCGCGGGTTGAAGATGCCGGTGTCCTCGGGGTTGGTGATGAGGAGGCCGGCGGTGCGGGGGGAGACTGCGGCCTTGAGGGCCTCCAGGTCCGGGTAGCCGTCGGCGTCCGGGTAGAGGGTGATTACCCGGTAGCCCGCCACCCGGGCGGCGGCGGCGTTCGAGGGGTGGGAGAAGATGGTGGTGATCACCTCGTCGCGTTCGCCCTGCCCCCGGGCCGCCTGGCAGGCGCGGATCATGCACACGTTGGCGTAGATGGCCGCCGAGCCCGCTCCGGGCTGGAGGGTCACCCGGTCCATGCCCGAGATCTCTCCGAGCATGGCCTCGAGGCGATGCATCACTTCCAGGATCCCCTGCACGGTGGCCTCGTCCTGCAGGGGGTGGAGTTCCGTGAGCCGGGGATTGCGGGCCAGTTGCTCGTTGACCTTGGGGCTGTACTTCATGGTGCAGGTGCCCTGGCCGATGTCGGGGTTGAGGTCGACGCCCAGCGTCTCCTGGGAGAGGCGGGCGTAGTGGCGCAGCACCTGGTTCTGCGACAGCTCGGGAAGGGCGGGAGGGGTGGTGCGGCGCAGGGTGCCGGGCAGCTCCCGGGCGGGGTGTCCCACCTCCCGCTCGATCTCCGCCTCGACCGGCGGCAGCAGCACCCCGCGCTGGCCGGGCCGGCTCAGTTCGAAGATCACCGGCTCGTCCCAGGAGGCCTGATGGAAGCGGCGGGGGCGGGGCTTGGGGCCGATGGGCTTCACCGCACCACCTCCCGCAGGGCGTCCACCAGGCGGTCGAGGTCCTCCCCGGTGTGCACCTCGCTGACGCAGAGGAGCAGGCTCTGGCCCAGGGAGGGGAAGTCGGCCGACAGGTCCTTGCCCCCGAAGATGCCCCGCTCCAGCAGCGCCCGGTTCACCTGCGCCGCGGTCCGGCCGGTGCCGTCGAGGGTTACGACGAACTCGGTGAAGTGGGGGGTGGCGGCGAAGGGCACCCGCAGGCCGGGGATGGCGGCCACCCGTCCCATGAGGTAGCGGCAGCGCTGCATGAGCCCCTCGCCGATCTCCTTCATGCCCTGCGGCCCCATCAGCGCCAGGTAGACCCCGGCGGTGATCCCCCACAGCCCGGCGGCGGTGCCCACCCACTCCTTTCCCTCCTCGCGGCGGGCGAAGGAGGTGCGCTCGTAGGCCACGTCCCCGAAGCCGTACTCGCCCTCCACGATGGTGGGGGCGATGCCGAAGAGGCGCGAGGGGAACTCCATGACGAAGCGGGGGTCGTCGGCGGAGGCGATGAAGCCGCCGTGGCCCCCGCCGTAGTGCTGGTGGATGCCGAGGCTCTGGATGTCGCCGCAGGCGAGGTCGGCGCCGTACTGCGCCGGGGGCCGCACCACCCCCAGTGAGAGCGGGTTCACCCCGACCACCGCCAGCGCCCCGGCGGAGTGGGCGGCGGCGGCGAGGCCCTCGGCCCCGGTCTCGAGCACCCCGAGGTAGCCGGGGTTCTCGAAGTAGACGGCGGCGACCCGGTCGGAGAGCATCGCCCGGAGGGCGTCCGGGTCGAGGAGGCCGCTCTCCGGGAGGAAGGGGACTTGCGCCATCGACACGTCGGGGCGCAGGTAGTTGCGCACCATGGAAAGCTTGTCGGGGTCGAGCTGTTCCGGCAGCAGGACCGCCTCGCGCCCGGTGAGGCGGCAGGCCATGCGCAGGGCGGTGGCCGCCGCCTGGAAGCCGTCGTAGTTGGGGACGTTGACCACATCGGCATCGAGCAGTTCACCCATCAGGCTCTGGTACTCGAAGAGGGCCTGGAAACGGCCGTGGTCCTCGTAGGGCTCGCCGGCATAGGCGGTGAGGAACTCGCCCCGCCCGTTGATCTCGTCGCACACCGCCGGCACCTGGTGCTGGTAGCAGCCGGCGCCCAGGAAGCTGAGGGCGTCGCGGGTGGAGGTGTTGCGGGCGAGCAGCCCCTCGACGTGGCGGGTCAGTTCGGCCTCGGAGAGGAGCGGCGCCGGCAGGTGGAGGAGGCCTTCGACCCGAAGCTCTCGGGGGATGTCGGCGTAGAACTCCTCCACGCTCGCCGCTCCCACGGCGCGCAGCATCTCCTGCTGCACCTCGGGCACCGAATTGGGGATGTAGGGGTGGGCCCCGGGCTCTCCGGCTGGCATCTGGCTCCTCTGCGGTCGATCGTCCCGGCCTGGTCGGCGGCGCGGCTCTTCCCCGGCGGCGAGGGCTACACCTCCCCGCGGATCCGCTCGTAGGTCTTGCCGATGATCGAGTGCACCTGCTCGAGCAGCGGGTCGATGCCGGAGTCGTCGAGGCCGGCGGTCTCGATGGGGGGGTGGAAGACCATCTTGGTCTGCCCTCCTCGCCACCATCTCTCGCCGTGGGGCCAGACCTTGTTGGTGCCGGCGATGGCGATGGGGAGCAGGGGCATCTGGTTGTGCACCGCGATGCGGAAGGCGCCCTTCTTGAAGGCGTGCAGTTCCCCGTCGGCGGAGCGGGTGCCCTCGGGGTAGATCATCAGCGAGCGTCCTATCGAGATGACATAGCCCACCCGTTCGTTCAACAGGCGCAGGGCTTCGGGCGAGTGCGCCTTGCGGTCGGTCTCCACCATGCCGACGGCCCGCAGGGTCGACCCGAAGAGGGGGATCTTGTACAGCTCCTTCTTGGCCAGGAAGCGCACTCCCACCGGCATGAGCCCCAGGTGGTAGGGGGCGTCGAGGTTGGACAGGTGGTTGCACACGCAGACGTAAGACCGCGAGCGGTCGACGTGCTCCAGGCCCTCGATGGTCACCCGGGCCCCGGCAAGGTAGATGATGAGCCGGCCCCAGCTCCGGGCGATGACGTCGGTCTGCCGGGCGGCGGGCCCGAAGCGGGTAGCCACCATCAACCAGGTGCACACCGTGATGGTGTACAAGACGACGACGACGGCGCCGACGACGGTCCGGACGGCGTTGAATGCGGTCCGCATGGCATCGGTAGGCTACCCCTCCCGCGAGCCGGAGGCTCCATGCCCGATGTGCTCTACGAGGTGGCGGCCCATGTGGCCACCATCACCCTCAATCGCCCGCAGCGCCGCAACGCCCTGACCCTGCCGATGCTCGACGAACTGGCCGAGGTGGTGCGCCGCGCCGACGCCGATCCGGAGGTGCGGGCCGTCGTGCTCACCGGGGCCGGAGAGGGCTTCTGCGCCGGGCTCGACCTGGTGGAGGCAGCGGCACAGGGCCCGAGCGCGGTGGACGACATCGCCACCTCGTACCGCCCCGAGCGCATCCCGGTGCTCGCCATGCACGCCGCCGACACGCCGATCGTGGCCGCGGTGAACGGTGCGGCCGCCGGGTACGCGGTGGGCCTGGCCTTGAACGCCGACATCCGGGTGATGGCCCGAACGGCTCGCTTCGTGCCTCCCACTCGTCGGGCGCTGGTGCCCGAGAGCGGCGACACCTATCTGCTGCCCCGCCTGGCCGGGTGGGAGCGGGCGGCCCGCTTCTACCTCCTGGGGGAGGAGATCGGGGCCGAGGCGGCGCTGGCGGCCGGGGTGGTCTCGGAACTGGCCGATGATGCCGAAGCCTGCCGGGCCCGGGCCGTCGCGCTGGCCGGGCAGATCGCCGCTATGCCTCCGCTGGCGGTGCAGGCGGCCAAGCGCATGCTGCGGGCAGGGCTGACCGACGCCTATCCCGAACACGTCTCCCGGGTGCTACTGCAACTCCTGCCCCTGTTCCGCACCGCCGACTTCGCCGAGGCGACGGCCGCCTTCTTGCAGAAGCGCCCGCCCACTTTCACCGGCCGGTGAGGCGCCTCTCCCTCGCCACCGCCCGGCGGATGGCCCTGGCCGCCCAGGGCTTGGCGGCGCCTCGCCCCGAAGGGCGGGTCGACCTGCGCCACCTGCGCCGGGTGTTCGCCCGGGTGGGGGCGGTGCAGATCGACCCGATCAACGTCGTGGAGCGGGCACCCCACCTGACCCTGTTCTCCCGCCTCGGCCCCCACGACCGCGAGTTGCTGTGGCGGGCCTACAACGAGAAGCACGAACTGATGGAGTACTGGGCCCACGCCGCGTGCTTCTTGCCGGTGGACGCCTACCCCCTCTTCCGTCACCGCATGGAGGCCGAGCGGCCCTGGCGGGCGGTGCGCCTCCTGGAGGAGAAGCGCCCCGGCTACGTGGAGGCGGTGTTCGAGGAGGTGCGGCGCCGCGGCCCCCTGGCGGCGAGTGAACTGGAGGATCCCGGCGAGCGGGAGATCCCCTACTGGGGCAACCTGGGCACCGGGTGGACCACGGGAAAGCTGGTCCTGGAGTGGCTCTTCGTCACTGGGCGCCTGGTGGTGGGGGAGCGGCGGGGCCTGGTGCGCCGCTACGACCTGCCGGAGCGGGCGATTCCCCGGGAGTTCCTGGAGGCCCCGGCCCCATCTGGACCCGAAGCGCAGCGCGCCCTGCTGCTCCGGGCGGCCCGTTCGCTGGGGGTGGGCACGGCCGCCGACCTGTTGGCCTACTACATGACCCGCGGGCCCGAGCCCCGCGGCGCGCTGGAGGCCCTGGCCGCCGAGGGCGCCCTGGAGCGGGTGACGGTCGAGGGCTGGCGGGACCCTGCCTTCCGGCACCCCGAGGCCGAAGCGCCCCGGCGGGTCGAGGCGGCGACGCTGCTTTGCCCCTTCGACTCCCTCATCTGGGACCGCAGCCGCACCGAGCGCCTGTTCGGCTTCCGCTACCGCACCGAGATCTACACCCCGGCGGCGAAACGCATCTGGGGCTACTACGTGCTCCCCTTCCTGCTCGGGGAACGCCTGGTGGCCCGGGTCGACCTGAAGGCGGACCGGGCGCGCCGAGTGCTGCAGGTGCCGGGAGCGTTCCTGGAGGAGGGGGTCGACGCCGTCGCGGTGGCGCCCGCCCTGGCCGCAGAACTGGGCCTCATGGCCGGCTGGCTCGGCCTGGAGACGGTCGAGGTGGGCGAGCGCGGCGACCTGGCGGGCCCGCTGCGCCGGGTGCAAGCGGGACGGGCGTTCCGCTAGGTTGTGATCCGGGGTTAACGGGCTGGTTCGGGGCGCGGGCGATGCCCGTCGCCCGGAGAGCGAGGAGGCCGAGATGATTTCCTTCGAGAACCGGGTGGCGGTCATCACCGGGGCGGGGCGCGGCCTGGGTGCCGGCTATGCCGGGTTCCTGGCCGCACGAGGCGCGGCGGTGGTGGTCAACGACCCCGGGGGCGCCTCCGACGGCACCGGCGCCGAGGCCACCCCGGCCGAAGAGGTGGCCGCCGCGATCAGGGAGGCCGGCGGGCGGGCGGTGGCCGAGCACTCCTCCGTCGCCACCCCCGAGGGAGCGGCGGCCATCGTGCAGAAGGCGCTGGACGAGTTCGGCCGGGTGGACATCCTCATCAGCAACGCCGGCATCCTGCGCGACAAGGCCTTCCACAATCTGGAGTGGGAGAACCTCGATGCTGTGCTCGACGTGCACCTGCGGGGGGCCTTCTTCGTGACCCAGCCCGCCTTCCGCGCCATGCGGGCGCAGGGCTACGGCCGGATAGTGCTCACCGCCTCGAACGCAGGGATCCTGGGGAACTTCGGCCAGGCCAACTACGGCGCCGCCAAGATGGGCCTGGTGGGCTTCATGAACGTGCTCCGCCACGAGGGGGCCCGGTACGACATCAAGGTGAACACCGTGGCCCCGGTGGCCCGTACCCGCCTGACCGAGGAGCTCCTCGGCCCCTTCGCCACCCACCTCGATCCCGCGGCGGTGACGCCGGTGGTGGCCTACCTGTGCTCCGAAGAGTGCGCCGTCAACGGCGACCTGTGGTCGGTGGCCGGAGGCAACGTGAGCCGCTTCTTCGTGGGCCGGACGCCGGGCTACTTCAAGCATCCGGAGCGGGAGGGCGCCCTGACCCCGGAGGAGGTGGCGGCTCACCTCGAGGCCATCCGGGCCGAAGCCGGCTACACGGTGCCTGGGTCCGTACAGGAGGAACTGCAGGGCATGGCCCCGCTGCTTCTCTCCTGAGGCGGGCCGGGGTACTCGGCTCGGGCGTCCCGGGTATCGTGCCGGCATGCCTATCGACGCCGACCTACGCCGCCGTACCGAGGCCTGGATTGCCGCCGACCCCGACCCGACGACCCGAGCGGAACTGCAGTGCCTCCTCGATGCCGGTGAGGAGGCGGTCCTGGCCGATCGCATGGCGGGGGCGCTCGAGTTCGGCACCGCCGGCATCAGGGGGGTGGTGGAAGCCGGGTCGAACCGCATGAACCGCGCCGTGGTGATCCGCACCACCCGGGGCCTGGCCGACTACCTGCTGTCCACGCGGCCCGGCGCCGGACCGGTGGTGGTGGGCTTCGACGGGCGCCTGAGCAGCCGGGCTTTCGCCGCCGACACCGTGGAGGTCCTGGCGGCGGCAGGGCTTCCGGTGCGGTACTTCCCCGAGGTGGCGCCGACGCCGCTGGTGGCCTACGCCGCCCGGGTGCTGGGGGCGGCGGCGGCAGTGGTGGTCACCGCCAGCCACAACCCTCCGCAAGACAACGGCTATAAGGTCTACGACGCCAACGCCGCCCAGATCATCCCCCCGGTGGACGCGGCCATCGCCTCCGCCATTGCCCGGGTCGGCCCGGCGGCGACGGTGCCCCGGGTGGAGGGAGCCCTGGAGGGGGCGAGCGACCTGGCGCGGCCCATCGAGCCGGCCATCGCTTCCCGCTACGCAGAGGAAGTGCTGGCGCTGCGCCCGGCGGTCCCCGCCGATCGATCCCTGCGCCTGGTCTACACCCCCATGCACGGGGTGGGGCGACTCCCGGCCGAGCGGGTGCTGCGCTCGGCGGGCTTCGCCGACCTCCACGTGGTCGCCGAGCAGGCCGAGCCCGACGGCCGCTTCCCTACGGTGGCCTTCCCCAACCCCGAAGAGCCGGGGGCCCTCGACCTGGCCCGCGCCCTCGCCGGACGGGTGGGGGCCGACCTCATCCTGGCCAATGACCCCGACGCCGACCGCCTCGCCGCCTGCCTGCCCCGCGCCGGGGAGTGGCCGGCTCTCACCGGGAACCAGATCGGTCTTCTGCTGGCCGACTTCCTGCTGGAGCACTCCGGGCCCGGGCCCACCCCGCTGGTGGTCAACTCCATCGTTTCCTCGCCGATGCTGGCGGCGATCGCCGCCCACTACGGGGCGCGCTTCGAGGCCACCCTCACCGGCTTCAAATGGATCGCCAACGCCGCCCTCGACCTGGAGGCGGCCGAAGGGGTGCGCTTCGTCTTCGGCTACGAAGAGGCCCTCGGCTACACCGCGGGTCCGGTGGTGCGGGACAAAGACGGGATCTCCGCCGCCCTCCTCTTCGCCGAGTTGGCGGCCCACTGCCGGGCGCAGGGGGAGACGGTGTGGGATCGCCTGCACCGTCTGTACCGCCGCCACGGCCTCTGGATGAGCACGCAGCGCAGCCTGGTGCGGCCCGGGCCGGGGGGCATCGCCGAGATCTCCTCCGCCATGGAGATGTTGCGGCATCGCCGGCCGAGGCGGTTGGGCGACGCCGCGGTCACCGGCTGGCTCGATTTCCGCGAGGGAGCCGAGCAGCGCCCCCGCTGGCTGGGGGCCACGCCGCTGGTGGCCCTGGAACTGGGGGAGACGGGCCGGGCCCTGGTGCGGCCCAGCGGCACCGAACCCAAGCTGAAGATCTACGTCGACCGGCGCGCCGTTCCGGCGGGGGGCGAGGGCTTGGCTCGGGTCGAGGCGGCGGCTCTGGCCGGGGCCGAGACGGTCGCCGCCGACCTGGCCGCCTTCCTGGGCCTGGGGTAGCCGGGGCGGGTGCCTCCACTACCCTCCCCGCCCATGGTCCCCGACCCCGGGCACGACGGGCGCGACCCGTTCATAGACCTGCTGCGGGTGGTCTGCATCGCCGTGGTGGTTCTGGGGCACTGGGCCACCACCACGGTCATCTGGGAGCCCGACCGGGTGCTGAGCGTCAATGCCCTCTCGGTGATCTCCGGCAGCCGGATCAGTACCTGGCTGCTCCAGGTGATGCCCCTGGTCTTCTTCGCCGGGGGGTTGGCCAACTCGGTCTCGCGGCGGGGCGCTCCCTCCTACCTGTCCTACCTCGACCGGCGCCTGGGCCGCCTGCTGCTGCCCACCGGGGTGTTCCTCACCGTCTGGGTCGTGTTGGGGATCGCCGTCGAGGCTCTGGACCCGGCGTCGGCCGGCAAGGCCCGGGCCGCCGAGGTAGCCGCCCTGCCCCTGTGGTTTCTCGGCATCTACCTGGTGGTGGTGGCTCTGGCTCCGGCCATGGAGGCCGGGCACCGCCGCATCGGACTGTGGGCCGCGGCGGCCCTGGCGGGTCTGGTGGGGGTGGTGGACCTGGTCTCGATCGGCTTCGGGGTGGAGGGGGTGGGCGGGGCCAACTACGCCTTCCAGTGGCTCTTCGCCCACCAGCTGGGCTTCGCCTACGCCGACGGCACCCTGTCGAGATGGGGGCGGCGCGGAGCGGCGGCGCTGGCGGGGGTGGGCCTGAGCGCCCTGGTGCTGCTGACCACCGTCGCCGGCTACCCGGTCAGCGTGGTGGGCGTGCCGGGCCAGGCCCGCTCCAACGCCCAGCCGCCCAGCCTGGCCATGGTGGCGCTAACTCTGTGGCTGGTGGGCCTGGCGCTGCTGCTGCGGCCGGCGGCGATGAGGTGGATGGCTCGGCCTCGGGTGCGTCGCCGGGTGGGCCGGGTCCACTCCGTGCTGTTGACCCTCTTCCTGTGGCACGTCACCGCCATCATCCTGGGAGCGGCGCTGGCCCGGGCGGCCGGAGCCCCGGAGCCGGCCATCGGCTCGATTCGGTGGTGGGCGCTGCGCCCGGCCTGGCTGGTCTGGCTGCTGCCCTTCCTGGGCTTGCTCGTCTGGGCCGTCGGGCGATTCGAGGGGCACCCCCCGGGGAGGCTCATCCCCGACCGGCCCGCGGCTGCGGCGGCGGCCGGCTTCGGGGTCTTCTCGATGGCGGTGGGCATCCTCGGCTTCGGGGAGACGGGCTTCTTCCCCTTCGCTCCCGAAGTGGGGGAGCACATCCTGATGTTCACCTTCAACCCGCTGCAGAACCTCATTCACGTGGCCCTGGGGGGAGTGGTGTTGTGGGCGATGGGCCACCGGCGCCCGGCGGGGCCGGTACTCGCTGCGGCGGGGGCGGTGGTGTTCGGCGCCATGGGGGGGCTGCGCCTGGCGGGATGGGGCGCGGCCCGCTGGCTGGGCATGGATGGCTTCACCGCCTGGGCTCATGTGGCGGTGGCCGCCCTGGCCCTGGCCGGGCTGGGTTGGACCGCGCTGGCGGCGGCGAAGGCCTCGGCGGCTCCGAGCCTCGGCCGGCGCTGAGGCCGCCTGGGCCCGGGGGCCCGGTCGCTCGGACCAGGCCGTCGGCCGGGTCGGCACAACACCCGCGGCGTGGGAACGGGCGACGGACGGCGTCCGGTGCGACGCCATTCGGGCCGAGGGTGGTCCCGACTCTCCGGGGCCGGCCATGTGGGGTCTCGCCGGTGCCGGGCCCTCGGCGCGCCGCGCTCTGGCGGGCGGCTTCTGCCCGGGCGGTGCTCCGTGCGTGGCGTAGTCTCGAGGTTGTGAGCCGCCACCCAGGACATTGCCGGATCACCATCAGCCCCACCGCAGAGGCCGACCTCCCCGATCTCATGGCTTTGTGGAACGACGGGGAGGTGATGCGCTGGGTGGGGTTTCCTGAGGGGTTGGGCTACGACGCCGGGGACGTGGCGGCCTGGTGGCGCGCCGTCTCCGCCGACCCGGACTGCCACCACTTCGTGGTTCGCGACGGCAGCGGCTCCTTCTGCGGCGAGGTCTTCTACCGGGTGGAGCGCCCGGCCCGCCGGGCGGCCCTGGACGTCAAGTTGTGCTCGCCGGCGCAGGGCTTAGGTGTCGCCACGAAGGCGCTGGGGAGGCTCATCGAGCTGGTGTTCGCCGACGAGCCCGAGGTGGACGCCGTCTGGGTGGAGCCGTCGGCCGCCAACGCGGCGGCCCGGCGCCTGTACGAGAGGTGCGGCCTCCGGCCCCGGCCGCGGCCGGCCGACCTGCCGCCGGGGGACTCCTACTGGGAGCGTCGCCGGGCTTGAGGCGTTCCGGCCACGAGCCCCGGAAGTCCTTCGCTTCTGCGGGCGGCGTATCACAATGGGGCCGGCGACGCAGAGGAGTGTGGTGACCACCGCTTTCAATCCATGGGCCGACGAGGGCGTCGAGGTCCCGCCCAAGGGCGAGGGGCCATCGCGTCTGCTGGCCATCGAGTTGGACGACGCCCTCCGTGCCCAGGAGGCACTGCTGGCCTCGCTGCGGCTGCACCAGCGGCAGGCCATTCGCATCGAGGACGCCGCCATCGCGGCCAAGGATCGCAACGGGCGCATCCGCCTCCACCAGACGCGGGACGTCGGCCCGGCGCAGGGGGCGATGGCCGGGACCTGGCTGGGGATGTTGGCCGGCCTGATCTTCATGGTGCCGCTGGTGGGGGCGGTGCTGGGGGCGGCGATCGGCGGCATCTGGGCCAAGCTGCGCGACATCGGCATCTCGGACCGGGAGATGCGCGAGATGGGGGAGCATCTGGAGCCGGGCACGGCGGCGCTGTTCCTGCTGTTCGAGCCCTTGGCCACCACGACGCTGGTGCGGGAACTGCACCGATTCAACGGCAAGGTGCTCCGTTCGACGCTCCCCGACGATCTGACGGCCGAGATCGCCGCCGCCCTGGCAGAGATCGTCTGAGCCGGCTCAGAGGTGGGTGATGCCGGCGGGGTCTACGGCGAGCCGCACCTGATCTCCGGGGGAGGGCGCCCGGGGCAAGTGGGCCTCCAAAACGACGCCTCCGGCGGCGACCTCGACGGCGTAGGCCTCCCCGCGGAAGGTGCGGGCCATCACCTGCCCGAGGATGGTCCCGCCGGGATCGAGGCGGAAGGCGCCGGGGCGGATCACCAGCCGAACCGGGCCTTCGGGCGTGCCGGGAGGCACCGGGATGGTTCCCGCCGCCGTCTCCGCCCGGCTCCCCGTCACCCGCCCGTCGAGGATGTTGCGCAGGCCCAGGAAGCGCGCCACCTGCTCCCCGTCGGGCACCCGCCACACTTCCTCGGGGGTCCCCACCTGCAGCGCCCGTCCGGCTTCGAGGATCATCACCCGGTCGGCCAGGCCGAAGGCCTCTTCCTGGTCGTGGGTGACGTAGAGGGCGGTCACCCCCAGGCTGGAGAGCAGGCGGCGCAGTTCGCCGGTGAGCCGCTCCCGCAGGCCCCGGTCGAGGGAGCCCAGGGGTTCGTCGAAGAGCAGCAGGCGCGGGCCCGGGGCGAGGGCGCGGGCCAGTGCCACCCGCTGCGCCTCGCCCCCCGACAGGGTGGCCACCCGGCGACGCTCGATGCCGGGCAACTCCACTCGTTCCAGGGCGGCGGCGGCGCGGCGACGGCGCTCGGCCGCGGGCACGCCCTGCATGCGCAGGCCGAACTCGACGTTGCGGCCGACATCGAGGTGGGGGAAGAGGGCGAAGTCCTGGAAGACGAGGCCGAAGCCCCGCCGGTGGGGTGGGACCCCGGCGAGGTCGTCGCCGTCCCACAGGATGCGGCCGGCATCGAGGGCCTGGAGGCCGGCCACGGCGCGCAGGAGGGTCGTCTTCCCCGATCCGCTCGGCCCCAGCACCGCCAGCACCTCGGCGTCGCCCACCACCAGATCGACGCCCTCGAGGGACCAGTCGCCGACGCGCACCGTGGCACGCTGCACTTCGAGCATCAGAACTCCTCGAGCCCCGGGGGGCGCAGGCGGTCGATGAGCGCCACCGCCGCGGCGGTGACCACCATCAGGATCACGCTCATGGCCATCGCCCGGCCGAAGTTGAGCCGGCCCGGCTGGCCCAGGAAGCGGAAGACCGCCAGGGGCAGGGTGGGGGTGTCGGGACGGGCGATGAAGGCGGTGGCCCCGAACTCCCCGAGCGAGACCGCGGCGGCGAACCCGGCGCCGGCGGCGGCCGCCCGCGAGACCAGGGGCAGGTCGACCTCGCGCCACACGCGGCGCGGGGGCGCTCCCAGAACGGCGGCCGCCTCGCGCAGACGGGTGCGCACCGCTCGCATCACGGGCACCACGGCCCGCACCACGAAGGGAACGGCCACCAGGGCGTGGGCCAGGGGGATCAGCAGCCACGAGGAGCGGAGGTCTACCGGGGCATCGAGGGCCAGCAGGAAGCCGAAGCCGATGGTGACCGCCGAGGTCCCGAGGGGAAGCATGAGAAGGGTGTCGAACCAGCGCGAGGCGCGGCCGCGGTGGTAGGCGATCACCACCGCCGCCAGCAGGCCCACCACGAGGGCGACGGCGGTGGCCACCAGGGCGAAGGAGACGGAGTTGCCCACGGCCCGCAGCGGATCGACGAGGAGCGCGCCGGCCCGTCCCGGCCGGCCCAGGGCGCGGTAGTAGCCCAGGCCCCAGCCCTCCCCGGTGTTCAGGGAGCGGGCGACGAGCACCGCCGGGGGCCCGAGGAGCAGCAGGGCGGTGCCGGCCACGGTGCCCCCGACCAGGGCCCGCTCGGCGGGGGTGCCCGGGCGGCGAGCGACCTCGATCGCGGGGCGCAAGGCTTGCTCCACGGCACGGCGCTCCTGGTAGCGCGAGTAGGCGAGCAGCACCGCAGTCACCCCCGCCATCTGCACCAGGGCCAGCACCGCGGCCAGGGGGAGGTCGAAGAGGGCGGTGGTGTGCCGGTAGATCTCGACTTCCAGGGTGGCCAGGCCGGGCCCGCCGAGGAGCAGGACGGTGCCGAAGGAGGTGAAGGTGAAGAGGAAGACCAGCGAGGCCGCGGCGGCCAGGGCGGGGCGGAGCAGGGGGAGGGTCACCCGGGTGAAGACCTGCCCACGGCTCGCTCCCAGGAGGCGGGCGGCCTCTTCCAGCCGGGGGTCGAGGTGCGACCACAGCCCGCCCACGGTGCGCAGCACCACCGCCACGTTGAAGAACACGTGGGCCGCCAGGATCGCCCAGATGGTCCCGTCGAGGCGTATTCCGAGCAGGCCCCCAGGCCCGATCAGGGCCAGGAAGGCGGTGCCCACCACCACGGTGGGGAGCACGAAGGGCACGGCGAACAGCGCGCGCAGCAGGCGCTTGCCGGGGAAGTCGTAACGGGCGAACACGTAGGCCCCGGGGAGGGCTACCAGCAGTGTCAGCACCGTGGAGGCCGCCGCCTGCCAGAGGGTGAACCAGGCCACCCCGGGCAGGCCTCCTTCGACCGCCCGGCGGAAGGCGCCGCCCGCGAAGCGCCCGCTGGGGAAGAGGCCGGTGGCCACGATCGAAGCCACCGGCCACACGAAGAAGGCGAGCAGGAAGACCAGCGGCGGGGCCGCCACCACGGCGAGGGCGAGGCGGGAGCGGGCGGTCAACGCAGCACGATGGAGGCCCACTCGGCGATCCACCGGTCCCGGTTGGCCTCGATCCGGGCGGGATCCATGGTGAGGGGAGCCGTCGGCACCCGGGTGTGGGCCACGAACTCGGGGGGAAGTTCCACCGAGGCCAGGGCGGGGAAGACGAACATGGTGAGGGGCACCTCCTCCTGGAAGCGCTCGCTCAACAGGAAGTCGAGCAGCGCCCGGGCGGCGCTCTCGTTCCGGGTGCCGCGGAGAATGCCGGCGAACTCGACCTGGCGGAAGCAGCCGTCAGTCACCACCGCGGTGGGAGCCTCCCCGACCGGCGGGTCGGCGTAGATCACCTCGGCCGGGGGAGAGGAGGCGTAGGACACCACGATGGGACGGTCCCCCTCGCCGGCGCCGCCGGAGAAGGCCCCGTAGTAGGCCTCTTCCCAGCCGGCGGCGACGCGGACATCGTTGGCTCTCAGGTCGGCCCAGTAGTTCTTCCAGGTGTAGGGGCCTTCCTCCCCGAAGGTGGCGATGGTGGCCAGCAAGAAGGCCAGGCCGGGGGAGGAGGTGGAGGGGTCCTGCACCACCAGCAGGCCGCGATAGGCCGGGTCGGCGAGGTCGGCCAGGGTCTGCGGTGGTGGGATGGTGGCGAAGGCCGCCTTGTCGTAGTTGAGGCAGACATCCCCGAAGTCGACGGGGGTGACGCGGTGCTGCGGGTCGGCCGCCAGGCCGGGGTAGAGGCCGGCCAGCAGGGGGCTCTGGTAGGGCAGAAACAGGTCGGCGTCCAGAGAGCGGGACAGGAAGGTGGTGTCCACGCCGTAGAGCACGTCGGCCACCGGGTTGCCCGCGGTCAGCACTGCCTGGTTGACCATGGAACCGGCATCCCCGGCGCGCCGGACCTCCAGGCGCAGCCCGGTGGCGGCGGTGAAGGCGGCCCGCGCGTCATCGGAGATGAAGAAGGAGTCGTGGGTCAGCAGGCGCACCGTGCCCGCCGGGGCCGAATCCCCGCCGCAGGCGGTGGTGAGGGCGCCGGCGGCGGTGAGCAGGACGACGAAGGGGACGACGAGGCGTCTCATGGCTCTCTCCCGGTGTGGACGGCCATCACGACGCCGGTCTCCACGGAGACGGCGGCGGAGGCCGCGGTGAGTTGGTTGCTCACTCCGCGGGTGGAGCCCGGGACCAGGGTCTCTCCCAGCAGGGGCCAGCGCAGACCGGTGGTGGTGACGCCGGTGGCCGGGCCTCCGACGGCCAGGAGGGTGACCCGGTCGCCGGGCTCCCCGGTCAGGTCGAGCCGGTCGTGCACCGGAGCCACCCGGGCGCCCTTCACCCACCAGCGCAGCCGCAGCGGCGCGTACCGGGGGGAGGCGATCAGCAGGAAGTTGGCCACGAGGTGGTCGAGGCGGTCCCAGCCGGCCCCTCCGACGATGAGCACCGGAGAGCGGCCCAGGCGCAGCACGGCGTCGAGGGCGAGGGCGAGGTCGGTGGCGTCCTTGTCCGCCGGGTGGCGCTCGACCCGGGCGCCGGCGGCGACGGCGGCGTGCACCGCCTCCGGGTCGGCCGAGTCGAAGTCACCCACGAGCAGGTCGGCGGTGACGCCGAGTCGCCGGGCGAGGTGGAGGCCCGAGTCGGCGGCGACCACCAGGGCACGATCGGGGAGGAGGGGGCGCACCGTCTCGGGCACGGGATCCCCCCCGGCGAAGACCACCGCAGGACCGTTGCTCTCCAAGTCTCCCTCCGCTGGCATTACCCAGATCAGGTTCTACGGGTCGGCGGCGGGGTCGCGGAGGCGACCAGCCGCCCTCTCAGCTCGGCTCACCCGAGCTCCCCGGAGTGCGCCCTGAAGGGTAATGCCCTTCCGGTGCTGTGGGGCCTTGACACGGCGACTTCTTTGTGACATCATGGTGATGTCATCACGACACCATTAGAGACCTGAGGAGCGAGCCATGTGGTATCACAGCGATCTGGCCCTGGCCCTGCACCGGAGCCGGGCCCTCCGCCCGCCCCGGCGGCGGCGAGCAGGGGCGGCGCGGACCGCCCCCGAGCGGCTCGCCGCCATCCCGGTGCTGCGCCCGGTTCCCGGGGAACGCTGAGGAGTGGCCGTGGACGCCACCGTTGCCCTCACCAGGTTCCAGGCGGCTCTGGAGCAGCAGGTACTCCTCGCCGGGGGTGATCCCGTGATGGAGGCCGCCGGGCGAGCCTTGCTGGCCGCCTCCGGCCCGGCTCTGAGGAGCCTGGCCCTCGACCTCGCCGAGCAGGCGGCCGCCGAGGTGCGGGCCCAGCTGCCGGGGCACGCGGTGGAGGTCCTGCTCGAGGACGGGGAGCCGGCCCTGCGGGTGAGACCGGAGGAGACGGACCGGGGAGCGGCCTCTCGGCAGGAGGAGCCGTCCGACGCCCGGGTGACCCTGCGTCTCTCGCCCCGCCTGAAGGAACTCATCGAGCAGGCGGCGGCCGAACGGGGCGAGTCCCTGAACTCCTGGCTGGTGCGGACCCTGTCCGTGCACGGCAGCCGCCCCCGCGGCCGGGGCCAGCGCATCGAAGGGACCATCGAGACATGAGCGAGCGCACCGAGAGGTTCGAGATCGTCGGAACGCCTCGCCTGGTGCTGCGGGTGCCGGCGGGCGAGGTCCGGGTGGTGACGGGCAGACCGGCAGAAGTGGTGGTGCGGGCCCGGGCTGCCGAGGCCGACCTGAGCCGCCTGTTCATCACCGGGCAGGGCAACAGCGTGTCGGTCGAGGCCGACCGCTCGGGCTGGGGGCGCTGGGCGGCGGTCGACGTGGAGATCGCGGTGGGAGCCGCCCCGGAGGTCTCCTCCCGCCAGGCCTCGGGCAGCCTGATCCTTCGTGTCACGGCCGCTGAAGTGGACTGCAGCAGCGCTTCCGGCGGGATCGAAGTCGGGGTGGTCGAAGGCCGGCTCACCGCCCGCCTGGCCT
>VGBK01000025.1 GCA_016870535.1 Actinomycetota bacterium | reverse complement strand
TCGCGCCACTTCCCCACCTTCTTGTACTGCAGGACCATGTTGAGAGCGAAGATGTTGAAGAAGACGAAGATCGAGAAGAAGATCCCGTAGACGAAGGCGGGCGGTTCGACGGCGCTGCCGGGGGTCCACAGGTAGATGGCGATGCCGATCCACGGCACGATCCCGGCGAGGCAGCCGAAGACGAACGACATCCAGTTCGGCCGGCCCGGGCTCTCGTAGCGCTCCATCAGCAGCCCGAAGAGGATCATGGCGGCGTTCGCCCCGAAGATGGCGATGAGGGCAGTCACGTCGTCGATGCCGGTCAGCAGGGCGATGAGGACGATCATCACCGAGGAGCTGAGCGAGTACTCGATCCAGCGGGCGTAGTTCCGCTGCCGCAGCAGGTTCTTGCGGTACCACTCGTAGAGGCGCGGCGCGGCGATCAGCCAGTGGGCCAGCGCCGAGAGGAACACGAAGACGGCCACCCCCCAGGCGATGCTGAGGCTGAAGAGGGTGCGGACGGCCCGCTCCTCGGTGCCTCCGGGCGGCCCCTCCAGGAAGCGGGCGGTGACGGGAAAGGCCTTGTCGTTGGCCAGCAGGAGGATGAGCACGCCCTGGATGGCGTGGAAGGCCCCCATGACCACGTTGTACCAGCGGAGGCGGCGCAGGCGCGGTTCGCTGCCGGGGCCCTCCGCAGCCGCAGCGACATCCGATACAGGTTCCATGGGCCGGACTGTAGGTTGCCGACTCGGCCCGGACAACGAGAAAGTGCCGCCCTCCGGTGAGGAAGCGGCCGCCCCGGACGCGACGAGGGGGCCTCCGCACGCAGGGGCCCCCTCGCAGTGGTCCGACTACTTCTTCTTCTTGGCCGGAGCCTTCTTGGCGGGGGCCTTCTTGGCCGGAGCGGCCTTCTTGGCAGGGGCCTTCTTCGCAGGGGCCTTCTTCGCAGGCATCGGATTCCCTCTTCTCAGCCCGGTGGTGCCGGGCGCCTTCGGTACCGTCGGCCGGCGGAGCCGGGGCGACGAGCGCCATTCAAGTGAGAGGGCCGATGATGGACCGTGACGCCGGGGGCGCAGGTACCGCCTTTCTCGTGGCAGGAGCCTGCCACCCATATACTGCCTGAGCGTCATGCCAGAATCAGGCAGGAAGGGCGCGCCCCGGGCGCTCCAGCGCTCCGTGCCGAAGGGGGGCGGAGCGCCCCGCCTCGCCGCGGCCTACGCTGGGGCCGATGGAGGGCGACGGGCTCACCGTTCAGGTGGTGGAAGAGGCGGCGGCCTATCGCCACGGCCTCGAAGATGCCTTCAAGGAGGCCGGGCATCGGGTGGCCGGGGACGCCGAGGCGGCCGACCTGGTGCTGGTGTCGTGGCGGGGCACGGCGGACTGCGGGCGGCTGGAGGACTGGGCGAGCCGGGCGCGGGTGCTGGCACTGGTCGCTCCGGGAGACGCCGAGACCGTGGCCCACGCGCTGTACCACGGGTCGGTAGCGGCGGTGGACTGGCGCGCCGAGACGGGCCGCATCGTCGAGGTGGCCGAGGCCGCGGCGCGCGGCGACGCCCTGCTCCCGTGCGAGACGGCGCGGGGCCTGCCCGGAGCGATCGGCGATCCCCATGCCGAGCGGCCTTTCGTCGACGAGGAGGAAGCGGAGTGGCTGGAGGCCCTGGCCCGAGGGGCCACGGTGGTGAGCCTGGCCGACGACTACGGCTACTCCGAGCGGGTCATGTTCCGTCGCTTGCGCGACCTGTACGGGCGCCTCGGGGCCACGAACCGCTCCGAGGCGCTGATCAACGCGGTGCGTTTCGGACTGCTCGCCAACGGGCCGGACTGAGCCGGACGGCCGCGGCGTCTCCTTCCTCGCCCTCCGGCGCCGGCTGCGGAGTGGCGCGCGGTGCCCCGGAGTTGCCAAACTAGGGACATGAGCACCCGGGTGCGCAAGGTATGGCTCGTTCTCGGCGGTCTCGGGCTGGCGCTGTTGGCCGGCGCGGGCGCGGTGCTGTTCGCCTTTCGCGACGCGGCGACCTCGGTTTCTGAGGAGAACATCTCCCTCACGGTGGTGACCGGAGGCGGGGTCCCCGGGGACTACGGCCTCTACGTCTACGAGACCACCGGCTACGAGACCACGGACGCCCTGGCGGGGAGCCGGCACGACTATCCGGCGCGTACCTACCTCACCGTGCAGCCGGGGGGGTGCGGAACTCTGGTGCGCTGGCAGCCGCTGGAGCAACGCTGGGAGGAGTGGGATCTCTGCCCGGACGGGACCCTGGCCGGATGGACCACCTTCCACCGCTGGTTCCGGGTGGACAACACCGACGTCTGGACCTGCCCGGAGCCTGCCCCCATGCAGGGCGAGCCGGGAGACGCCTGGCGGGTGGAATGCACCCGGGTCAGCAGCCAGGAAGCCGGCGAGGGCAGCCGAGTCCTCGCCTACGAAGTCGTCGGCTTTGAGACGCTGGTCGTGGGAGGCGAGGAGGTGGAGACGCTGCACGTGCGCCTCTCCAGCCTCGAGACCGGCGGCACCGAGGGCTACGGGCGCACCGACCTGTGGTTCCTGCCGGGGACCAACCTCCCGGTGGGCTGGGCAGAGGAGCGTTCCGTGGTGACCGCCTCCCGCATCGGGCCGGTGGGCTACACCGAGCAGTTCGAGGTGCGCCTGACCTCGCTGCGGCCGGCCGCCTGAGGCGGTCGACCCCGGCGACCGCGACCAGTGAGTGACAACAGTGGCGCGGCCCCCGTCGTCGGAGAACCGGGGCGGTGGCGCGGCGTCGGGCCGCACGCAACGCCTTCCGGCCTCTACGCTGCCGGCAAGCGGAACAGGGCGACCATGAGCCGGCGGCGCGATTACGTGACCTTCTTTGCCAACCGGCGGCGCCGGGGGGAGTTCATCTTCACCCACGACGGGCGCCGCCGGCTGCGGTGGATCCTCCCCGCCCTGGTGGTGGCGGCGGCCGGAGGCCTGGCCTTCTGGTGGTTCACCCGCCCGTCCCTCGAAGCGGGTGCGCCGGGAGGCCCGGATGTGCCGGCGGCGGGGGTCAGCACCATCCCCACCATCCTGCAGCCGATGAGCACCAGCAACACCGGCGTCGGGGAAGTGGCGGCGGTGTGCCCCCCCAGTGTCGGCGGGAGCGATTGGGGCACCTTTCAAGCCTCCCCGGAGCGAACCGGCTGCCGCGATGCCCGGCTCATCGACGAACCCGCCATCCTCTGGACCGCGAAGGTGGGGGTGCAGGGGTGGCTCAACAACCCGGTGGTGGTGGGCGACACCGTCTACGTGGGCAGCGCCGGCCAGGTCCAGTTCGAGGCCGATGCCGCCGACGGGATCTACGCCCTCGACCTGGCCAGCGGCACCCGCCGCTGGTTCCTGCCCGCCTCGCTGGACGTCAACGGCGTCGCCGCCGATGGGTCGCTGGTGGTGGCAGTCGGCGACGAGGGACTGGTGTGGGGGATCGACGCCGCCACCGGCCTGGCGCTGTGGACCGCCAACCTGGGCGCGGCGGTCTTCAGCAACCCGTTGCTCGTCGACGGGAAGGCGGTGGTGGGCGACGGCTCCGGCACGGTGAGCGCCTTCGACCTGCGCAGCGGACAGCGCCAGTGGCGGGCCACGGTGGCGGGTGCGGTGCGGGGCGGAGCCGCCTTCGACGGGGAGCGCATCTACGTGGCCGGGGAGCAGCGCGAGGTGGTGGCTCTGGGCCTGCAGGGCAACGTGATCTGGCGGACGACGATCGACGGCCGCGCCGGAGAGGGGAACCAGTTGCGCATCTTCGCCGCCCCGACGGTGGCCGGGGAGGCGGTGGTGCTGGCGCTGGTGCGGGGGGACGTGTTCGGCGAACCGGGCCTGGTGGCCCTCGACCGGGTGACGGGTGAGATCCTTTGGCGGGCGGTGGATGCCGCCGGGATCAAGTCGGACTGGGCCAACGTGCGTTCCTCCCCGGCGGTGGTGGGCGACCTGCTGCTGTACGGGGAGCCGTACTCGAACCGACTGGTGGCTCTGGGAGCGGCCGACGGCCGGACCCGTTGGTCCACGGAGGTGGGGGCCTACTGCTATCCGCACTGGCCGTCGCCGGCGGTGGTGTCGGGCCGGGTGATCCTGCCGCGAGACGACGGCGGCCTGTACGCGGTGGATCTGGCCACCCGGGCCGAGGTGTGGGCCATCTACCTGGGGCAGCAGTCGCGCAACGGCGCCTTCCCGGACGACTTCGACGACGAGTTCTGCTTGCGCCAGCCCCGGGTGGGAGCCGCGCTGATCGCCTCCCCGGCGGTGGCCAACAACGGGGTGGTGCTGGTGGGCAGCCTGGAGGGGTACCTCTTCGCCATCGGGGATGCCGGCTGGTGAGGCAGTGGCCGTCACCTAGTCTGGCCCGGTGGCCGGCCTCTACGACTGGATCGAACTCGGCGGCGGCGTCTTCTCGAAACGCTACGAGTCGCTCGACCTGAACGTGGGCGTTGTGATCTGCGGCGACGGAGTGCTGGTGGTCGACACCAGGGCCCACTACGGCCAGGCACGGGAACTGCTCGCCGACCTGAGCCGCCTCACCCCTCACCCGGTGCGCTGGGTGGTGAACACCCACCACCATTGGGACCACACCTTCGGCAACGCCGTGTTCCTGCCCGTTCCCATCTGGGGGCACGAGCGCTGTGCCCTGGCCCTGAGGCTGCGGGGGGAGCGGATGCGACGCGAGGTCAAAGAGTGGGCCCCGGGTCACGCGGCGCAGTTCGACGAGGTGGTGATCACCCCTCCCGACCACACCTTCGACGGCGCGGCCACCCTGGCTCTGGCCGGACGGGTCATCGAACTGCAGTACCTGGGGCGGGGCCACACCGACAACGACATCGTCGCCCTGGTGCCCGACGCCGGGGTGCTGTTCGCCGGCGACCTGATCGAGGAGAGCGCTCCGCCCGCCTTCCACGACTCCTTTCCCCTGGAATGGCCCGATGCCGTGGCCGGCCTGCTCCCGCTGGCCGCCGGGCCGGTGGTGCCGGGGCACGGAGCGGTGGTGGATGCGGGCTTCGTGGCCGCCCAGCAGCGCGATCTGGCCGACGTGGCCCGTCTCGCCCTGGAGCGCCACGCCATGGGCCTGTCCGCCGCCCAGGCGGCCGCCGCCGGCGGGCCCTACCCGGCAGAGGTGCTCGAGACGGCGTTCGGGAGGGCTTGGCCCGGCCTGGAGTTGGGGTGAGCCTCGCCGCCGAGACGCCGGACTGGTTCACCGCCGCCCTGGCGGCCCCGCGGGACGAGGGGGTGGTGGAGGTCGGCGGCTGCCCCATCCATTTCCTTGCCTGGGGCTCGGCCGGCCTGCCGGGTCTGGTGCTGGTGCACGGGGGCGCCGCCCATGCCCACTGGTGGTCTTTCCTCGCTCCCTTGCTGGCCGACTCCTGGGACTGCGTGGCGCTCGATCTCAGCGGCCACGGCGACAGCGGCCGGCGCCGCGCCTACTCGCTGGAGGCCTGGGCGGGGGAAGTCATGGCGGTAGCGGAGCGCGCCGCCTTCCCCGAGCCTCCGGTGCTGGTGGGACACAGCATGGGGGGCCTGATCGCCATTCAGGCGGCCCGGGATCACGGCGATTCCCTCGCCGGGGCCATCCTGGTCGACGCCCCGCTGCGCCGTCCCGATCCCGAATCGCAGGAGGGCTCCCGCACGCGGGCCCTCCGCGTCCTCGGAGCCCACGCCACCAGAGCTGAAGCCGAGGGCCGTTTCCGGCTGATCCCCGGCCAGCCCGGCGTCCACCCGGCGATCTTCCGCCACATCGCCGCCCACTCGGTCCGGGAGGTGGCGGGCGGCTGGACGTGGAAGTTCGACCCTCAGGTATTCGGCCGCCCCCGGCTGCCGGTCGGCGACCTGCTGCCCGAGGCGCGCTGCCGCCTCGCCCTGATCTTCGGGGAGCGCAGCGAGGTGGTCACGGCGGACGTCGCCGCCTACACCGCCGAGATGATGGGGCCCGGCGCCCCGGTGGTGTGCCTGCCGGGGGCCTACCACCACCTGCTGCTCGACTCGCCGCTGGTCTTCGTGGGCGCCTTGCGCGGGCTGCTCGCCGCTTGGGGGCACGGGGAGGATCGGCCGCGCCGTGAGTCGTTCGGCGGCGGCCGATCTCCCGACTACTCGTAGGCGATGGCGTCGAGCACGTCGAGGCGCGAGCCCCGCCAGCCGGGAAGGATCGAGGCCACCACGCCGCCCACGGCCGCCAGCACCAGGTAGATCAGCAAGTTCGGCCAGGGGATCGCCAGGCTGATGCCGCTCCCGATGGCGGCGACCACCGCCACTCCGAGGCCGACGCCCACCAGCACCCCCACGACCGCCCCGAACACGGCGATGAGCACCGCCTCCTGGCGGATCATGCGCCGCACCTGTCGCCGGGTCATGCCCACCGCCCGCAGCAGGCCGATCTCCCGCTTCCGCTCCATGATGGACAGGGCCAGGGTGTTGGCGATGCCGAGCAGAGCGATCACGATGGCCATGGCCAGCATGCCGGTGAGCACGTTCAGCAGCATGTCCAGTTGCGCCGCCACCTTCTCCACGTACTCGTCGGCGTTGTTCAGTTCGGCGTTGGGGTAGTCGGCGACGATGGCCTCCAGCATCGGGCGCACCGCCTCGGCATCGACTCCCTCGGCCAGCAGCAGGATCACCATCTGGTCGCGGTCCCACTGGTAGTGGGCGGCGAAAGCCTCCGGCGAGATCGCCACCTGCGTCTGGAACAGGTTGGCGCCGAAGATCGCCACGATCTCGAGGTCCTCCACGGTGCCGCCGGGGAACTCGATGGGGAAAGTGTCGCCCACGGCCAGGCCCTTCTCGGCGGCGTAGTCCCGGTGCAGCATCGCCGTCCCCGGTTCGCTCAGGCGGCCGAACTCCCCGGCGGACACCCCGAGGCGCACCACCTGGTCGGCGCCCTGGTCCAGGGAGATCAGGTACTCGACACCCGTCTGCGGCCCGTAGCCGGTGCCGACGTCCTCACCTCCGGGCTCACGCCATTCGCCGATGCGGTAGGCCGAGGCCACCGCCACTTCGGGCAGGGCGCGGAGCCGCGTCGCCACCTCCGGGCTCAGCCCCCCGGCGAAGGGGTTGCCGAACGCCGTCGGCTGCACCTGATACTCACCGATGACCTCGTCGCGCACCGTGCCCTCGACACTTTGCTTGGCCGAAGCCACGATGGTGGCCACCACGGTGACCAGGGCCACCCCGATCATCAGGGCGGAGGCCGTGGCCGCGGTGCGACGCGGCTTGCGCCCCGCGTTCTCCCGGGCCAGGCGCCCCACCACCCCGTACAGCCGCGGCAGCGGGCTGCCGACCACCCGGCCGAACCGGCGAGCGAACAGTGGGGCCACGGTGGACACCCCGATGAAGGTGACCCCCGCCCCGATGCCGGTGACCAGCAGGGCGTTGCCCCAGTCGGTGTAGAGGCCCACCAGCAGCAGGGCGATGCCCAATGCCACGATGCCGGCCCCGGCGGCGGCCCGCAGACGGAGCGACTTGAAGTAGGTCGATTCCAGTTCGCGCAGGGCGGCGACCGGCGGGATCTTGGACGCCTTGCGCGCCGGCAGGATCGCCGAGGCCATGGTGACCACCGTCCCCACCACCAGTCCGACCACCACCGTGCGGGGCAGCACCACCAGGCTGCCCTGCGGGAAGTCGATGCCGAGCAGGGCGAGCAGGGCCCGCAAACCCACGGCGAGCACTACTCCCACTCCCACGCCCACGGCCGATGCGGCCAAACCCACCGCCAGCGCTTCGAGGATCACCATCCAGGTGACCTGGCGGCCGGTGGCTCCCACGGCCCGCAGCATCCCCAGTTCCCGGGTCCGCTGGGCCACCACGATGCGGTAGGTGTTCTGGATCAGGAAGGCGCCCACGAAGATGCCGATGCCGGCGAAGGCCAGGAGCAGGGTGTTGAAGAAGCCCACCCCCTCCTCCACCCCGGCCCGTCCCTCCTCGATCTGCGTGTCGGCGAGGATGGCCTCGGTGCCGTCGGGCAAGATCGCCTCCACCGCCGGGAGCAGCGCCTGCGGGTCGACCCCTTCGGCGGCGAACACCGCGATCTGGCTGTAGGTCTCGCCGAAGTTCAGAGCCACCTGGGCGGTCTCCAGGTCGAAGAGGACCAGGGTGGCTCCCAGCAGGTTGTCGGCGGTGCCGTAGCCGGCGGTGCCCACCACCTCGAACTCGCCGACCCGGTTTGGCAGGTTGATGCGGATGGTGTCGCCCAGGGCGAAGCCGTACCGCCGGGCGGTGAAGGCGTCGATGGCCACCTCACGGGGGCCCTCGGGGGCCCGGCCGTCGCGCATCACCAGTTCGGTCAGTTCCGCCTCGGCCTCGCTCCACGAGAAGGCCAGGTTCGGCGGGCCCATGCCGCCGATCGGCTTGCCCTCCTTGTCCAGGGGCTGGGCCGTGCCCTGCACCGAGGGCAAGGCCCGCTCCACACCCGGGATGGCGGCCACCTCGGGGAGCAGGGAGGCCGGCACCCGGCCGGTGTCGAAGCCGAACTTGACGTCGGCCCGCACCACCAGGTCGACCTCGGTGTCCTGCTCGAAGAGGACGTCGAAGGCGCCCTTCAAGGTGTCGGTGAACACGTAGGACCCGGCGATGAAGGCGACCCCCAGGATGATCGCCGTCGCCATGAGGAAGAGACGCCCCTTGTGCCCCATGGCGCCCTTCAGGGCCAGGCGCAGCAACTCAGTCCCCCAGGGCTTTCATGCGGTCGAGGATCGCCTCCGCGGTGGGGTCGCCCATCTCGTCGATGCAGCGCCCGTCGGCCAGGAACACCACCCGGTCGCTGAAGGCCGCCACCCGGGGGTCGTGGGTCACCATCACGATGGTCTGGCCGAACTCGTCCACGGCCCGGCGCAGGAAGCGCATCAACTCGTCGCTGGCCCTGGAGTCGAGGTTCCCCGACGGCTCGTCGGCGAAGACGATCTCGGGCCGCGATACCAGGGCGCGCGCGGCCGCGACCCGCTGCACCTGCCCGCCCGACAGTTCGGCGGGCCGGTGGCGCAGGCGGTCGCGCAACCCCATGGTGTCGACCACGGCGTCGAACCAGGCCCCATCGACGTCGGCCCCCGCAATGTCGATGGGCAAAGTGATGTTCTCGGCGGCATCGAGGGTGGGGATCAGATTGAAGGCCTGGAAGACGAAGCCCACCTTCTCCCGGCGCAGGAGGGTGAGGGCGCGGTCGTTGAGGTCGCCCAGGCGCACCTCGCCGATGTAGGCGCTGCCGGAGGTGAGGGAGTCCAGCCCGGCGATGCAGTGCAGCAAGGTGGACTTGCCCGAACCCGACGGCCCCATGATGGCGGCGAAGCGGCCCTTCTCGAAAGACACCGTCATGTCGTCGAGGGCACGCACCTCGGCGTCGCCCGCGCCGTACACCTTGGTGGCGTTCTCGACCCGGGCGGCGGCGGTCACGCCGTGTTCCCGCGCCGCTCTACTCGGATGGTGCAGTTGGTGACGAGGGCCGCCACCGCACCCACTGCCGCCAGCACCGGCAGCAGCAGCGCTCCCACCACCCCGATGGTCATGGGTATCTCGATGAGGGTGCGCCCCTCCTCGTTGTCGATGATGATGCGGCGGATGTTGCCCTCGCGGATGAGTTCCTTGACCTTGGCGAGCAACTCCTCCCCTTTGACCTTGAACTCCTCTACGCGATCCTTGTCGTCCTGATCGGTCATGTCGATCTCCTCGTCGGTCGGCCCCGCCCTCCAATCTCGGGCCGGGGCGAGAGAGATGCTAGGTAGGGGCGGCGAGAATGGTGGCGGGCCATGGCCTCGGCTGCAAGGTACGCGGCCCGGGTGACCGCAGGACGGCGGCGGGGTGAAGCCGGGGTGAACCGTGCTGCCCCTCAGGGGGCGGTGGCTCCGGGGCTCGGCGAGGAGACGGCCCCGTCCCGACCTGGTCCGGGCTGAAGGAGAGGCCGCCGATCAGTCTCGCCAGTGTCTGGGCCGGTCCCGGAGGGCGGCGAAGCCCCAGCGTTCGCAGAACTCGAGGAAGCGTTGCCGCGGCACCCCGCGCCACTCGAGATCCTCCAGGCGCTCGGCCAGCGGCACGTCGCGACGCAGCGTCGCCAGGAAGCGGTAGACGAGAGCCTCGGCCAGGCTTCCCCGCAGCGCCTCCACCAGACGCTCCGCCCCGCGTACCGGCGGCTTCCACAGGGGTGCCTCGAGCGGGATGTCCTCCAGATGGGGATACGCCGCCAGTACCGCCGCCGTGGTCTTCGCCCCCCAGCCGCGCACCCCGGGCAGGCCGTCGGCGCTGTCGCCCACCAGCGCCAGGTAGTCCGGGATCGACCCGGGGGCCACCCCGAACTTCTTCCACACTCCGGCCTCATCCATGAAGGACCCCTTGCGCCGGTCGTAGCAGACCACGCGCTGCCCGTCGACACACTGGGCCAGGTCCTTGTCGGGGCTCATCAGCACCACCCGGTCCACCTCGTCGGTGAAGCGCGCCGCGGCGGTGGCCAGGGCGTCGTCGGCCTCGTAGGTGGTCATCCTCCAGACCACGACCCCCAGGGCTTCGAGGCCCTCCTCCGCCACCGGGAACTGGGCGAGGAGGTCGGCGGGCACCCCGGCCTCGCTCTTGTACCCGGGGAACAGGTCGTTGCGGAAGGAGCGGATCACGGTGTCGAAGGCGGCGCCCAGGTGAGTGACGCCGCCGCCCTGGAGGAGGCTCAGGGTGCCGGCCAGGAGGCCCTGCACCGCTCCCACCCCCATGCCGTCCGGAGAGGTTCGCGGCGGCGCTCCGTAGTAGTTGCGGAACAACTCGTAGGTGCCGTCGAGGAGGTGCAGGTCCACCAGGCGATCGTAACGCGAGCGCCGGCGGTGAGACCGGCAGACGGCCTATCGCGGCCGGAGCGGCGGTTGCGGTACGGGGGGGCGCAGGCATACCCTCCGGGAATGGAGGTCAGCCCCCGCCGGATGCCGGCCTGGGCGCGACCCCTGCTGGTCGTCGCCGGGCTGGTGGCCGTGGGGGTGGGAGTCGTCGGCATCTTCCTGCCCCTGGTGCCCACCGTCGCCCCCCTGCTGCTCGCCGCCTGGTGCTTCGCCCGCTCCTCGGACCGCCTCTACCGCTGGCTGGTGAACCATCCCCGCCTGGGCCCCATCATCGCCCCGTTCCGCTCCGGCGCGGCCATGCCGCGGCGCACCAAGTGGATCGTCCTCGGGGTCATGGTCCTCTCGTTCGGGTTGAGCGGGGTGTTCCTCCTGCACAGCCTGGTCGCCCGCCTGGTGCTGGCCGCTGCCGCGGTGGTCGCCTTCACCGTCGTGCTGCGGCTACCCAGCCGCGCCGGCACCATCCGGCAAGAGAACAGTCGAGCCTGAGCCACGCCGGAACCGGTTTCTCTCCCCCGCCCCCCGGGCGCGGGCTACCCTCTGCACATGACCTACCGCCTGTCGCGCTTTCCCACCGTCGTGGGCGATTGCCGCTTCGAGAGTGCGTTCCTGTCGAATCGCTGGCGCCTGCTCCAGGAGCGCAAGGTGCTGGCCGAACTGCAGCGAGTGCCCACCAGGCACACCTCACTGCTGCGCCTGGCCGACGGCACCTTGGTGGAACTGCGCCCCGCCGGCTGGGGCACGGTGGTGGCGATGCAGGGGGAGGCCGAGGTGGGCCGCGTGGTGCGGCGCTCGTGGTGGGGCCGGCGCTGGCACCTGACCGGGCCCGCCTTCGGCTGCGAACTCGTCAGCGACCCGATACCCCGCCGCTGGTCGCTCCGCTTCGGCACCCAATCGGTGGGCCGCCTCTCCGGCGGTCTCCTCACTTACAACCACCTGGGGATCCACACCGACCTGGCGGTGCCGGTGGTGTCGCTGGCCCTGGCCTGGCACGTCCTGGCCCGCCCCTGGGAGGCGGCGGCCGCCCCCGGCGCCCTGGTGCCGGCGCCTTCGCCGGCGGCCTACCGCCTGGTCGGCCCCGGTGGCTGAGAGCCCCCTGATCTCAGCGGCCCAACTCACCTCGCGGCTCGGCGATCCTCGTCTGCGCTTTGCCGACGTCCGCTGGTACGTGGGGGAGCCCGGGCGCAACCGGGCGGAGTACGAAGCGGGGCACCTGCCGGGTGCCGTCTACCTGGACATCGACTCCGACCTCACCCGGCCGTCGGGCCCGGGCCGCCATCCCCTTCCGCCCGATCGGCATGGTTTCGCCCGCCTGCTGGGAGAGCGGGGCCTGGGCGACGACCACCTGATCGTGGCCTACGACGATGCCGGGGGGATCTACGCCGCCCGTCTGTGGTGGATGCTGCGCTGGATCGGTCATCCCGGGGCCCGCCTGCTCGACGGCGGGCTCCAAGCTTGGGTCGCCGCCGGCCTGCCGCTGAGCACCGCGGAGGCCCGCCCGGAGCCTGCCGTCATGACGGTCCGTCCCGGTCCCACCCGGGAAATCGACCGCGAGGGCCTTCGGGCCCGCCTGGGGAAGGTGGTGCTGCTCGACGCCCGGGCGCCCGACCGTTACACCGGCGAACAGCACCCGGTGGACCCGATCGGCGGGCACCTCCCCACGGCGCGCAGTGCCCCCACCGACGGCAACCTGGGGCCCGACGGGTGCTTCCTCCCCGCCGACGACCTGGCGCGACGCTATCGCGCCCTCGGCGTCGGCGAGGGAGACACGGTGGCCTCCTGCGGCAGTGGCGTCACCGCCTGCCACGCCATCGTCGCCATGGTCCTGGCCGGGCTACCGGAGCCCCTCCTGTACCCGGGATCCTGGAGCGACTGGTGCACCTCCGGGCTGCCCTACGCCACGGGCCCCGACCCCGGCGCCTGGTGAGCCTGGCCGGCCGGAGGGCGCTCCGGCCGGTGTGCGGCGGTCCGGTGCCGACCGTTCTCCCCGACCGGCGTTAGCCTGCGCGGTGATGCCCGACGAAGTGCGCCTTGGGGTGGAACCGCCTGTTCCCACGCCGCGCCGGTCGGGACGCTTGCTGGTGGCGGCCGGCGGCCTCGCGGTGGTGGCGGCGGTGCTCGTCTGGCTGGTGGGGATGTTCGAGCAGGAGGAGCCGACCGTCACCACCATCGCCCCGCCGACTTCCACCACCACCTCGACCTCGGCCGGGCCCACGACGACGCTGGCGGCCGACGATCGCCTCGAGGCGGCCCGGCTGTTCTGGGCCGCCCTGGGGGAGGGTGACGCCCCCGCCGCCGTTGCCGCCTTCCCCGCCACCACTCCGGCGGCGGCCGACCTCATCGGCTTCGCCGCCGCCTTCCGGCCCGGCTTCACGGTGGGGGAGTGCACCCCCTTTGCCGCCAACGCGGCGGCCTGCGCGGTGGCGGTGACCAACGGGGATCTGCTGGCCATCGGGACGGGGACTCCGGAGCAGGTGCTGCTGGTGGCCGACAACGGATGGTTCGACGTGCCGACCCTGCTGGGCTCGACGGCGGCGCGCCTCAGCCTCTATGCCCTGGAGAACCACACCGATGAGGTGCGGGCCGCTTGCCCCCTGACCGACAGCCCGCAGGTCTACCGCCTGCCCATCGTCGGTTCCGCCACCCCCGGGTGCGGCTCCTACCTGGCCGGCCTCGTCCCCGAGTACCTGAGCGCGGTGCTCCACCAGGGCGCCGGGCCGAGGGAGTAGGGCCGTTGCCGGCGCGCCTCACGGTGGCGCCCCGCATCTGTTGTGTGGGCGGCGCGGTGGTGGACCACTATCGCGATCTGGGCCTGGTCTTCCCCGGCGGCAACGCCTGCAACACCGCCGCCTATGCCGCCCGGTCCGGGGCGGCAGTCGCCTTTCTCGGGGTGGTGGGCGACGACCCTGCCGGCGCCCTGCTGCGCCACGGCCTGGAAGCGGAGGGGGTGGACCTCTCCGGCCTGCGTACCGTCCGGGGGAGGACTCCGGTGGTGACGGTGGCGGGCGAGGGCGGCGGCGACTTCCGGTGTGTGGCCTGTCCCCGGGCGACCCTGTCGCCGGCGTGGGGTGGGGTCGACCCCCCGACCGGCTTCGACCTGGTTCACCTCGCCTCCACTTCTCGGGCCGATGCCGCGGTTCGGGCCTGGGCGGGCGGGGTGGCGCTCTCCTACGACTTCGGGGAGGGGCCGGTGGATCCCGGCCTCGCCTCCCTGGTAGCGGTCGCCGCGGTGTCGCGCCCCGGGATGAGCGACGACGCCGCCGCCGCCCTGGCCGAGGAGGCGCAGGCGCTCGGGCCGTCTCTGGTGGTGGTGCTGCGCGGGGCAGCGGGGGCGACGGCCCGCGAGGGCGGAGAGGCGTGCCATCAGCGGGCGGCGGCGGCCGGGGTGGTGGACCCCCTGGGGGCGGGGGACGCCCTGGTGGCGCGGCTGCTGGTGGGCTGGCTTTCGGGGGAGGCGGTCGCGACGGCGCTGGCCGCGGGCTCCCGCGCTGCCGCCCGGGCCTGCGCCCATCTGGGCGGCTTCGGCCACGGGAAGCCGGCCGCCGAGGGCCTGCCGGTAGGCGGTGGGTCAGCGAGCGCCGGTGGGGAAGGGGACGACGTGCGGCCCCCCGGGCAGGACGGCGACGCGGGCTGCGGGGCCCATCTCCCGTAGCAGGCGGGCGAGGGTCTCTCCCGGGTCGGAGACCGGCTCCAGCCAGGCCTCCCGCACCTCGGCGTCGGTGAGTCCCGCAGTATGGAGGAGCACCCGGGCTCGCGCCTGCGCTCTCGCCTGCACCAGCACCTGCCAGAGGTCGGGTGACGGGGCGAGGTGGGGGACGGCGGCGAGGAAGGCCTCCGGTCCCGGGTAGGCGCCCAGCGTTGCCCGGTAGGCGCCGTGGCCGGGGAACCCGTCGGAGCACTCCGCCGCCGCCAGGATGACCCCTCCCGGCTTCACGATGCGGGCGGCGGCACTGATGCCCTTTATGGTCTGGTAGAGGTTCTGGTCCAGGGGGTAGCCGCCGTTGGTGGCGACCACGATGTCGTAGAGGCCGGACACCGGGTGCATCACCGCCTCGCGGACGGCGGCGCCGGCGGCGGCGTGCGCCTCCCACGGGGCGCCGGCGTACACGCCGGTGATCTCCCGGCGGCGGTTCTGGGTCACCTCCACCGTGAGGTGGACCGCGGCCAGGCCGGCGGCGTAGCGGATGCCCTCCTGGACCGGGTTTCCCTCGACCGCCGCCCAGTCGGCGCGCCGGTCGGAGACACGGGGCGGGGAGTGCAGGTCGAGGATGGTCTCGAGTGAGGCCAGGCCCGGGGCCACCATCTTGGGGCCGCCGGAGAAGCCGGCGAAGAAGTGCGGTTCGACCAGGCCGAGGGTGAGGCGCAGGTCCTGATCGAGGAACCGGGCGTTGAGTTCCACCGGCCCTCCGCTGTCGGGCAAGGTACCCACCCGGCGGTGCTGCTCCGGCCGGCGGGCGTCGTGCTGCACTACTTCGACGGCGTTGCGGATGTCCGCCCCGAGCATCTCCTCCAACTCGGCCGGGGTGCAGGGCCGATGGGAACCGGTGGCCACGAACAGGGCCACCCGCAGGCCGGCAAGGGCGTCGAGCACGGGGGGAAGGACGGCGCGCAGCGGGTAGGGGCGGGTCACATCGCAGATGCTGATGCCGGCGGTGCGACGACCGCGGGCGAGTTCGTCCAGGGCGGGAGACCTCAGAGGGGCGCTCAGGGTGCGGCGCACGGCGGCGTCCGGGTCGTCGAGTCCGGGGAGGAGGCGGGACTCGATGACCGTGGCGCCTTGCGGGATCCGGAGGGGCAGGAAGGAGCGGCCGTAGGCCAGCCTGACTTCGGGCACCGGGCGACCCCTTTCTCGGTGGCGGCCGTGGGGGCGTACCGTAGACGAGAGGCGGCCCGATCGGAGCGGCTCCGCGGCGCGAAGCGGGCCCGCCCGCCTGGGGACGCCACCCGACCAGAATGGTGGCAGCCGACGAAGGGCCTTCGTGATCCCTCAGCCCAACTCCGCCGCGCCGCCGCCGCCTCCGCCGCCGCCTCCTCTTCCGCCACCGCGCCGGAGGGGATGGGTGCTGGGGGCGCTGGGCCTGGCGGTGGTCGTGGCGGTGGTGGTCGTGGCGGCGGCCCTTCTGTCCGGTGGCGGGGGCGCCTCCACTGCGGTGACCACCGCCGTCGAGGCCACGACGACCACAGCCGGGACCACTTCGACATCCCAGGCGACCACCACCACCGCCACCACCTCGACGACGGCGGCGACCACCACCACCGCCGCCACCACCACCACGACGGTGCTGGCGACGACGACCACGACGGCGCCGTCCCTCGCCTACAGCCCGGAGGAGATCGCCTACTTCGCCGAGGTGGCCGGCGGGGCCGAGTTCGGTGGGGCGAGCGGAGTGGTGCACAAGTGGACCGAAGACCTGCGCGTCGCCGTCTACGGGTCCCCGACGCGACGCGATCGGGCGGCCCTCGGCGAGGTGATCGCCGACCTGAACGGCATCATCGGCACCATCGAGATCGGCCTGGTGGAGTCGGACCCGAACGTCGAGATCTACTTCGTGCCCGAAGCGGAATTCCCCTCCATCGAGCCCAACTACGTGCCGGGGAACCTGGGGTTCGTCTACATCTGGTGGGACGGCGACGGAGCGATCGTCCGGGGCCGGGTGCTGATCTCCACCACCGGCCTCACCGCCGCCGAACGGGCCCACCTGATCCGGGAGGAGTTCACCCAGGGCCTGGGGCCGCTGAACGATTCGTGGGAGTACCCCGACAGCATCTTCTACCAGGGGTGGACGGAGACCGGTTCTTACCTCGGCATCGACCGGGCGGTCATCGAGATGCTGTACCGGCCGGAACTGGTGCCCGGCATGACCATTGCGGAAGCCCTCGACATACTGCGTGAGGTGGACAGAGGCTGAGGCGCCACCCTACCGACCCGCCACCCGCGGAAACCACCCCGCCACAGCCTCTCGCCCGAGCCCGCAGGCAAGAAGAGACAACCCCCCACCCCCAACGCCGCCGCCGAGAAGGCGGCGGCCCAGCAGGTCCCGCAGACAGTGCCTGCCCTCCTCGTGCGGCGCACCCTCAAACCGTGCGTGCCTGGGCAGACCGCCGATACCTATCGCGACGTCGACGCGCCGCAGGATGGTCGAGCACTTGTCTGATCTCCTTCACGACGCCGTCAAGATCCCTGTACACCCGAGCCGCCGAGATACGGAGAGTCCGGTACCGCCAAGCGCGCAGGATCTCGTCCCGGGACCGGTCTTCGGAGCGACGCGCGAGGTGGCTGGTGCCGTCAACCTCGACGATGAGCCGACCGGCAGGGCAGTAGAAGTCGACGATCCATCCTCGGATCAGGTACTGGCGATGAAACTTGAAGCCATCTACCTGCTTCTTATCCAAACGTCGCCAAAGCCTTTCCTCCGGATCTGTTGGGAACCGAAGCATCAGTTCCCGCAGGCTCAACTTCTCGTTGCGGTCCCGCGGGGCGGGCCCGTAGCTGCTTCCACGACGTGTTCGATACTCAGCCGTGACAAACCCAGCAGCTTCGGCGCAGGCCCTGACCTCGACGGCCAGTGTGTGGCTCTGCCCGCAGTAGCAGCATTTCACCGGCACCAGCCCAGACTAGAGCCTCGGCTGGCAGCATCACGCCCGTGCTGCCACTCCACCCGGAAGAGCTTGCCATAGGACGAGCCCCCACTTGGGACGGCGCGCCTCCTCGGCAGCCGTGAGAGGTTCGGCAGCGGGCCGGGCCCGCCACTGTGGGCCGGGTGGGGGTCGAACCATCTCCCACCGACCCTCCCCACCCGGGAACCCTCAACCCCCACCCGCGCCGCAGCCCGCAGGCAACAAGAGAAAACCCACCCCACCCCCAACGCCGCCGCCGAGAAGGCGGCGGCCCAGCAGGTCCCGCAGACGGTGGGCCGGGTGGGGGTCGAACCCACGACCTTCGGGTTAAAAGCCCGCTGCTCTGCCGATTGAGCTACCGGCCCCGACAGGAAGGTAGCAGCGTCTTAGGGGCCTAGCGGATAGGCGGTGGGCTTCGCCCGCTGTCTGGTCTGTTCCGCCCGAAGAAGCTGCGCCTTCGGGCGGGGGTCCGGCGGATGGGTCTCGCTCCGCTCGCCCAATCCGCGCGGCCCCTTAGGAAGGAACGGCGGCCGCCCGGCGGCGGCGGCGCTCCACCCACGGGTGGTAGCCCCACCGCCACTTGGCCACGTAGGCGGCGTAACGCAGGCTGGCGTACATGCGGCGCTGGGTGGTCTCCTGGTTGTGGCGACGGAACCAGGCCACGTCCGTGTCGAGGGTGATGCCGTACTCGGCCTGCTGCTTGGGGTAGACCTCGCGCCGCACGTGCTCGTACACCGCCAGGTCCTCGCGGTTGACCGCAACCAGCATCTCCCGGGTCGGCGGATCGCTCAGCAGGCGCTGCTTGATGTCGTCGTGGGGGGCCACCCACTTCTTCGCATAGCGCAGGTCCCTGATGCCGGCACGGCGGCCCAGCATCACCAGCGACTCGTCGAAGCGCTCGGTGAGGCCGACGAAGGCGAAGCGGCCCAGCAGGGCAATCGCCTCCTCGGCGGTGCCGCCGGGTCCCGCCAGGATCCGGGTCTGACGGTCGCGCACCGCGTCGTGGGTGATCCACTCTTCGAAGGGCAGATCTACCCCGCCGCGCTGCACGTCGTACTGGTAGTGGGAGGCGGTGCGGGTCAGCGGCTCGCGGAGGAAGGCCACCCAGTGGACGTCGGGCACCTCGGTCTCCAGGTCGGAGTACACCCGCACGTCGTGCCCCAGGATGCTGCGCAGACGCGGGTACCAGCGCCGCAGGCGCCGCAGGTCGGCGGCGGAGAAGTAGGGAGCCGCGGCATCTTCGGCCAGGACGTCGCAGTGGGTTCCGCCGTTGGCGTGCTTCAGGACACCCGCCAGCGTGGTTCCCGCCGTCTTGTGAATGTGGACCACCGCGAGCATCATTCCTCCCACATCCCCCATCGGCAGAGGTGATGGGGGCGTTGAGGGGAACGGCGAGATGGCGATGACGCGCGTGAAGGGGTTGGTGGCGGCGGCCGCCTGCGCGGTGAGTCTGATTGCCTGCGGCGAGCCGGCGGTCACACCCTCCGCCGCTACCGACGGGATGCAGTCGCTGACCTTCCGCCTCTCCATCGCCGACGACAACCGGGTGCTGCGCGTGCGCATCGGCGACGAGGTGGTGCCCCGGCTGCCTCTAGCCGGCCACGGGGATCCGGGATGGGTGGTGAGGGTGCCTCCCAACCCGGCAGTGCTCGCCGGCGGCGATGACCTGCGCTTCTTCCCTTCCGAGCCGGATCGGGGCCGGGCGCCCTACCAGGAGTTCTCCTTCATCGCGGTGGGGGAGGGGCGCACCACTTTCACCCTCACCCACGGCTATCAGGAGTTCCGCTTGACCGTCCAGGTGGCCGGACCGCGCTGAGCGGGGACTTGACCGGCGGCTGCGATACCCTGGCGAGGGTGAGGTTGCGACTTATGCAGGTCGGCTTCGTGCTCTCGGTGGTGGCCACCTCCTTGCTGGCCGCCACCGTCCCGGCGGCCGGGGCCCGGGGGACCCCGAGTTGTCTGGGGGTCCCGGCCACCATCGTGGGCACCAACCGGGCCGACGTCCTGGTCGGGACCGACGGGCCCGATGTGATCTGGGCCGGTGAGGGCGACGACGTCATCTACGCCCGGGGCGGGGACGACTTGGTGTGCGCCGGGGCGGGCGCCGACGTGGTGTACGGGGGCGCCGGCGACGACCGCCTCATCGGGGGCCGGGGCAACGACACCCTGTTGGGCGGGGCCGGCGACGACCACCTCATCGACGGCCCGGGGAACAACCGCCTGCAAGGAGGGCCGGGGCGGGATCGTCTCGCCGG
>VGBK01000024.1 GCA_016870535.1 Actinomycetota bacterium | reverse complement strand
CCAGGATGGATCCGTCCTCCATGGCCTCGACGTCGGCCTTCTTGAAGTCCATGGCCACCGGCCAGAAGACGATGTCCACCGCGGCCACCACGTCGAGGATGCCTTCGGCCAGATCGACCACCGCCTCCTCGCATCCGCCGCAGGAGGAGCACCAGTAGAAGGCGACCTTGGGCTTCTCGCTCATGCCGTCACCTCCTCCACATCGGCCAGCTCGGGGAACCCCTCGGCCGGCACTTCCAGGTCCAGCGGACCCAGGGCCTTGATCTGGGCCACCATCTCGTTCATGACGTCGCGCAACTTGTCGGCCTCGGCCGCCGAGATCCACTCCAGGCGGATCCGCTCTTCTTCGATGCCCAAGCCCATCAGCACCCGTTGCAGCAAGCGGAAGCGCCGCAGCGCCTTGTGGTTGCCCGCCTGGTAGTGGCAGTCGCCGAAGTGGCAGCCCCCGACGAGCACCCCGTCGGCGCCCCTGGCTAAGGCCTCCATGACGAACTGGGGGTCGACGCGGCCGGAGCACATCACCCGGATGACCCGCGCGTTCGGCGCGTACTTCATGCGGGAGGTGCCGGCCAGGTCGGCCGCCAGGTAGGTGCACCAGTTGCAGAAGAAAGCAACGATCTTCGGCTCCCAGCCGTTGGCCGTGCTCTCCTGCAGGTTCTCGGTAGGTTCAGGCATCGGCCAGCACCCCCAGGATCTCCTCGTAGATTTGCTCGTCCTCGAACAGGTTCTGCCGGATCGAACCCGACGGGCAGGCGGCCACGCAGGTGCCGCAGCCCTTGCAGAGCACCGGGTTGATCTGAGCCTTGCCGTCAACCCGGGTGATGGCGGTGTAGGGGCAGAGCGGGATGCAGGTCTTGCACCCCGAGCACTCCTCGGTCACCACGTAGGCGGTGTTGGGCTCCATCTCCACGAACCCTCTGTCCACCAGGGCCAGGGCCTCGGCGGCTGCCGCCCCGGCCTGGGCCACGGTGTCGGGGATGTCCTTGGGCCCCTGGCAAGCGCCCGCCAGGAAGATGCCGTCGGTGAAGGTGCTCACCGGCGCCAGCTTGGGGTGGCGCTCCATGAAGAAGCCGCCGCCTCCGCAGGTGATGTTGAAGGTGCGCCGCACCGCCTCGGCATCGGCCTGGGCCTCGAGGCCGGTGGCCAGCACCACCATGTCCACCGGGATCTTGCGCACCCGGCCGAGCAGGGTGTCCTCGGCCTGCAGGATCACCCTCCCGGTGTTGCCCGCCTCCGGGTAGACGTCGGCCACCTTGCCCCTGATGAAGTGGACCCCCTCCTCGGCCACCCGGTTGTAGAACTCCTCCATGCCCTTGCCGGGGGCCCGGATGTCGATGTAGAAGTTGTAGATCTCCGCCCCGGTCTTCTCCTTGATGAGGTGGGCCAGTTTCAGGGAGTACATGCAGCAGACCCGCGAGCAGTGCTCGTTGGTGTTCACGTCGCGGCTGCCGACGCAGTGGACGATCCCCACCACCTCGGGAGTGCGCCCGTCGCGCAGGGTGACGTGCCCTTCGGTGGGTCCCGAAGAGTTCACCAGGCGCTCCAACTCCATGGCGGTGTAGACGTTGGGGTAGACCCCGTGCCCGTACGACGGGGTGCGCTTGGGGTCGAAGGCCTTGAAGCCGGTGGCCAGGATGACCGCCCCCACCTCGACCTCGTCGAAGGTCTCGGTCTGGGTGAAGTCGATGGCGTTGCGGTCGGCGCAGATCTCGACGCAGGTCTTCTTGCAGCGGCCGGTGCGGAACTCGATGCAGGCGTCCTGATCGATGACCACCACCGGGGGCACCGCCTGAGGGAAGGGGATGTACACCGGCTTGCGCATGCTGAGGCCCAGGTTGAACTCGTCGGGGGTCTTGCCCCGGCGGAACACGCAGACTTCGATGCACTCCAGGCACCCGACACAGGCTTCCTCGATGATGAAGCGGGGCTTGTGGCGCACCGTCACCTTGTAGTTGCCCACGTACCCGTCGACCTTGTCGACTTCGGCCATGGTCCACAGGGTGATGTTGGGGTGGCCCCGCACCTCGGTCATCTTCGGAGTGAGGATGCAGGCGGCGCAGTCGAGGGTGGGGAAGGTCTTGTCGAATTGGGCCATGTGCCCGCCGATCGAAGGCTCCCGCTCCACCAGGTAGACCTTCTTGTCGGCGTTGGCCAGCGTGAGCGCGGCGTGGATGCCGGCGATGCCGCCCCCCACCACCATGACCGCCGGGTTGACGTCCACCCGGGAGCGCTCCAGCGGCTTGTGGAAGCGAACCCGATGCACCGCGGCTCGCAAGAGGTCCTTGGCCTTGGCGGTCGCCTCGGCGATGTCGGTGTGCACCCAGGAGTCGTGCTCGCGGATGTTCACCATCTGGAAGTAGTAGGGGTTGATCCCTCCTTCGGCGGTGGCCCGCCGGAAGGTGGCCTCGTGGAGGCTGGGAGAGCAGGAGGCCACCACCACCCGTTCCAGGCCGTTGGCCCGGATGTCCTCCTTGATCATCTCCTGGCCCGGGTCGGAGCACATGTACTTGTAGGCCCGCGACACCGTGACCCCGGGCAGTCCCGCGGCGAACTCCTGGACCGCCTCGACGTCCACTGTCGCGGCGATGTTGGTGCCGCAGTGGCAGACGTACACCCCTATCTTCGGCTGGCCGTTGGTTTCGGCACTCATGCCTCGCTCCTCTGTGTCGCGCCGATGGCGTCTTCCACCAGTTCAACGATATCCCGCACGGCGAGCGCCCCCTCCAACCCGGTGGTCTTGAGGGCGTCGCGGAACATCACCAGGTCCTTCGGACAGGCCACCACCATGGTGCCCACCCCGTCGAGGCCGGCAGCCTCCCGCACCCGACTCTCCGCCGGGCGCTCCCCGCCCCCAGGAGCGTCCTCCATCCAGATCCGGCCGCCGCCGGCACCGCAGCAGTAGGCCGCCGAACGGTTGCGCGGCATCTCGCTCACCTTCAGGCCGAGCGACCGCAGGAGCCGCCGGGGCGGGTCGTAGATGCCCCCGTAGCGTCCCAGGTAGCAGGGGTCGTGGTAGGTGACGCGGCCCCCGCCGCTGGGAGCCACCGGGAGCCGTCCCGAGGAGACCAGATCGTCCAAGACCTCGGTGTAGTGCCGCACCCGCCCGTTCAGGCCGTACTCGTGCTTGAGGGCGTGGTAGGTATGGGGATCGGTGGTGACGATGGCCCGATGCGAGGACGACTCCAGGGCCGCGAGGTTCTTGTCCCGCAGCATCTCGAAAAGGCCCTCCTCGCCCAGGCGGCGAACGTCGTTCCCCGCATTCTGCTCACCCTCCGCCAGGATCCCGAAATCGAGGCCGGCCCGATGGAACACCCGGGCCACCGAGCGGGTGACCTCCTGGACCCGGGGGTCGAACGAGGCGTAGTCGCCGACGAACCACAGGTACTCCGCCGGATCCTTGCGGGCGTCTTTGACCTCGAACTCCAGGTCGCGGGCCCATTTGGCCCGGTTGCGGGGGGACTGGCCGAAGGAGTTCCCGTACCGGGTGAGGCCGGTGAGCATGTCCTGCACCCCGGTGCCCACCTCGCCGCGGACCATCAGTTGGCGGCGCATCTGGACGATCAGGGGGATGTGCTCGTTGAAGACCGGGCAGCGCTCCATGCAGGCCCCGCAGGTGGTGCAGGCCCAGATGGCCTCCGCCCCCACCGTGGCGATGAGATCCCGGTGGCCGTCGCCGCGAGCGGCATCGAGGACCAGCAGCTTGACCTCGTGGATCAGGTCCTTGGGGGAGAGGACACCCCCGGAGGTAAAAGCTGGGCAGGCCCGGTCGCAGCGCCCGCACTCGGCGCAGGCCAGGCCGTTGTACAGCTCGCGCCAGGTGAACTCCTCCAAGCGGGCGGCGCCCTCCGACGGCAGAGGCATGCCACCCGGCTCCAGCGAGGCGGCGAAGACGCTGAAGGGGGAGGCCAGCAGATGGAGGTGCTTGGAGTAGAGGAGGTAGGCGAGGAAGCCCAGGACGGCCGCCATGTGCACCCACCACATCGCCACGAACAGGTGCTCGGCCCCCGCCCGGCCCAGGCCGTCGAGCCAGCCGCCGATGAGGCCCCCCACCGGGCTCCACGACGCCGGGCCCTCCTCGGCGGCCACTTTGGCTCCCTGGCCCACGAGGAAGGTGACCAACAGCAGGGAGATGAGCAGCAGGATGATGGTGGCGTCGCGCGACCGCTCCAGGCGCTCCGGGGTGAAGAAGTAGCGGCGCACCGCCGCCCCGGCCAACGCCACCACGGCCGCCACGGTGAGCCACTCCATGGGGAAGGAGACCCAGGCGACCTCGTCGGCGTAGGGGAGGGGCAGGAAGGGCAGAAGACCGCGGAGCAGGTTCCAGGCGAAGCTGAAGGCGTAGAACAGGAAGGTCCAGAAGATGACCAGGTGGGCCAGGCCGATCCCGGGATTGTCGAACATGCGGCGCTGCCCGGCCACGTTGGTCACCGTCATCCACAGCCGACGCGGCAGGTGATCCCAGCGCGGCTCGCGCCGGCCCCGGCCCAAGGCCGCAGCCAGCCGGTAGGCGCGCAGGCCGAACAGGGCAAGCGCCGCCAGGGTGAGCACCCACAGGAAGGCGTACCCGGGGATGCCCAGCAGGCTCGAAGTGGTGGGGTCGGCCATGGCTCCTATCCCTTCCGCTTCCGCACGGCCTCGGCCAGGGCCTCCAGCACATCGGTGGCGTCCTCGACGATGCCGTAATGCGCCACCGAGAAGATGGGGGCGCTGGGATCCATGTTGACCGCCACGATCAGTTCGGCGTCCTTCATCCCCTCGGTGTGCTCGGGAGCGCCGCTGATCCCGGCCGCCACGTAGAAGCGGGGCTTGACGGTGGCTCCCGACTTGCCCACCTGCCGCACCAGCGGCAGCCAGCCCTGGTCGATGACCGGACGCGACCCGCAGACCGCCCCGCCCAGCGCCGCCGCCAGTTCCTCGGCCACTTCCACGTTGGCCTCGTTGCTGATCCCCCGGCCCACGGCGACGAGGAAGTCCTGCTGGGTGATGTCGACGTCGCCCGCCTCGGGCTCCTCGTACTCCAACCAGCGCACCCCGCCGCCCACGACGAAGTCGGCGACGACCTCCTCCACCGCGGGGGCGGCACCTCCCTTGCCCGCCTCGGCGGGGCGGACGCCCGGCAGCACCGCCACCACCACCGGCCCGGCGCCGGCGCCGACCGTCGCCGCCATCTTCCCGCCGTACAGGAGGCTGGTGAACTCAACGCCGCCGCCCGAGACCACCGCTTCGCGGCAGAAGTTGACCAGGGGAGCCTCGAGACGCGCCGGCAGCAGCCCGAGCAAATCCCAACTGACGTTGGTGGTAGGCACCAGGATCAGGCCCGGCCCCCGGGCCGCAGCCAGCGCGGCGAGAGCGCGGCTGGTCTCCTCCCCGACGCCGTCGGCCAGCGCCGGATGGTCCACGTAGAGCACGCCGTCGGCGCGACCCAGCGAGGCCGCCGCGGCGCGGGCGCCATGGCCGAGGAGGACCGCCTCCAGGCGCACCCCCAGGCCGTCGGCGAGTTCGCGCCCCAGGGCCAGGGCCTCGTAGGTGGCATCCGAGATGGACCCCTTCCAGGACTCCGCCACGATCCAGACGTTGCCTGCCATTGGCCTCTCCTCAGAGCAGTCCACGGGCGGCGAGGATGTCGGCCACCTTCTCCGCCACGTCCTGTGCCGATCCCTCCAGCATCTCGGCGTGCCCCGCCGCCTCGGGCTTGGCCAGGGCGGCCACCTCGACGGGGGCGACCGCCGTCCCCGCCGACGCCTCCACCGCCTCGATGCCTCCGGCGCCGATCGCCGCCCTCACCTTGGCCACGGGAACGTAACGCGGCGGCTTCTCGCAGCCCTGGATGCCCAACAGGGCGGGCAGGGAGACCTCGAAGCGCCCCATGACCCCGCCGGCGAACTCCTTCATGACCTGCGCCTTCCCGGCGGCCGCATCCACGCTCACCCGGCTCACCAGGCCCAGGTAGGGGACGCCCAGCGCCCCGGCCAGAAGGGGGGCCACGAAGCCGTCGAGGTCGTCGATGGCCTGGCACCCGCTCAGCACCAGGTCGGCGGGGAGAGCGCCCTCTATTGCGGGCAGAGTGACGGCCAGGGCCGCGGCGGTGGCCCGCGCCCCGGACCCGGCGGGCAGGCCGGTCACCTTGATGAGGCGGTCGGCGCCCTTGGCCCGCGCCGTGTAGAGAACATCGTCCACCTCGGGGGCATCGGGAGCCACCACCGTGACCGTCGCCCCGAGGCCGTCCTTCAGGAGCAGCGCCTGCTCCAGGGCGTACTCGTCGCGCTCGTTGACGATGAAACGGAGGTACTCCTGGTCGAGGGAACGGCCGTCGGAGGCCACCTCCAGTTCCTCCACGATGTCGGGCACCATCTTCATCAGTACCAGGATCTTCATGGCGCCTTGCCGTCCTCCTCGCTCGCCGCTCCCTCCGCCACTCGGCCCATCAATCCGCCAGGGCCTCGGCTACCAGTTCCATCACGTCGCGCACGACCATGCGGTCGTCGCCGCCCAGCACCTTCAGCGAGTCCTCGAACCTGGGGACCTCGTAGGGGCAGGAGACGGCGAGCACATCGGCCCCGGTGGCCAGGGCCTCTTCCACCCTTCGATCGGAAAGGCGGGGGTGGCCCTTGGCCTTGTAGAAGGTGTCGAGCCACATCCCGCCACCACCGCCGCCGCAGCAGATGGTGCTGTCCCGGTTGTGGGTCATCTCCACCAGGCTCACCCCGGGCAGCGCCTCGAGCAGGCGCCGCGGCTCGTCGTGCACGTGGTTGTGCCGGCCCAGGACGCAGGAGTCGTGGTAGGTGATCTTGTAGCCGAGCTCCTGGGTGAGGCGGGGCTTGAGGGCGTCGAGGCGCGCCGCCACGAAAGGCGTGGTGTGATCCACCGGCCGGTCCAGCCCCAGGGCGGGGTACACGTAGGCAAAGGCGTCGAAGGCATGCGGGTCGGAGGTCAGCAGGGCGCCGAACTCGTACTTGCCGAAGACGGCCAGGTTCTGCTCGCGCAGGGTGTCGAAGAGACCCTTCTCCCCGACCAGCCGGGCGCATTCGCCGGCGCACTTCTCCTCACTGCCCAGGATGGCGAAATCGACCCCCAGGGCATTGAGGATGCGGGCGGTGGCCCGGGCGTTGTCCTGGCCGCGGGGGTAGTAGGCGGCGTAGCACTCCACGATCCAGAGCACGTCCACCGGCCGGCCCAGGTCGCGCAGCAGGGGGACCGGCACCCCGGCGCTCTCCACCCAGGCGGCCCGCTTGCGCGGCGACTCGCCCATGGGGTTCCCGTAGCGCATGGTGTTGGCCAGGGCATCCTGCAGTTCCGGCGGGACCTGGGGCAGGCGGAGCAACACCTGCTCCTTCACCACGGGCAGCAGCACGTCGGTGAGCCGCAAGCCGCGCGGGCACTTGGCCCAGCAGTCGTAGCAGGTGACGCAGCTGAGGAGGTCGTCTCCCGCCAGAGCCTCCTCGATGAAGCCCTCCCGCAGCATGCCGATGAGCCGCCGCGGGGTGTAACGCAGCACCTCGCCGTAGGGGCAAGTGCCGGCGCAGGTGCCGCATTGAATGCAGCTCAACAGCGCTCGGCCCGCCGGGGTGTCCAGCAGGCCGTCGAGCGTGAGGTCGGGCACATCCAGCACGATCGCCTGGGTCATCGGCCGATTCCTCCTGTAGTCGCTCTTGCCCGGTCGGCAGCGCCCGGCCGGCTGGCCGCGATCGGGGCCCCGCCGCGCCGCCCCGACCCCAGGTGCAGGTAGCACCGCTCGTCGCCGGCGGCCCGCAGCAGGCAGTCCTCGCGGAAGTGGAGACCGCAACGAAAACACAGGCTCTCCTCCCCGCTCCTTCCCGCGGCAAGGGAGACGGAGAGACGATCGAGGCGGCCCGAGATGTCCCGGAGTTGCGGAGCGCCCACGCCCGAGAGAAGCCGCAGCAGAGTGGCGCTGCTACGCGCCTCGAACTCGGCCAGCAGCGCCTGCCCTTCGGAGGTCACCGAGACCTCGGTGGCCCGCCGGTCACCGGGAGACTCGGCCCGGGCCAACAGGCCGCTCCGCACCAGGCGGTCCACCGCCTTGCTGGCGGCGGCGCTGCTAACCCCGAGGTAGGCGGCCACGTCGCCGATGGCGAGATGGAACTGCCGGTCGACCAGTCGCAGCAGGCGCAGTTGGGTGAAGGTCAACCGATCGCCCGCCACCCGTTCCAGTTCGGCGGCGAGCAAGTCGGAGGAGGCACTGGTGAAGATGGTGGCGCTGGCGAGGAGATCGTTGATGGCTTCCAAGGCCTCAGCACGTCCTACCACGGGTCACCCGCCCGACGGCGCTCGGCGTTCACTCGCAACCTCGTTGATATTAAACCTGGTTCACCAATCGCGCAAAGCCGCAGGCCCCGCCCCGCGCCGCCCGCCTCAGCGACCCAGGGCCCGCGCCAGCGCCTCCTCCAGCCGCAGGTGATGGAAGTGGAAGCCGTCGGCCTCCAGCCGCTCCGGGTACACCGCGGCGCCGTCGAAGAGCAAGGTGTCGGCCAGGCCCCGACCCAGCACGGCACGGGGGACGAAGCGGGGAATGCGGAGCCAGACCGGCCTTCCGAGGGCCTTGCCTACCGCCTTCACGAACCTCTTGTTGTCGGCCGGGTCCGGCGAGGTCAGGTTCACCGGGCCCGACAGGCTCGACCCCAGCAGGTGGAGCATCGCCCGAACCTGGTCCTCCAGAGAGACCCAGGACCACACCTGCCGGCCGTCGCCCAGCCACCCGCCCAGGCCCCACCGGTAGGGGCTGAGCCAGGACGGGCCCAGGGGAGCGAGCAGGCGAGCCAGGGCTCCCCCCCGGGCCGAGAGCACCACCCCGTTACGGAGCGACACCACCCTCACCCCCGCCGCCGCCGCCGGAGCCGTCGCCGCCTCCCAAGCGCCGCACAACTCGGCGAAGAACCCTACGCCCGGGGCGCTGACCTCGGTGAGCCTCTCACCGGGCCGGTTGCCGTAGAAGCCCACGCCCGACGCGTTCAGTAGCACCGCCGGGGGGCGCCGCAGCCCGGCCAGGGCTCCGGCCAGGAGGGCGGTGGCCCCCACCCGGCTCTCCCAGATGAGCCGCCGCTCCTCATCGTCCCACCGCCTCTCCCCTATGGACCGGCCCGCCAGGTTCACCACGGCGTCCGCTCCTTCGAGAGCCGCCGCGTCGATGGTGCCGGCGGCCGGGTCCCAGGCGATCCCGGGCCGGGGACTGCCGGGCCGCACCAGCCGCTCCACCCGGTGGCCGGCCGCCTCGAGCGCCGGCACCAGAGCCGACCCGATCAGCCCGCTGGAACCCGCCACCACGATGCGCATCCCGACCTCCTCGTCACACTGAGGCTAGAGGTCGAGAGCGGCGTAGGCCCGCCGCAGGGCCTCCCCCACCCGGCGCCGCCACTCCGCCGTCATCTCACCCACCGGGTCGGGCGAGGCGGCGAAGTCGCCGGGGAAGATGGGCTCACAGACGGTGGCGCCGATGGGCCGTCGCGCCGCGCTGGTGGTGCCACGGCCCAGGGCCTCCTCCGACCCGGCCACCGCCACCGGGAGCAGCGGGACCCCGGCGCGGCGGGCCAGCCAGGCGGCCCCCCGCTTGGGTTCCACCTCGTCCCAGACCCAGACCCGCATCCCCTCCGGGTACACCCCCACCGTGCCCCCGGCATCGAGTTCCGCCAGGGCCAGGCGCAGCGCCTCGAGGGGAAGCCGGGAACGGGGCAGCGGGATGGCCCCCAGCCACAGGGTAAGCCAATCGAAGAACGCCGACCGGCCGAACAGCTCGTCCACCGCCAGGTACCGGATGGGCCGGCCCACGGCCACGGCTACGACCACCGGGTCCAGATGGGAGAAGTGGTTGGCCGCCACCACCAGCGGGCCCGGCGGCACCCGCTCTCTTCCCGTGCAGACCAGAGGGAAGTAGCGGCCCAGCAGCATTCGACCCGCGCCGACCACCGCCCGCGCCGCGGTGTGCGCCCCCCAGGGGAAGCCGGGGCTAAGCCGCGGTTCCAAGGTCGGCGAAGAGGGAGGCGAAGGCCAACTCCGGGCGCTGGTTGGATTCCAGTGCGGCCACCGTCTCGATCACCCGGCCGGCGGCGGCCACCGCCGCCGCCGGGGTGAGCGCGGTGAACCCGGCGGCGGGAAGGTCGCGATTGCGCACCGGGGCTCCCCACTGGGCGGCGGCGGCGTCCCGGTACCAGGAGGCGAGGATCTCCAGGCCGGTGGTGTGCAGCGCCGTCGCGGCCCGCCGCCGCTCCCGCTCGTGGCGCTCCTTCAGCGCCCGGCCGGCGGCGCCGTCGGCGTCGGCCTGCTCCCGCTCGAAGCGATGCCCCTGATCGATGGCATCCAGCAAGGGATCGGCGGCGGCCACCAGTTCTTCGGCCAGGCGGAAGGCGTGGCCCGGCTGGGCGCCGACCCGGCCCGGCACCGACAGCCAGGCCCGCCGGAAGGCGGCCACCTCGGGCTGGGTGGCCAGCATCAGGGCCAGGCCCGGGCGGCCCCCGGAGGCGGCGGCGGCCCGTTGCGCCTGCTCGGCGTCGACCCCCCGCTCCTCGAGGGCGGCCACCGTCTCTTCGTCAGTGACCCGGCCGAAGCGCATCACCCGACAGCGGCTGGCGATGGTGGGCGGCAGGTCATCCTCGGCCTCGGCCACCAGGATGAACACCGTGCTGGGGCCGGGCTCCTCCAGGGTCTTGAGGAGGGCGCTGGCCGCCTCATCGGTCATCACCCCGGCCTCCTCGAAGAGCACCACCTTGCGCTCGCCCTCGATGGGCGCCAGCACCGCTCGCGCCACGGTGGCCCGGGCCTGATCGACGGTCAGGGAGGTCTTCCCATCGGGCTCCACCAGGGTGAGGTCGGGGTGGGTGCCGGCCAGCACTCGTCGCAGGCAGCCGGCCTCGCCCCCCGGGCAGAGCAGCCGGCCGGCGAAGCGGCGGGCGATGGTGGCCTTGCCCACGCTGGCCGGGCCGCAGAAGAGGTAGGCCTGTGCCGGGGAGGCCACCTCGGCCTCGAGCAAGGCCAGCAGCGGACGGTGCCCCACCACCCCGGAGAACGGGCTCACCATCGCCGCAGCACCTCGGCCTCGGAAGCGGCCACGACGGCCTCGAATCCCGCCGAGGCGTCGACGACCACGAGGCGCTCCGGCTCGGCGGCGGCGAGGAGGTCGTAGGCCTCCGCCACCCGCGACTGCAGCGGGATCCCGGCAGTGCTGATGCGGTCGGCACCGTCCTCACGGGCCAGGCCGGCCGCCGGGTCGAGCCGGAGCAGGATCACCAGTTCCGGCCAGACGCCGCCCAGGCCGGCCTCGTTCACCCGGCGCACCGCCTCGATCCCCAGCCCACGCGCCCCGCCCTGGTAGGCCAGCGACGAGTACACGCTGCGGTCGCTGACCACGGCCCGTCCCGCCGCCAGGGCCGGGCCGACCACCTCCGACGCCAGCTGCGAGCGCGCCGCAGCGAAGAGCAGGGCTTCCGCCCAGTCGGCCACCACCCCTCCCAACCCCAGCAGAATGTCGCGGATGGCCTCGCCCGTAGCGGTGCCTCCCGGCTCGCGTACCGTGAGCACATCGAAGCCCCGGGCGGCCAGGCGCTGCGCCACCCCGGCGGCTACCGACGTCTTCCCCGCTCCGTCGACCCCTTCGAAGGCGACGTACCGGCGAGTCATAGCTCCCCCTGCGGCCCGGGCGGCAGAGAAGGCTGATCGGAGACGACGGGCTCGGCGGGCAGGCCGTTCATCTCCCCGGTGAGAGGCTCCCCGGCCGTCGAGCGGCGGTAGCTGCGAAAGGCCTGGGTCACCGCCTCGAAGACCGGCCGGCGGTCGGCGTGACCCAGAGCCACCAGGATGGCCCGCACCCGCCACAGGGTGGCCAGGCCCCCGAAGAAGATGGTGGCGCCCCCCAGGATGAGCATTACCCGCTTGCCTTCGGAGAGGAAGCCGGGGAAGACCCCGTCGAAAAGGCCGGAGAGGGGCAGGGCCACCGTCATCGACAGAAGCAGGCCGATGCGCATCAGGCTGAACAGGGCGGCGAAGGTGCGGCCGCGCAGTTCGTCGACCACCTGCTCGTGGAGGTGGGAGAAGCCCAGCACATAGGCGGCCCCGGTCCCCACCCCCATGACCGCGATCCATCCCACCCCGCCGAGAAGGGTCTGCACCAGACCTCCGGAGGCGAGACCGATACCGGTGACCAGCAGAGCCAGCGAGAAGAACACATCCTTGTGCACGACCCGCGCCCCGAAGATGGTCACCAGCACGATGCCGGCCGCCGTCCCCAAGCCGAAAGAGGTCAGCAACGCGGGGAAGCCGGCGGTACCCGCCATCAGAACGCCCGTGGCGAAGGGCTTGCCCAGCACGATGATGATCCCGCCGCCGGCCAGAGCCACTCCCATGGCCGCCACCACCAGGCGGATCCGGGGATGGGTGGCCACGAAGACCACCCCGTCGCGCAGGTCGCGCAGCGGGGCCATCAGGTTCAGGCGCCCGGTGCGCCGGCGCTTTTCGGGCAGGTCACGTCCCGCCAGCGGGATGGTCCAGATGATGGCCGCCGAGACCAGGAAGGTACCGGCATCGGCCATGAAGGCCAGGCCCTCGCCGGTGTCGGTGACCCGGGGGCTGAGAGGGGCCAGAACCATGAAGATCAGGGCGCCGAGGGGGAAGGTGCCGTAGGCGGCGCTCAGGGAGAGGCTGTTGGCTTGCACCAGTTCGTTCCGCTGCACCAGGTTGGGAACACTCGACTCGCGTGCCGGCTGGAAGACGAGGGTGAGCCCCTCCATGGCCAGGTTCACCAGCACCAGGTATTGGATGCTGGTGGCGAACACCAGGCTGAACACCAGCGCCGCTCGGCCCACCTCGACGATGACCATGGCGTACTTGCGGTTCACCCGGTCGGCCACCACCCCGCCGACGGCGGCGAAGAAGAGCCCGGGGAGGATGCGCGAGACCATGGCCAACACGATCCCGCTGCTCCCGGCCAACTCGTCGGCCAGGGAGAGGGTGGCGAGGATGGCCACCCAGTCGCCGGTGCTGCTGATGAGTCCCGCCTTCCACAGACGGGAGAAGGGCCCCGACTTCATCAGGGCCCAGGCGCGGCGCGGGGGGGCCTCGGTCACGGGCGAGAGGGTATCAGGGTGTGCCGAGCGGACTTCCCGAGCCGGACGCGATCAGGCTCCCGCAGCAGGGTTCGCCCCCGGAGGGGGCGGGCAGGGCTTGGCCTCCTTGCCCTCGGTCTCCAGGCGCCGGCGGCGGGCTGCCAGCAGGGCCCGGGCCCGCTCCAGAGTGAGACCCTCGACCGAGTCTTCCCGGCGAAGCGAGGCGTTCACCGCGCCGTCGGTGACGTAAGGGCCGAACCTCCCGTCGCGCACCTCCAGGTGGCAGCCGGTTTCTGGGTCGATGCCCAGCGACCGAAGCGGCGTCGTCGCCGCGCCGCGGGCGCCCCGCCGCGGCTTGGGGGCGGCCAGCAGGGCGAGGGCCTCCGCCGGGGTCACGGTGAAGATCTGTTCTGGGGAGTCCAGGCTGCGGGTCACCGCGCCCCGCTCCAGGTAGGGGCCGTACTTGCCGTAGCGCGCCAGGACCTCCTCGCCGGTGCCGGGGTCCACCCCCACCAAGCGCGGCAGGGACAGCAGGCGCAGGCCCTCCTCGAGAGTCAACGATTCGGGCGTCATGCCGGGGAACAGGGAGGAGCGGCGCGGCTTCTCGGCCCCGCTTCCCGGGCGGCCCAACTGCACGTAGGGACCGAAGCGGCCCTGGCGCACCAGTACCTCTAGCCCGCTGCCGGGATCCATCCCCAGAACGCGCTCTCCGTTGGGCTCCTCGGCCAGGGCCGCTGCCTTCTCGGGGGTCAACTCGTCGGGGGCCAGGTCGTCGGGAAGGCCGACCCGCTTCTCCCCCAACTCCAGGTACGGGCCGAAACGCCCTACACGCACCATCGGAGAGCCTTCCTCCTCCCCCAGGGGGACGGCGTTGACCTGTCGCGGGTCGGCCTCCTCGAGGCTGCGCCCCACCAGGTCGGTGAGCCCCCGATGCCCGTCGCCGAAGTAGAAGTCGGTGAGGTAGGGGACCGGGTCCTGCTCCCCGGTGGAGATGCGGTCGAGGTCGTCTTCCATGCGGGCGGTGAACTGGTAGTCGACCAGGTCGGCGAAGTGCCGTTCGAGCAACTGCACGGTGGCGAAGGCGGTGAAAGAGGGCACCAGGGCGGGCCCCCTCTTCCACACGTAGCCTCGCTTCTGGATGGTGGAGATGATCGAGGCGTAGGTGGACGGACGGCCGATGCCCAATTCCTCGAGCCGCCGCACCAGCGACGCCTCGGTGTAGCGGGCCGGCGGCTTGGTTTCGTGCCCCTTGGCCTCGAGCGCTTCCACGTCGACGGGATCCCCCTCGGCCAGGGCGGGGAGGCGCCGCTCCTGGTCGTCCGCCTCGGCGTCGGGGTCGTCGGAGCCCTCGACGTAGGCCCGCAGGAAGCCGGGGAAGGAGATGACCTTCCCCGAGGTGCCGAACTCGGCGTCGCGCCCCGAGGCGCCCGCGGCTCCGAGGCGCACCTGCACGCTCTCCCCCACCGCGTCGGACATCTGCGAGGCGACGGTTCGCTTCCAGATGAGCTCATACAGCCGGGCCTCGTCGGGAGGGACGGCGGCCGCCACCTCTTCGGGGTCGCGGAAGGCCTCACCGGCCGGCCGGATGGCCTCGTGCGCTTCCTGAGCGTTCTTCACCTTGCTGCGGTAGACCCGCGGGTGGGACGGCAGGTACTCCGGCCCGTAGCGACCCGAGATCAGGGCCCGGGCGGCGGCCACCGCCGTCTCGGAGAGGGCGGTGGAGTCGGTGCGCATATAGGTGATGTAGCCGCCCTCGTACAGGCTCTGCGCGGTTCGCATGGTTCGGTCGGTGGAGAAGCGCAACTGCCTCCCCGCCTCCTGTTGCAGGGTGGCGGTGCGGAACGGGGCATAGGGCGAGCGCCGGTAGGGCTTGCGCTCCACGGAGCGCACCGTGAAGGCGGCCCCGGCCAGGTCGGCCACCACCTCCTCGGCCGTCCCCCGGTCGAGCACCACCACCTCTGTCGAGCGCACCCGGCCGGAGGAGTCGAAGTCCCTTCCCGCAGCCACGCGCTTGCCGCCCAACGCCACCAGCGTCGCGCCGAAGCGACCGGGGGGGGCGGCCCGGGTGGCGAAGGCGCCCTCCAGATCCCAGTACTCGGCGCGGCGGAAGGCCATTCGCTCCCGCTCCCGCTCCACCACGATGCGCACCGCCGGGCTCTGCACCCGGCCCGCCGACAGCCCCCGCCCCACGATCTTCCACAGCACCGGCGAGACCTCGTAGCCGAACAGGCGGTCGAGGATGCGCCGGGTCTCCTGAGCGTCGATCAGCCGACGATCGATGTCGCGCGGCGCCGCCAAGGCGGCGCGAATGGCGCCCGGGGTTATCTCGTGGAAGACCAGCCGCCGCACCGGGACGCGCGGCTTGAGGACCTCAACGAGATGCCAGGCGATGGACTCCCCCTCGCGGTCCTCGTCGGTCGCCAGGTACAGCTCCTCGGCCTCCTTCAGGGCGCGCCGCAGCTTGGCGATCTGCGCCCGGCGTGACTTGACCACGACGTACAGCGGCTTGAAGCCGTGATGCACGTCTACTCCCAGGCGCGCCCAGTCCTCCCCCTTGACTTCCTCGGGGATGTCGGCGGCGTCCTCGGGCAGGTCGCGCACGTGCCCCAGCGAGGACTCCACCACGAACCCGCTGCCGAGGAACCCGGCGATGGTCCGGGCCTTGGCGGGGGATTCGACGATGACCAGTTTGTCGGGCATGTCGGCCTCATTCGGCGGCGGCGAGCCACCCGGGGAGCGAGGGAACGCCGCGAGCATGAACCAAAGGAGGGGGCGATGTCAAGACGGCCGCTCGCCGCCCCCGCCGCCGGGCCCCGCGCCCACCGCCTCTTCCAAGCCGGCGACGAGGCGCTCCGCCACCTGCTCCCAGGTGTACTCCGCCAGAACCTTCTCCCGCCCCGCCCGGCCCATCTCCCGGGCCCGCCCCGGGTCGTCGAGCAGCAAGCGCAGCCCCTCCTCCAGGGCGGCGTCGTCGGCCACGATGTACCCGGTGAGCCCCGGCACCACCGTCTCCGGGGCCCCTCCGGAATCGCCGGCGAGCACCGGCAGCCCCGAGGCCGCCGCCTCCAGGAAGACCAACCCCAGACCCTCGACCTCCAGGCCGAGCCAGCGGGAACGGCAGGGCATGGCGAACACCGTCATCTGGCGGTACAGGCCGGGCAGTGCCGCCCAGGGCACCGCCACCGCGAAGCGGGTGGGCACACCCAGCCGGGCGGCGAGGCGACGCAAGGCGGCCTCGTCGGGCCCGGCGCCGACGAGGAGCACCTCCAGGTCGCGCCCGTCGGCGCGCAGACGGGCCACCGCGCGCAGTACCCGGCGTTGTCCCTTGCGCGGGACGAAGCGGCTGACGCACCCCACCACCGGCCGCTCCGGGGGATCGCCCGGAGCGAAGGCGGGCTCCACGCCCGCCCCCAGGTAGGGCACCGGGCGGCCGATGAGCCGTTCGACCCGCCGACAGGTGTAGCGACTCAACCCGAAGACGGCGTCGGCCCTCCGCAAGGAGCGGCGCAGGATCCCCCGGGCTCCCGGGAGAGCGGCGCGCACCGTGACCTCGGCGCCGTAACAGATCAACCCGTAGGGGATACCAAGGGAGCGCCGCAAGCCCGGACCCAGCAGCGCCAGCGGATGGGGAGCCCCGAAGAGGAGCACGTCGGGGCGGAACTCGGTCGCTTGAGCCTCCACCCAGCGCCGCACGGCGCGGGTGGGCCACATGAACGGGCGGCGATGGCGGACCACGCGCGGGTCGTCACCCGAGTCGGCGGGGGCCAGCACCCGCACCTCTCCGGGAAAGGCGGCCACGACGTTCGCCAGGTACTGCTGGATCCCCCCCGGCTTGGGGGGATAGTCGTTGGTGACGAGGAGCACCCGCACGGTGATCTCAGACTACGCCGGTGTTGTAGTCGGCAACGACGATGCCGCCGGAGCCCGCCCGCAGGTGGGTGACCGAGGCGTTGTCCGGGCTCTCCAGGAGGTCACGGGCGGCGGCCCCCAGGCCCAGGATCCCCCCGACGCAGGCGCGGATGGCTCCGCCGTGGCTGAAGGCCAGCACCCGGCTCCCGGGGTGGGCGGCGGCCATCTCCTCCACCGCCCGCCGCATGCGGCCGCCCGCCCCCGCGGCCGTCTCCCCGGTCCACCCCCGGGGCAGGTCGCCACCGCGCTCGTAGTTGGCCGCCCACTCGTCGGGGAACGACTCCCGGATCTCCTCGGAGGTCAGGCCCTCCCAGCGGCCGTAGGACATCTCGTGGAGGTCGGGACGCACCGTGGGCTCGAGGCCCCGGCCGGACCCGAAAGCGGCGGCGGTGAGGCGGGCCCGCTGCAGGTGGCTGCTGTACAGGTGGTCCACGGCGTCGTAGCGGCTCGACAGTTCCTCGCCTTGCTCCAGGCCGCGTGGACTCAGGGGGCCGTCGGTGATCCCGTGCCAGATGCCCCTGGCGTTGGCCGTGCTCTCGCCGTGGCGCGCCAGGCCTACCACCGTGCCGTTCGCATCGGGCGCCGGTGCCGTCCCCAGGTGGCCGGCGTCGTTCAGTGCCCGCACCCGCAGCCCGGAGCCCTCGTCGACCAGCACCGTCACTGCGGTGTTGCGGCCGTGCTCCACCGGCCAGGGCCGGCCCCGGGAGCGGAACCGCAGCAGCCCGGCGACCAGGGAGTGGATCGTGCCGCCGTGGGTGACCACCAGGGCCCGCCGCCCCGGATCCAAGCGCCGGCGCAGCGCCTCGAGGGCGCCATCGACCCGGGTGCAGAAGCCCGCCCAGGTCTCCCCTCCGCCCATGGGAAGGTTCGCCCCCGCCACCAGGGCTCGCAACTCATCGCCGTGACGCTCCAGGACCTCCTCCCGGGTGAGGCCCTCCCAGCAGCCGATGTCCATCTCGCGCCAGGCGGGGTCCGGGTCGGCCTCCAGCCCGGCCGCGGCCGCAGTGTCCCGGGCACGAACCAGATCGGAGGCGAGCACCACGTCGAAAGGAACCCGGGCGAGGCGCTTCCCCAGCCAGACGGCCTGCTGCCGGCCCGCGTCGGTCAACCCGGCGGGGCCGTGACCCTGCCAGACGCCGGCGGCGTTGGCCGTGGTCTCCCCGTGACGGACGAGCCAGATCTGAGTCTCGGGCATGCGGCCGCCTAGGCTAACCCTGCCGTGGCCCCGCTCCACCTAATGGCCCAGGCCGCCGACGGCGGCTTCCGGCTCCCCTCCAGCCCCGCCGAGTGGGCCCTGTGGCTGGCCTTCGCCGCGGTCATCACCGGGCTCTGGTGGCTGGTGCGCCGCACTCGCCGGCGCGCCCAGGAGCAGTACTCCGCTCGCCGGCGGCGAGAACAGGAGGAACGGCGCCGCCGCCTGGGCCCCGACTGACTCGCCGCCGGCCCCGGCGGATCAGGTGTCGCGCCGCCGTCGCGTCGCCAGCCCGACGGCCGCAGCCGCCCCCAGCAGCCCCAGGCCGAGGACGAGCGGCGTCGAACGCATCGGCTCCTCCAGGACCACGGGCTCCGCCAAGAGCCTGACCCCGGTGGCGTCCAGGTACGACTCCCCAGTCCGGGCCGCGTCGTGGTAGCGCCAGATTCCGGTGACCTCGACCAGCGGACCGCGCAACCGGTAGCCCCCGGGGCGATCGAAACCGGGCCACAGGTCCGCGGCGAACCGCACCCCGATCCCCCGATTGGGTCCGGTGAGGCGGCCCCCGGCCAGCAGCGGCGCCTCGGCGTAGGAGTCGCCGTTCAACTGAGTCCAGACCGTCCCGTCGGGCCGTCTCCCGAAGTCCCCCACCAGTTCCCCGCGCACCACCACGGTGGCGCCGGAGTAGGCGCTCGGGTCGGCGAGCAGATCCGGCACCGAGACCGACGACGAATACGGGCGGGGCGCGCCGGCCTCGGCCCCGGCGGGAGCCGCCACCAGCAGCGCCGGGGCGAGCAAAGCGATGAGCGCCAGGGTCCGTCGCCTCATCGGCCCCGCACCGCCGTGACGATGAAGCCGATCAGGGCGAAGACGGCCACGAACTCGAGGCGCCCCAGCCACATCTGCAGGATGTAGGTCACCTGCAGCAGCACCGGCATGTCGGGGCTGTAGATGCCCACCGACAGGCCGCCGTTGGCGGAGGCGCTCACCGATTCGAAGAGCGCCTCCTGGAGCGGGTAGCCGTAGCCGAGAGCCACCACGGTGCCCAGAAGGCACAGAGCAACGAAGAGCAGGGCCACCAGCAAGGCCGCCTGGGCGGCCTGCGGAGTGAGCCGCTGCCGTCCGCCCTGCTGGTAGACGTGTGAGATCACGGCGCGCTCGGGGAGCAGCACCCTCTTGACCTGATCCTTCAGCACCCGGGCCACGAGGCCCACGCGAATCGCCTTCAGCCCGCCGGCGGTGGAGGAGGCCATGCCGCCGATGAACATGGCCAGGGCGACCCCGGCAAAGGCCAGACCCCCCCACTCCCGCATCTCGGTTGAGGGAACCGTGGTGAAGCCGCTGCTGGTGTGGGCGGAGACGGCGTGGAACAGGCCCTGGCGGGCCAGCGACCCGGTGCTGCGGTACAGGCCCAGGGAGACCAGTCCCACCATCAGCAGGCCCATGGTGAGGGCCAGCGTGACGGCCAGGCTGCGCGTCTCCAGGTCGCGCAGCGACTGCAGGCGGCGCCGGCCCCTCCACAGGGCGTAGTGCAGGCCGAAGCTCATCGCCCCGGCCAGCATGAAGACCATGGTCGCCGCCTCGAAGAGGGCGGAGTGGTAGTAGCCGACGCTGGTGCTCTGGGGGGTGAACCCCCCGGTGTCGAAACTGGAGAAGAAGATCAGCAGACCGTGGAACAGCGAGCGGGCCGGGGTGAAGCCCAGGGTGAAGTAGGCCACCGACCCCAGCAGCGCCACCCCGAACAGCAGGTGGACCACAGCGGCCCACCAGATGAAGCGGCCGGTGGCCCGCACCGAGGGCAGGAAGCGCTCCTCCCGGCCCTCCCCGTAGAAGAGGCTCAGGCCCACCCCCCCGGCGAAGACCGAGACGGCGGCCAGCACGATCCCCTGGCCGCCCATGAAGTGGAGGAGGTGCCGCCAGAAGTTCACCGAGGGAGCCAGGTGGTCGAGGTCGCCGATCAAGGTCGCCCCGGTCGAAGTGAGGCCGCTCATCGCGTCGAAGTAGGCGTCGAGGGGGTCGGCGAAGTGGCCGCTCAGGGCCAGGGGCAGCGACCCCAGCGCCGGCACCACGAGCCAGGTGAGCGCCACCACCACCATGCCGTGGCTCCAGTCCAGGCGGGGCTCGGCCGGCCGACGC
>VGBK01000023.1 GCA_016870535.1 Actinomycetota bacterium | reverse complement strand
GGGGAGGTGGCGGCGAGGCTCTGCGAGCCACCGGAGGGGGAGCCCTTGTCTCCTCCCCCGCGGCAGCGGGGGAGGTGGCCCGCCAGGGCCGGAGGGGGAAGCGGAGGGCGCGCGTAGACCTCCGCCGCGCCCTTAGCCTCCCTCCCCCCAACCCCCTCCCGCTGGAGCGGGAGGGGGAGCCCTTGTCTCCTCCCCCGCGTCAGCGGGGCCCTGGGTCTGGCGGCACTGCTGCTGAGAGCATCGCCCTCAGCGCTTCATGCGGCCCGACGCCGCCGACCCCACCAGGGGCGCCACCACCAACCACAGGGCGATGGTGACCTTCATGGAGTCCACGTAGCCGAACGGCGTGATGCCCACCTCGTCGTGCACCACTCCGGCGAACATCATCAGGATCCAGGCGCAGAAGAAGAAGATCGGACCGGCGGCGGCAACGGCGCCGAAGCCTTTGGAACCCATGCGTGCCTCCTTGCTGGTTTCCCTCAGCATGCCACAGTGGCGCCCCCCGGCGGTTGGGCTATGGTGGCGGTCCGCGCCCGCCGGGCGGGCGGGCGGCGCATCCCCAGGAGGTCACGGGACACGATGCCGACGAAGGCGTGGGCCCCCCGGCCGCCGTCGGACGCGGGGGGCCTCAGGTGAGCCCGCCCTCCCGGCCCGGGATCCTGGTGCGGGAGTTGCTCGGCGGCGACGGCCCCTTCCTCGTCGCGGCCGACGCCTTCCTGGCCTGCCGCTGCGCCTGCTGCGGCCGCGGGGTGGAGCGCACCGCGGTGCAGCAGGGGGACGCCTACTACTGCCCCACCTGCTGGCTGGGACCGTCAACCCGCCTGCGGCGCGAGGCCTGAGGGATCCCGCCGACCCTCAACCGCGCCAGGCGCTCCCCACCGGCGGCCGGGGCAACTCCCGCCCGGCAACGAATACGCCCAACACCCCCATCCTCTCCAGCGCCGCCGGTTTCGCCGTCACCGGGTCGCCGTCGAGCACCGTCAGCGTGGCCGGCGCCCCCGGCGCCAGACTCGCCTCCTCCCCGATGGCCCGGGCGGCTCCGCGGGTGAACAGGTCGAGGGCCTGGGCGCCGGTCAGCCCTTCGTGCGGCAGGAACCCGGCCCGGTCGCGGGCCCGGGCCATCCCCCACAGGGGATGAGGCGGTTCTACCGGGCAGTCCGACCCGCCCGCCAGAGGCACCCCGGCGGCGGCCAGGGTGGCGAAGTTGTAGGTGTGGGACAGGCGCTCCGTTCCCAGGCGCGCCTCCAGCCACGGGCCGTCCGAAGGGAGGAAGGAGGGCTGGATGCAGGCGGTGACCCCGAGAGCGGCGAGGCGACGCACTTCCTCGGGCGGCGCCACCGAGGCGTGCTCCACCCGCAGCCGCTGCGGTTCCATGCCGGCATCCAGAGCCTCCTCGAACCCGTCGAGGACCGCTGCCAGGGCGGCGTCGCCGATGGCGTGGACGGCCACGGCGCCCCCCAGCGAAGCCGCCCCCCCGACCATCTCCCGCGCCCACCCGGCCTCCAGGCGCAGCAGGCCCGTCGTGTCGGGCCGGTCGGCGTAGGGGCGGCGCAGGGCGGCGGTGTGGCCGCCGAGGCTGCCGTCGGCGAACAACTTGAGCCCAAGGAAGGAGACCATGGGCCCGGCCCGGCCGAGACGCCCGGCGGCGGCTTCTAGTTCGCCCGGGGTCTCGGCGATGACCAGCACCCGCAGCGGCAGAACCAGGTCTGGGGCCGCCTCGCGCAACAGGTCCAGTTCCGAGTCGCCCCCTCCCCAGAGGCCCTGGCCCACCGAGACGATGGCCCCCAGGCCGGTCAAGCCCACCCCGGCCAGGGAGGCGACCGCCCCGACCAGGTCCTCCGGCGTCAGCGCCGGGACCAGAGGCTGCACGGCGGAGGCCACCAGCGAAACGGCGGTCTCCCGGAGCACCCCGCTGGGGCGGCCGTCGTCGTCCCGGTCCAGGCTGCCGCCGGGCGGGTCCTCGGTGTCGAGGCCGATTCCCGCCACTTCCAGCGCCGCGGTGCTGGCCACCGCGATGTGGCCGCAGTGCCGGATCACCAGCACCGGCCGGCCCCCTCCGGCCCGGTCGAGGAAGTGCCGATCGGGCAAGCGCCCTTCGGCCAGGGCTTCGTCGTCGAGGCGCAGAGCCAGCAGTCCGGCGCCCGCCGGCCGCCGCGCCGACTCCTCCGCCAGCACGGCGGCCACCTCCGCCAGCTCCGCCGCCCCGCCCAGCGAGATGCCCTGCAGGGAGGCGGCGTGGCCCACCGGGTGGAAGTGGGCATCGCGCAGCCCGGGCACGATCACCCCGCCCAGGTGACGTTCCGCCAGGCCCGGGCGGCGCAAGTCCTCCGCCCGGCCCACTGCGGCGATCACTCCATCCTCCACCAGCACGGCGTTGCCGTGCACCGCAGCGGCGTCGCGCACGGCATCGGCGGTCAGGAGGACGGACGTCATAGACCTCTCAGGGTAGAGAGTCCCCTGCGAGGAAGCCGGATTACTCGGCATCAGGGACGGGGGCTAGGGTCTGTCGGAGGAGGGCCCTGGTAGAGGCGGCGGGAAGGCCGAAGGGAGGCCGGGTTGCGCAAGGTTCTGGGACTTCTGTTGGCGTTGCTGCTCGGTTCGATGTCGGCCCTGGGAACGACGGCGAGGGCGGCGGAGGAGGATGCCCGGGTGGCCGGCAAGCACCTCTGGACCCGCCAGTTCGGCACCGACACTTACGAACGCGGGCAGGGGGTGGCGGTGAACGCCTCCGGGGTAGACGTCGTCGGCCACACCGGCGGAACCTTCCCCGGGCAGACCTCCCAGGGCGGACAGGATGGGTTCGTGCGCAAGTACGACCACACCGGCAAGGTCATGTGGACCCGGCAGTTCGGCACCATCGGCTCCGACGATGCCTCCGCAGTGGCAGTGGACGCCTCCGGGGTGTACGTCGTCGGGGACACCACCGGTGCCCTGCCCGGACAGACCAGCCGCGATCTGAGCGACGTGTTCGTACGCAAGTACGACCACAACGGCAAGGTGCTGTGGACCCGCCAGTTCGGCACCGATGAATCGGATCGGGGTCGAGCGGTGGCGGTAGACGCCTCAGGGATCTACGTGGCCGGCTCCACTCAGGGGACACTGCCCGGACAGACTCCCCAAGGCCAGACGGACGCCTTTGTGCGCAAGTACGACCGGGACGGCAGGTACTTGTGGACCCGCCAGTTCGGCACCGGCGAGAGCGATCACATCCGAGGGGCCACGGTCGTCGCCTCCGGGGTGTACGTCACCGGCTACACCGAGGGTGCCTTCCCCGGCTGGGAAAACCGCGGTGGACGCGACGTGTTCGTGCGCAAATACGACCCTGCCGGCAAGCTCCGTTGGACCCGCCAGTTCGGCACCGGCGCATGGGATGAGGGCTACGGGGTGGCGGCCAACGCCTCCGGTGTCTACGTGACCGGGTACGTCAAAGGACCACTGCCCAACCAGACCCACCAGGGCGGGGAGGACGTGTTCCTGCGCAAGTACGACCCCGCCGGGAAGGTGCTGTGGACCCGGCAGTTCGGCACCTTCACTCTGGACGAGGGTTGGGGAGTCGCGTTGAACGCCTCAGGCGTCTACGTCACCGGCAGAACCAGCGCGGCGCTTCCCGGACAGACCTACCTCGACTGGTGGGATGTGTTTGCGCGAGCCTACGGCCACAACGGCCAGCAGCAGTGGACCCGCCAGTTCGGCACCGTCGACAAGGACTGGGGCAGCGCGGTGGCGGCCACCGCCTCTGCCCTCTACCTCGCCGGAGACACCGGCGGGACACTGCCCGGCCAGACAAGTCGCGGCGGCCTAGACGCCTTCGTACGCAAGTACGCCACCGGGTAGAGGAATCCACGCCGCCGGAGGGCCTTCCCTCCCCTCGTCGTCGTCTCACCGGGCCGTCCACCCCGGCGGGAGGATCGAGCGGGACCCGTCTGCGGGCACGTCCCGGCCGGGCGCACGATTGGACCGGGAGCCGCGCCGGGAGTTAGCGTCTCGCTCCGCCCGGTCCTCCCGGGCGGTCGCCGCGCAGAGAGAAGGAGACGAGGATGCGCCGGGCTTCGGCACTGCTCTTGGGGTTGGTCCTGGGCCTGGTGCCCGCCGCAGGGGCGACCGGGGATGATGCCCGAGCCGCGGGCAAGCATCTCTGGACTCGCCAGTTCGGCACCAGTTCGGCCGACGAGGGCCGTGCCGTGGCGGTGAACGCCTCCGGGGTGTACGTGCTCGGCCACACCGGAGGAACGCTGCCGGGGCAAACCAGCCAAGGGTCGAGCGACGTCTTCCTGCGAAAGTACGACCACTCCGGCAAGATGCTGTGGACCCGCCAGTTCGGCACCAGCGGTCAGGATCAAGGCTGGGGAATCGCGCTGCACAAGTCCGGGGTCTACGCCGCCGGATACACCGAGGGCGCCTTCCCGGGCGGCACACACGTCGGCAGTTGGGATGTGTTCCTGCGCAAGTACGACCATGCCGGTCAGCACCTGTGGACCCGCCAGTTCGGCACCAGCGGTGATGACTCGGGCGTGGCCGTGGCGGCGAACGCCTCCGGGGTGTACATCGCCGGCACCACCAGCGGCACGCTTCCCGGACAGAAGGCCCAGGGCGACTACGACGCCTTCGTGCGCAGCTACGACCACAGCGGCCAGCACCGGTGGACCCGCCAGTTCGGCACCGGCGAATGGGATGAAGGCTGGGGGGTAGCGGCGGATGCGTCGAGCGTGTACATCGTCGGCCACACCGACGGCGCCTTCCCCGGGTGGGCCAACCTCGGTGGGAGCGACGTGTTCGTGCGCAGCTACGACAGCAGCGGGACGCACCGGTGGACCCGCCAGTTCGGCACCGCCGCCGGGGATTCAGGAGCGGCGGTGGCGGTGAACGATTCCGGCGTGTACGTCCTGGGCTCCACGTCGGGGGTCCTACCGGGCCAGTCGATCCCGTCCGTGAGCCCGGATGTGTTCGTGCGCGGCTATTCCCACGCCGGCAAGCACCGGTGGACCCGGCAGTTCGGCACCGGCTTCGCCGACGCCCCCGGGGGCGTGGCGGTCAACGCCACCGGCGTCTACGTGACCGGAGACACCCAGGGGACGCTGCCCGGCCAGACGAGCCTGGGCAACAATGACGGCTTCGTCCGCGGCTACGACCACGCGGGCAAGTACCTCTGGGCCCGGCAGTTCGGCACCGCCGCCCACGACTACGGATACGGGATCGCGGCGACCGCCGCCGCCCTCTACGTGACCGGTGAGACCTGGGGGGCCTTCCCCGGGTATGCCAACCCGGGCACCAGTAGCGACGCCTTCGTACGCAAGTACGCCACCGGGTAGAGCCGCCGACTGCGCCCGACGGGGTTTGCCCACCGGCGGGCGCGTATCAGCGTGACGGGACCGCGCCGTTGGACGCGGGTCACCCCCTCGGGTAGGGTCTTCGCGGGGGCGACGGACCCGGCTTCAGGGCGACCGCGACGGAGAGGAGACGGCGGATGCGTCGGACTCATGGCTTCCTGCTGGTACTGATCCTGGTCCTGCTTTGCGCCGCTGGAGCCGCTGCAGAAGGCCCGGAGGATGCCCGGGTGGCGGGCAAGCACCAGTGGACCCGCCAGTTCGGCACCAGCGGCAGCGACTTCGGCAACGCGGCGGCGGTGAACGCCTCCGGCGTGTACATCACCGGCCCTGTCTATTACTGGGTTGGCTCCCCCGACAACACGTTTCGGGACGTGCTCCTGCGCGCCTACGACCATGCCGGTAACCACCGGTGGACCCGCCGGTTCGGCCCCAGCGGGTGGGACTTCGGCAAAGCAGTGGCGGTGGACTCCTCTGGGGTGTACGTCGTCGGCGAGACCGAGGGCGCCTTCCCCGGGTGCATCAACCACGGCGGGACCGACGTGTTCGTGCGCAAGTACGACCACAACGGCACGGTCCTGTGGACCCGACAGTTCGGCACCACCAGCGACGACTCTGGCCAGGGGGTGGCCGTGAGCACTTCTGGGGTGTACGTCACCGGCTACACCACGTGGCCGCTGCCCGACGAGAAGAGGTTCGTGGAGACGTTCGTGCGTGCCTACGACCACGCCGGCAAACACCGGTGGACCCGCCGGTTCGGCACCAGCACCACCGACATGTACCACTCGGCCTGGGGCCGGGGGGTGGCGGCGGACCTCTCCGGGGTGTACGTCGTCGGCTACAACGACGGTGCTTTCCCAGGGTGGGCCAACCAGGGCGGCTACGACGTGTTCGTGCGCAAGTACGACCACAACGGCAAGGTCCGGTGGACCCGCCAATTCGGCACCGGCGGGAACGACATAGGCTCTGGGGTGGTGGTGAACGCCTCCGGCGTGTACATCGTCGCCAACACCGGGGATGACGTGTTGGTGCGCGCCTACACCCAGGCGGGCAGGCATCAATGGACCCGCCAGTTCGGCACCAGCGACGACGACGAAGGCAAGGGGATAGCGGTGAACGCCTCCGGCGTGTACGTCACCGGCGAGACGAGAGGGGCCTTCCCCGGGTGGGTCAACCAGGGTCGCGACGATGTGTTCGTGCGCGCCTACAGCCACACCGGCAAGCACCTCTGGACCCGTCAGTTCGGCACCACCTCCTACGACGCAGGCTTGGGGGTCGCGGCGACCCCCGCCGCTCTCTACGTCACCGGCGACACGTGGGAGACCCTGCCGGGTCAGACCAGCCGGGGCGGGATAGACGCATTCGTCCGCAAGTACGCCACCGGGTAGAGCGGCGCGGCCCTGCTCGGACAGACCTCCAGCGGGTCGGCCGACGCGTTCCTGCGGATGCACGCCGCCGCAGGAACGCCGTTTACCCAGTGAGCCGGCCCCCCGGCTCCGTTCGCTGCGGCCACGGCCTCACCCCGGCAACGGCCTCCCCGCTACCCTCCCGGCATGGACCCGATCCGCCGCCTCGGCCGGCCCGCCCTGCGACGGCCCCGTGCCCTGGTGGCCTGGGAGGGCTGGAACGACGCCAGCGACGCCGCCTCGGGGGCGGCCGCCTACCTTCTGGGGCAGTTCGAGTTGGAGCCCTTCGTAACCCTGGAACCGGAGGAGTTCTACGACTTCCAGGTGCACCGCCCCACCGTCAAGATCGAAGACGGCGGCACCCGCCACCTCACCTGGCCCACCACCCGCTTCTATGCCGTGGAACTCCCCGAGCAGGACCGCGACCTGGTGGTGGTCACCGGCGACGAGCCCAACCTGCGGTGGAAGACCTACACCCGCCTGGTGGCCCGGGTCCTCGCCGAAACCGATGTCGAGACCGTGATCACCCTGGGCGCCTTCATCGGACAGGTGGCCCACACCGTCCCGGTGCCGCTGCTCGGGGTGGCCACCGACCCGGCCCTCGTGAGCGAGCACGAACTCACCGCCTCGGGCTACGAAGGGCCCACCGGCATCGTGGGGGTGTTCCTGGAAGCCTGCCGGGAAGTCGGCGTCCCCGCGCTGAGCCTGTGGGCGGCGGTGCCCCACTACCTGGCCGCCAACCCCAACCCCCAGGCCATGCTGGCCCTGCTGCGCAAGGCCTCGGCAATCCTCGAAATCCCACTGGACACCGCCGAACTGGCCCAGGTGGCCGGCGAGTTCAAAGAGCGGGTGGATGCCGCCATGGCCGAGAACGAAGCCTTCCAGGTCTACGTCCGCCGCCTGGAGGCCGACGCCCAGCCCCAGGTGCGCCCCACCCTGGACCCGCGCGGGGGCGACCGCCTGATCTCGGAGATCGAGGACTTCTTGAAGGGCCGCGGCGCCTAAGCCAGCGGCAGCCCGGCCCGGCCCTCACCGGCGGCGAAGCGCCCGGCTCCGGCGACGGCCGTGCCCAGCACCCGGCGCCCGAACTCGGCCTCGAGAGCCAGCCCCTCCTCCAGTGGCCGGCCCAGGCCGGCGTACACCGCCTCCCGATCGGAGCGCAGCGTCTCCTGAGGGAACCCGGCGAGGGCCTCCGCCAGACGCCGCGCCTCCTGTACCTCGGTCCCGGCGGGCACCAGGCGGTCCGCCAGGCCGATGCGGAGGGCCTCCTCGGCGGCCACCGGCCTCCCGGTCAGGATCATGTCGAGGGCTCGGCCCAAACCGACGATGCGCGGTAGGCGCTGCGTCCCCCCGTCGGCCAGGGGAACCCCAAAACGACGCTCGAAGCAGCCGAAAACGGCGTCGGCCCCGGCGACGCGCAGGTCGCACCACAGGGCCAGTTCCAGCCCGCCGGCCACACACGGGCCGGCCACGGCGGCGATGGTGGGCTTGGAGACGCCCCGCCGGGTGAGGCCGAGCCACCCCTCCGGCGCCTCCTCGAGGTCGAAGGCGACCAGGTCGGCGCCGGCGCAGAACACGCCGCCCGCCCCGGTCAGCACCCCAGCCAGGGCGCCGGGATCCGCCTCGAAGGCCGTCCACGCCTCGCGCAGGGCGACCGCGGTGGCCCGGTCGACGGCATTGCGCCGCTCGGGGCGATCGAGCGTGATCAATGCAACGCTACCTATCCGTTCATAGCGGACGCTCATCTCTTCTCCTTCCCCGCGAGAGAGCCTACGTCGGGAGGCCCCAAGTCCGACGCCACGCCCCGCGCCGTCTAGGCTCACCCCCGTGCCGCAGCGCGTGCGCCGTCTCGGGCTCAGACCCGGCGTCCTGGTCACCGTGTGCTGTCTCGCCGCCTTTCTGCTGGCACCGATCTCCGCCGCGGCGGGCGATCCCCCCACGTGCGCCGGGCGCCCGGCCACCATCGTGGGCACCCCCGGACCCGACTACCTCCGCGGCACCCCCGGAGACGACGTCATCTGGGGCGGCGGCGGCGACGACCGCATCTACGCCGGCGATGGCAACGACATCGTCTGCGCCGGACCCGGCAACGACGTGGTGGACGGCGGTCTCGGCAACGACCACCTCGACGGCGGGGACGGCAACGACCTCCTCGTCGGGGGCCGCGGCCACGACACCCTGATGGGCGGCCGGGGCCATGACACCCTCAACGGGGGCGAGGGCAACGATGCCCTCCTAGGTGGCCCAGGCGACGACCGCTTGGACGGTGGCCCGGGCCGGGACCGCCTCGAAGGCGGCCAGGGCTCCGACTACCTGATCGGCGGGGAAGGGCCCGACCACCTGATCGGCGGCGCCGGCAACGACATCCTCCGCGGCGGGCGCGGCGCCGACCACCTGCAAGGAGGCGGGGGGGACGACACGCTGCGCGGCGGGGAAGGCGACGACGTCCTCGAAGGCGGTGACGGCGACGACACCTGCGACGGCGGCCCGGGTACCGACTCCGCCGCCACCTGCGAGGTGGTGGTCAGCACGGAGCGGGGCCAGACCTCCGCCCCGCTCCTGCGCCCAGGGCCGACGCAGGTGGCCTTGACCTTCGACGACGGGCCGTCGGGCGCCTACACCCCCCAGATCCTCGACATCCTGGCCCGCTACGAGGTGCCGGCCACCTTCTTCGTGGTAGGACGCCACGCGGCCGCGCACCCGGCCTTGCTGCGCCGCATGGTCGCCGACGGCCACTCGGTGCAGAACCACACCTACTCCCACGCCTGGCTCACCCGGTACTCCGACGCCGGGATTCGGGATGAGTTGTCCCGGGCTAATCGAATCATCGTCGACATCACCGGGGCCTCGCCGCACTGCATGCGGCCCCCCTTCATGGCGGTGAGCGACCGGGTGCGCGCGGTGGCCTCCGGCCTGGGCCTGGCCACCATCATGTGGGACGTCGATCCTTGGGACTGGAAGCGGCCCGGCGCCTCGGCCGTCGCGTCACACGTGCTGAGGGCCACCAGGGGAGGAGACATCGTCCTCTTCCACGACACCGCCGGAACGAGCACCGTAGGCGCCCTGCCCACCATCATCCAGGGGCTGCGCGCTCGCGGCCTCGAACTCGTCCCGCTGTGTGCCGTGCCCGGCGTGGCCTCCCGCTGAGACGGCGGGGCGACTCGGCAGACGCGTAACCGCGCCGGCAGCAGCACCAGGGGCAATGGGGCTCCGGCGGGGTGAGGCGAGCCGTACCGCGGCGGCCGGTTACTTCCGCTTGTGGCGGTCGGCGCGCAAGCGCTTGCGGTACTTGTGCTTGCTCATCTTCTTCCGCCGCTTCTTGATGAGGGAGCCCATGAGTCCTTGTCGTCCGACGATGAGGCCCCTAGGTTCGCGGTTCCGTCCCCGCTCCGCAACCTGAGGCCCGGCCGCGCCCCCCGGCCCCTGTTACCCTCGACGCCATGACCGGCCCCATTCCCCTGGAAGATCGAGTCGTCGTGGTAACCGGCGCCAGCCGCGGGATCGGCCTGGCCATCGCCGAGGCGGCCTCCGCCGCCGGCGCCGCGGTGGTGCTGGCGGCACGCAAGGTCGAGCCCCTCGAAGCGGCGGCCGCGGCCCTCAACGCCGCCGGAGGGCGCGCCCGGGCGGTGGCCTGCCACACCGGCCATCCCGATGAGGTGGCCGCCCTGTTCGACGCGGCGGCCGAGGCCTTCGGCCCGGTCGACGGCCTGGTGAACAACGCCGCCACCAACCCCTACTTCGGACCCACCCTGGGGGTCACCGACGCCGCCTTCGACAAGATCTTCGAGGTCAACGTCAAGGGCTACCTGTACGCCGCCCGGGAGTACGCCTCCCGGGCCCAGGGCGGAGCCATCGTCAACGTGGCCTCCTACGCCGGCATCCAGGCGGCACCGCTCATGGGCCCCTACGGCATGAGCAAGGCGGCGGTCATCTCGCTGACGCGCACCCTGGCGGTGGAACTGGCCCCCGCCCGCATCCGGGTGAACGCGGTGGCTCCGGGCCTGGTGGAGACCCGCTTTTCGGCGGCCCTGCTGCAGGACGAGGAGATCCGCAAGCGCCTGCTGGCCGACGCTCCCATCCCGCGGCCCGCCCAGCCCGAGGAGGTGGCCGGAGCCGTGGTCTTCCTGCTCTCCGCCGCCGCCTCGTACGTCAACGGCCAGACACTGGTGATCGACGGGGGAGCCACGCTCTAACCGCCGGCGGCGGCCCGGGCGCCCTCTCGCCCCGATCCCGTGCCGGCCGTCAAGCGAAGGCGGCTGCGGCCACCTCGGCAGCCTCCGCGGCGGGCAGCGACGCCAGCAGACCGTCGATAGCCTCCAGGTCGCCTCGCGCGGCCGCCCGCCGCAGCGCCTCCTCGACCCCATCGAGCCGTCGCGCCCGGTCGACCACCGCGGCCGCTTCCTCCACCCGGGAGGCCACGAGGGCCGCCGCCACCTGCGCCCCCACCCGCGGCCGCAGCCGCCCCGCCCGCCGCAGCACCTCCTCGACCCCGGCGACGCGCTTGGCGGCTCCGAGGAGATCGGCCCCCAGCGCGGGGGGTACGACGATGCCCCGATCCGCCCGGTCGTCCGGGTCGGCTTCGCCGACGACCTCGAGGGCCGCGTCCACCGCATCCAGGATGGCGTTTACCCCGGCTCCGTCATCCCCGCCCGCAGCAGCCTGCAGCAACCCGGCCGCCCGGTCGCTTCCCACCAGCGCCTGCACCTCGGCCGACCAGCGCTCCACCGCCTCGCCGTCCAGCACGGCGGCCGCCGCCTCGCCGACGCGCTCCCTCACCCCCGCCGGCAGCGTCTCCAGCAGACGGCGCGCCGCCGGATCGCCGATCACGCCGCCGCCGGCCGCTTCGGTACCCGCCACGGCGCGCAGTTTCTCGACCCACCGGCCGACGCGCTCCCCTTCGATCACCTCGGCGAGACGGGCCTCCGCCCGGGACCGCACCGCGGCGGGCAGGCGCGACAGCACCGCCTCCGCCTCTCCGCCCTGGGGAGGGGCCCCGGGGACCGCCGAGTCCAGCCGGGCCTCGAGGTCGAACCCTGCCTCCGGGGGCCCCTCCGGCGCCGGGTACTCCAGGCTCCCCGCCTCCGTCTCGAGGCCGGAGGCGGCCCGCGGCCAGACCCGGGCGGCTTCCTCGTCGCCCACCGCGGCCAGGACCTGCTGCACCCTTCCGCCGTCACGCCGGGCCAGCGCCTCGCGCAGCACCTCCACGACTCGATCTCGCCGCAGGGCACCCCTCGCCTCCTGCGTCGCCCCTGCCAGGCGTCCCTCATCGAGGCCGGCCAGCAGCCTCTTCTCGACCCGCGCCCGTGAGTCGACGGGCAACCGGGCGAGCATCCCGCCGACTTTCGCATCGGCCCGCACCAACCCGGCCGGATCCGCCGCCGGATCCAGGGGGCCCAGCGACTTCCGAAGGAACTCCGCCTGCTCTGTTTCCAGGCGGGTCGCCAGCAGTCCCTCCACCCGGTGACGCAACCCCGGGGCCAGGCTCTCGAGGGCGGCGGCCGCCCGCCCCCGGTGAAGCACGGCCCGCGAATCGACCCAGTCCGGCGCTCCCGCCCCGGCCGAGGGGCCTCCCCGGCCGGCATCCCGCAGGGCCCGCCACCATCCCCTCCCGGCCCCCGCCGCCGCCGACGCGGGGGCGCCGCCGGCCCCGATCGCGGAGGTGGCCAGCAGGGCGGCCGCCCCGCCGAGACCCGCCACTGCGCTGCTCGTCCCCTCACCCGCACCGAGCACCTCGTCGTCCTCCGGCGCGCTCAGCGGCGCCGGCCGGGCCGAGGCGCCGCAGGGCAGCGCCGCCCGGCCCTCGTTCAGCGCCAGACGGGCGCCGAGCACGGCGGTGTCGTCCTGCAAGATGAGGTGAACCACGCCGGTCTCCAGTTGCGCCCTCACCGCCTGCTGCATCTCCGCCGTCCCGTCGAAGGTGGCGTCGCAGGCCGGGTCGAGCAGGTCGAGGGTCAGGCTGCGCTCGCCCCCCTGGAAGCCGCTATGCAGGGTGACGCACCCGGTCATGTCCCCCGCCAGTTCGCACTGCCCGGGGAAGGCGGCGCCGACCGCCATCGCCACCGTGTCGGTGCCCTGCAGGCTTCCCGCGGGCGCTTCGATCGAGGCGTAGACCACGGCGCTCCGGATGCCCGCGGCCGGCACTTCGAAGCGGAAGGTGAGGCACCGCGCCCGATCCTCCGAGCGATCGCCGAACCCGGCCCGGTGCCCCGGGTTGGAGAGGCAATCCCACAGGCCGTTCTCCGGGTCGTCGTCCACCGCGGCCACCGGGAGCAGGCGGGTGCCCGACGCCGCCGCCTCGACCAGGGCGGCCGCTTCGGGGCTCCCGGAGAGGTCGTAGCCGTCGGTGACCCCCCACACCGCTTCCTGCTGTGCCCGCCCGTAGACGCCCCCCTGGTGGATCAAGCCGACCAGAGCCCCCAGGTCGCCGCCCGCCACGCTGCCGGAGGTGAACACATCCGCCGCAGACGGGACCTCATCGTGGTACTGGGCGCAGAAGGCCTGGATGGCGATGGTGAATACTTCCCCCCGGCCGGTGGCGGGCACGGTGATCGACTCCCCTCCGGCGGACACCATCGTCTGGGTCGCCTCGTCGGCGGGGAGGAACAGCAAGCCCACCGGCACGCGCACCACGGCCTCGCCGCCCGCGTCGTTGGTGAAGCCGAGGCTCAGGGCCGGCCCGTAGTAGGCGCCGTTGCCCCGGACCTCGACGGCCAGGTTGGGCACCTCGCCCGCCATCACCCGGCGCAGGTCCACCGCCTCGGCCGCCCCCGCCGTCCCTCCCGCCACGAGGACGCCCCCGAGGGCCACGGCGGCGAGAACCAGGCCGGCGATGGCCCCGGCGCCGACGCGGCGGGCGGCGGCCACCTTCTGCCAGCGGCCGGTGAGGAGGCCGACCACCTGGCCGATCCCCAGGAACGACAGCGCCAGACCCAGGTCGGCGAGGCCGACGCGCCCGATCACCCCGGCGGCCTGGACCACCACCACCCCCACCCCCCAGCCGGCCACCCCGAGCGCGGTACGGCGGGCGAAGGCGCGCCGGCCCAGGAAGCGGATCCGCAGGTGGAGGCCTTCGTACACCCCGAGCAGCAGTCCCGCCAGGAACCCGACCCCCATGAAGGTCTCCGGTGTAACCACTCCCAGCAGGCGCGCCATGAGCAGGGTGGTCGCCAGGGTCACTCCCAGGCGCAACAGGTCGAGGCCCGGACGCACCCTCTGGTCCCGGCGCACGGCGCGAACGGCGACGAAGAGCACCCCGGCGGACACCACCAGCGCCGCGATGCTCAGCAGCCGCCAGAAGACGCTCACGGCTCCCTCCGCCCGGCCTCTCCGGGCAGAGCCAACGCTAGGCCATGCCTCCCCGGCGTGCCGACGCGGCGCAAGAGTGCCGGCCGCCCCGGCTCACTCCCCCTCGTCCTCCGCCGGTGCCGTCTCTACCGCAACGGCGGGGCGGCCACCCCCCACGGTCTGGGCCAGAGCCCCGGCGCCCAGGGCCGAAGCCAGCAGCACTCCCACCTGCCCGGCCACCGGGATCAGGCCGGCGGCGAGCAGCAGGACACACCCCAGGGCCACCGCCCCGTAAGGGCGCGGGGACGACGAGCGCAGCACCCAAGTCCCCAGGCGCCGCGCCGCTACGGCGAACCCGGCCAGGCAAGCCAGAGGGAGCACGACCCCCAACGCCACCAGCGAGGCCGGCAGGCCCACCACGGTGAAGAACGCCAGGAGGGCCAGGCCGGGGCCCACCACGAACAGGATCCCCGCCCAAGCCGCCGCACCGGGAAGAGACCCGGTGAGGGCGGCCGCCGCCGCCGCCATCCGCCGCGGCGCCGCCCAGGCGACGAGCAGGGACGCCCCCATCAGCACCAGGCCCACCCCGAGGCTCAGCGGGAGCGACAGCACCGGCCAGCCCCAGCCGAAGCGGGCCACGCCGCGGTGCACCGATCCCCGCACCGTCGCCGTCGGCCTCTGGTCGAGGCGGGCCCAGGTGAGCCACACGTCCCCCTCCACCACCGTGGCGCCTCGCAGTTCGGCCGTCCCCCGAAAGACCATCAGGTGGCCCACCCGGGCCCCGATCAGCCGGGCGTTCCCTCCCAGCACCACCACCGCCCCCGCTCGGCCCCGCACCTCGGCGTCCCCGCTCACCACCAGCACCAGGTCCGCCGACTCCCCCCGGCCGACCACCACGTCCCCCTCGATACGCACCAGAAGGCCGGAGACGGGGGCCTCCTGGGCCGACGCCGTCCCCGGTAGCGCCAGCAGCGCCAGCGCCAGCACGGCCGATGCCCCGGCCCGCCGCATGCTTCTCCTCTCTCGCCTGCCGCCGGCAGGCTACCCGGGCCGGCCTGGCCCCGGCCCCTGCCCCTCGCCCTCCCGGATCCAGACGGGCAGACTGGTGCCCGTGCCCGCCCGCACCGCCCTCTTCCTACAAGCCCGACGCGACCCCGCCCTGGTCGTGCTCGAAGGCTTCCACCCCCTCAAGCACGCCCTCCGCTTCGGGGCGCAACTCGTCGCCGCCGTGACTCCCGACCGGGCTTCGGTCCTCGGCCTGGCCGCCGCCCTCGCCCCCGACCTGCTGGCGGATCTGCCCGGACTGCTCGAGGAGATGCCCGCCGCCGAGTTCGCCCGCCTCGCCCCTTCGCCGCCGCCCACCCCCGTCATAGCCGTGGCCGTCCGGCCGGCCGGTGACGCCACCACGGTCCTCGCCCGGCCCGGGCCGGTGGTGCTGCTCGATCGTCCCAACCACCTGGGGAACCTGGGGGCAGCGGTCCGGGCGGCGGCGGCCGCCGGGGCGGCGGGTGTCCTCACCACCGGCGAGCGCGACCCCTGGGCCCCGGCCGCCCTGCGGGGCAGCGCCGGGCTCCACTTCGCCCTGCCCGTCTGCCGGGTGCCGGCGCTTCCCGGGACCTCCCGGCCCCTGGTGGCCGTCCACCCCGACGGCGCGTCGCTCTGGACGGCCACCTTGCCCGACGATGCCGTCTTCGCCTTCGGCGGCGAGCGCCGCGGCCTCCACCCCGACCTGCTGGCAGCGGCTGCCGCCACTGTGGGCCTGCCCATGGAACCCGGCGTCTCCAGCCTCAACCTGGCCACCGCGGCGGCAGTAGTGCTGTACGAGGCCCGACGCCGACAGACCGGGCCCTAGCGCCGCCTGCCGCGGACGATCGAGCGCAGCACCAGCAGCGCCACCAGGGCCACGATCTCGCCGAGCACCGCCACCCGGGTGAGGTCGAACGCGGGCAGCCAGGTGACCTCTTCACCCTTGATGCGGTAGATCCCCACCGGCCGCGCCGACACCCCGAAGCCCCCGCCCGTGCCGCCGTTGCCCGCGGCATCGCCGCCCACCCCGCCCCCACCCCCGCTTCGCACCACCGCGACCGGCACCACCAGGCACCCCTCCGACGCGTAGGGCTCACCGAACACCCTCTTGACGGTCAGAGCGTCGCGCGCCTGCTCCAGGATGCGCTCCACCGTCTTCTCCCCTGGCTGCTCGCTGGGGGGCACGGGCCACCTCCTCGTCTCGCGTGCGGCCACCCTACCCCCGCCCCCAACCTGCACCCCGGGCGGGCGGCGCCGGCCTCCGCCTTGCCCCGCCCGATGAGGCATCATGGCCTCGTGCGCTCCCTCACCCGCCCGGCTGCCGCCGCGACCGCCTTCCATGGCTGAGGGCCCCTCCATCCCGGCAGGCGAATGGTCGGTCGTCTGGGCCCGCGGCCACGGCTGCCCCGAACTCGCCGACCTGCTGGCCGGAGGCCGGGCCATCCGCACCGGGCCCGACCTGCGCGCCTCGTGCGTAGAAGCCCGGGCCGACCTGCTGGTCGGCCGCCGGCTGATCCCCGAGGACCTGGTGAGCCTGGCCGTTCCCTACGACTTCCAGCCGGCGGCGGTGCGCGCCGTGGTGGCGGCGGTCGCCGGCGGCCCCCACTCCCGCCTGGCCGCCGGCGTGGCCCAGCGTCTCTCCGCCGCCCTCGATGTGCCCGTGTCGCTGCTGGCCGTCTCCCCCGAGCCGGGGGCCGATTCCCGAGCCTGGGAAGCCCTCGAGCGTGCCGGCGACGGCCTGGCCTCGGCCGAGCGGAGTGTGCGGCGCGCCGCCAACCCCGGAGCCGCGGTGCGGGCGCTGCCCCCCGGCTCCCTGCTCGTCCTCGGCGCCTCGGAAGGCACCTGGTGGCGGCGGCACCTCGCCGCTCCCGGCCGCCAGTTGCGCCTGGCCGCCCCCGCCGGAGCCGTGGTGGTGCGCCACGCTCCGCCCCGCTGCTTCCGGATCATGGAGGAGCCCGTCGCCATGGGGCTCCACATGCCGGCCGGCGAGGCCCGCCGCCTGACGGACCTCCCCGTACTCCCCGTGGCCGAGGAGGGCCGCCTGGTGGGATTGGTGCACCGCCGCCGCCTCGACGACGCCGACCCGGCACAACCCCTCAGCCATCTGATGGAGGCCCCCAGGGCCGTGCAGGTGGATGACCCCCTGGAGGCGGCGGCCGCCCTCGCCGTCACCCTCGACGGCACCCCGGTGCCGGTCATCGACTCCGGGGGCCGGTTGCGCGGCCTGGTGCGGCCGGGCCCGGCCGAGACCAACTCCGCAGCCCCGGGTGGTGCCCACGCCGGTTGACACACCCGCCTCAGCCCTCCAAGGCCCGGACCTCGTCGCGGCGCACCCCGCCGCCCACCGCCACCTTCCCCCCACCCCACACGACCTCGATACGGGACGGGGCGCCCACCTCGTCCCCCTGGTTCACCGTCATCGCCCCCGCGCTCTCACCGTCGCAGGCCAGCGCCGCCGCCAGGGCCACGGCGGCGCTGCCCGTTGCCGGGTCCTCATCCGGCACGCCCAGCGCCGGGCAGAAGAAGCGGGCCTTCACCGCAGGGCCCGAGCGCGAGAAGAGCAGGGTTCCCTCCCAGGGCGCGACCGCCAGGGCGGCGAGATCGGGCTTCGCCCCGGCCACAGCCTCCGGCGAGCCCGCCTCGAGCAGCAGGTAGCGCAGGGGCAGCCGCACCAGCCAGGCCCGTTCCGCCGGAGGAAGCCCGGCCACCGAGGGAACCGGTGCCGGCTCCACCTCGCCCGGCAGCGGCACCTCGATGAACACGCGGTCCCCCTCGCTCCGGAAGGGCACTTCCCCGATGCCGCAGGCCACCCGGCGCGTCGTGCCGGGCCCCATGGCACCCAGCGCCCAGGCCGCCCCCACCAGCGGATGGCCGGCGAAGGGGATCTCCACAACCGTGGTGAAGATGCGGGCCCGGGGCACTCCGGGAACGGTCCAGTCGAGGAACACGGTCTCGGAGAAGGCCAGATCGGCGGCGATGGCCTGCATGGCCCCGTCGTCGAGGCCGGTGATGTCGGTGATCACCCCGAGCGGGTTTCCTCCGGCTCCCTCGCGGGTGAACACGCTGAGGACGTGGCAGTGCCGCATGCCCTCACCCTAGAGCGCCGCGGCTCCGGCGACCCGGCCGGCGACTGTTCCCTCCGCCCGGTTCCCTGCCCCGCCGGGCCCCCGCCTCCAGGCGCGGCCCGGTCGGTGAGCCCGGCTGCCCCTCCCGCCGGAAGAACCCCGGCCCGTTTTCACTCCGTTTGGCGCGCCACCGTGTATACGCTCGCTCTTGCTCCACGTCTCAGGAGATCCAGTTGAGCTACCCCGGCAGCCCCCCCGCAACCCCACCCACCCCCCCGGCGCCGACCCGGCGAGGCCGCATCCCCGTGTGGCTGCCCATCGCGGCCGGAGTCGCCGTAGTTGCCGTCGCCGTGGCGGTGGTCGTCACCGTCCGGGACAGGGGGACCAGGGCGGCCACCACCACTACCACGCCGGTCGTCACCACCACGACCACCGGCAGCACTACCAGCACCACGACCACCAGCACCACGACCACCAGCACCACTTTGCCCAACCTCGAAGCCGGCGGCAGCTGGACCGTCCTGGTCTACGGCCTGGGCGACAACAACCTGGAGCCGAACCTGCTGATCGACATGGAGGAGATGGCGGCCGTGCCCGCCGCCGCCCTCGAGTTCGTGGTCCTTGCCGATCGCACCCCCGACTACACCGACCGGGAGCTCCCCGGAATCGGCGACTGGGACACCGCCAAGCTCATCTCGATCACTCCCGGCACCTTCGTGGAACACGACGACCTGGGGGAGTTGAACCTGGGCGACCCCCAGGTGCTGGCAGACTTCGTGGCCCGGGGAATCCGCGACTTCCCCGCCGACCACTACGCCCTGATCCTGTGGAACCACGGCTCCATAGCCGGGGTTGGGTCCGATGAGTCGCACGGCGACGGCCTCACCGTGCCCGAGGTGGCCGCGGGGCTGCGCGCCGGCCTCGCGGCCACCGGCCTCGACCGCATCGACCTGATCGGCTTCGATGCCTGCCTCATGGGGGCCTTCGAGGTGGCCGCCGCGGTCACCGGCCTGGCCGACTACATGGTGGCTTCCGAGGAGGTCGAACCGCTCGACGGTTGGGACTATGCGGCCTTCGGTCTCCTGGCCGCCGACCCCGACGGCGTCACCGCCCGCAGCCTGGGCGAGGAGATCGTGGCGCGCTACATGGCGACGAGCGGCCAAGACGACCCCACCCTCACCCTGTCGCTGCTCGACCTCTCCCCCATGCCCGAACTCGTCGCCGCCCTGGACACCCTCAGGGGAGCGGTGGCCCCGGAGATGGCCGCCATGGCCCCGGCGATCGGCCGAGGGCGCAGCAGTGCCCCCTCCTTCGGCGGCAGCCCCCTGCCCGAGGAGGACTTCTACATGGTGGACCTCGGCGACCTGCTGACTCGCTGGAGCAGTCATGACGCTCCCCTGGGGGACGCCGCCGCCGCCGCTCTCGCCGTCTTCGACCGCGTGGTGATCGCCAGCCAGGCGGGGCCGGCGCGGGCCGGCGCCACCGGCCTGGCCGTCTACTTCCCTCCGTTTGCCGACTACTACGCCGAGTCCTGGTATCGGACCACGCAGGCCCCGGTCTGGCCCGATTTCCTCGACTCCTACTACGCCGCCGGCCAGGAGATCCCCCCTGAAGCCCAGCCGTCCTTCGCCCCGGTCGACAACGAGGCGGCCTCCTTCTTCAACGACTTCGGCCTGAACGTCCAGGCCATATTCGACGACGGGTCGGTGGACAACATCGTGGCGGCATTCCTCTACACAGGCGTGGTGGGGGACGACGGCACCGTCACCTTCATCGGCGAGGACCAGGGGTTGTTCGCCGGCAATCAAGCGGTGGCCTCCAACAGCCTGACCCGCCTGGTGCTCGACGATGGCCAGGACCAGGCCTACGCCTTCCAGGACATCTCCTTCAGCGAGGACTTCAACCTGATCACCCTCGATGTGCCGCTGGCGTACTACCCGCCCGGTGTGCCGCCGGGAGGGAGCGACTATCGCGACATCACCCTGAAGCTCACCTACGACGTGGCCGCCGACCGCTTCTCGGAGGGCTTCTACGCCACCGACCAGTTCGGCACCATCTCCCAGTTCGCCGCCGACCCCGAAGGCCTCCTCGTCCCCTGGATGCTCACCTGGCGCCCCGACGGGACCATCGAGTGGGTGCAGACCAGCGACGTGGGCCTCTGGGCCGACCTGCCCAGCCTGCTCTACGACTTCGAGAAGCTGCCCGTCGGCACCGAACTGTATGCCGAGTTGTACGTGTACGACTTCGGCGGCAACTCCGACTACGCCGCGGTCCGCACTCAGGTGCCCGCAGCCGAGGCCCCCTGGGCCTCGTGCGCCAACCCGGCCTGGGGTTACGAAGTGTCCTACCCCGGCGGCTGGTTCGTGTGGGACTCCCCCGACCCCGGCCTGGACTGCGCCTACTTCGACCCGGCATCCATGGAGGGCCTCACCGAAGCGCAGGCCTTCGACCAGGCCGCGCTGACCGTCGAGGTGTACCAGGGAGACGCCCTGGTGGAAGCGATCAGCTTCCTCCAGGTGGGTTCGGTCACGGTCGAGGAGGCCGCAGTGGGCGGGCGGCCCGCCACGCTCTACGAGTCGGCGCCCGGGGAGTGGGGCTTCCGCGCCTTCGTGGTGCCGCTCGGCCCCGGGCCGGGAGACCCGGCGCTCGTCGTCGCCGCGTGGGGAAGCGTGGGCCCCAGCCTCACCGAACTGGCAGACCGCGTTGCCCGGGAGATGGTCATCGGAGGTTGAGGCTCCCCCCGGGCACGGGTACCATCGGCCGCCGCAGGCGGGCGTAGTTCAATGGCAGAACACGGGCTTCCCAAGCCTGAAGTGAGGGTTCGATTCCCTTCGCCCGCTCACCTGCCTCCCCCGCGGCAGCGGGGGAGGCGGCCCGCCAGGGCCGGAGGGGGAAGCCCCCTTCTCCTCAGCCGCCCCAGCGGGGGAGGTGGCCCGCCAGGGCCGGAGGGGGAAACGAAGAGCGCGACTAACGCCCAGCCGCGCCCTCCGCAGCCCTCCCCCCAACCCCCTCCCGCCGGAGCGGGAGGGGGAGCCAGGCTTCTCTCCTCCCCCGCCCCAGCGGGGGAGGT
>VGBK01000022.1 GCA_016870535.1 Actinomycetota bacterium | reverse complement strand
CCGGGCTGGCGCTGGGTGGTGGTGGATGCCCCCGACGAGGTGCGCCTGACCCGCCTGGTGGCGCGGGGCCTGACGGCGCCGGAGGCCTCCGCCCGCATGGCGGCACAACCCTCGCGCGCCGACTGGCTGGCCCGGGCGGACCTGGTGGTGGACAACGGCGCCGGGCCGGAGCACCTGGAAGCGGAGTGCCGCCGGGCCTGGCAGGTGATGGCGTCCTGGCGCTCCCCGGCGGCCGGGGGCTCCCCGTGACTGCCTTCCGCGTCGTGTCGGACTTCGCCCCGGCGGGCGACCAGCCCCAGGCGGTGGCCCGCCTGGCGGAGGGGGTGGAGCGGGGTGATCGGTTCCAGACGCTGCTGGGGATCACCGGGTCGGGCAAGTCGGCCACGGTGGCCTGGCTGGTCGAACGGGTGCAGCGCCCCACCCTGGTGCTGGCGCCCAACAAGGCGCTGGCGGCCCAGTTGGCCAACGAGTTCCGCCAGTTCTTCCCGGACAACCGGGTGGAGTACTTCGTCTCCTACTACGACTACTACCAGCCCGAGGCCTACATCCCCCAGACCGACACCTACATCGAGAAGGACGCCAGCATCAACGACGAGATCGAGCGGCTGCGCCACTCGGCGACCGCCGCCCTGCTCACCCGCCGGGATGTGATCATCGTCGCTTCGGTGTCGGCCATCTACGGGCTGGGGTCGCCGGAGCAGTACGAGGGCCAGTTGCTCCGCCTGGTGCGCGGGGTCGACTACCCGCTCGGCGATGCCGTACGACGCCTGGTGGACATCCAGTACGAGCGCAACGAGGTGAACCTGACCCGCGGGCGTTTCCGCCTGCGGGGAGACACCCTGGAGGTGTTCCCCGCCTACGAGGAGACCATCGCCCGGGTGGAGTACTTCGGGGACCAGGTGGACCGGATCGTCCGCATGAACCCGGTCACCGGCGAGGTGCTGGAGGAGTTGGCCGAGTTGTTCGTCTACCCGGCCACCCACTACGTGACCACGCAGGAGCGCATGGTGCGGGCGATGGCCGCCATCGAGGAGGAACTGGCGGGGCGCCTGGCCGAGCTCGAGGGGCAGGGCAAGCTGCTCGAAGCGCAGCGGCTGCGGATGCGCACCGTCTACGACCTGGAGATGATGCGCGAGGTGGGCTACTGCAGCGGCATCGAGAACTACAGCCGGCACCTGGACGGGCGCAGCCCCGGCGAAGCCCCCTACACCCTCCTCGACTACTTCCCTGAGGACTTCCTGACGGTGGTGGACGAGAGCCACGTGACGGTTCCCCAGTTGCACGGCCAGCACGAGGGAGACCGCAGCCGCAAGACGGTCTTGGTGGACCACGGCTTCCGGCTGCCGTCGGCCGTGGACAACCGGCCGCTGCGCTTCGACGAGTGGCTGGAGCGCACCTCCCAGGCGGTGTTCTTGTCGGCCACGCCGGCGCGCTGGGAACTGGAGCACTCCGCCCAGGTGGTGGAGCAGATCATTCGCCCCACCGGCCTGGTGGACCCGGAGGTCATCGTGAAGCCGACGAAGGGCCAGATCGACGACCTGCTCGAGCAGATCCATCGCCGCTCCGATGCCGGCCAGCGAGTGCTGGTCACCACCCTGACCAAGAAGATGGCCGAGGATCTGACCGACTACTTGCTGGAGATGGGAGTGCGCGCCCGCTACCTGCACTCCGAGGTGCAGACTCTGGAGCGGGTGCAGATCCTCCGCGACCTCCGCTTGGGGGAGTTCGACGTGCTGGTGGGGATCAACCTGCTGCGGGAGGGCCTCGACCTCCCCGAGGTGGGCCTGGTGGCCATCCTCGACGCCGACAAGGAGGGGTTCCTGCGCTCGGAGACCTCGCTGGTGCAGACCATCGGGCGGGCGGCGCGCAATGTCGAGGGGCAGGTGGTCATGTACGCCGACGACGTCACCGACTCCATGCGGCGGGCCATCAGCGAGACGAACCGGCGCCGGGCGCTGCAGATGGAGTTCAACGCCGTCCACGGCATCGACCCGCAGACCATCCGCAAGAAGGTCTCCGACATCCTGGAGTTGGTGCAGAGCCGGGAGGCGCCGGGGGTGGAGCGGCGCAGGCGCCAGGCCGCACCTCGGCCCGCCCTGGACCTGCCCGCCGAGGACCTGGGCCGTCTGATCCGGAGCCTGGAGGAGGAGATGCGCGAGGCGGCCCGGGAACTGCGCTTCGAGTACGCCGCGCGGTTGCGTGACGAGGTCCTGGAATTGCGGCGGGAACTGAAGGAGATGGCCGAGGCGGCGGGCGGGTGAGCGGCTTCGAGGAGGCACCCCGCCTGGCGCCGCAGAGCCGAGCGGCGTGGCGCCGCTGGCTGAAGGAGAACCACGACTCCTCGGGCGGGGTGTGGCTGGTGATCGCCAAGAAGAGCGCCGGCGGCCCGGGCCTCGCGTCCGACGAAGCCGTGGAGGAGGCTCTCTGCTTCGGCTGGATCGACAGCCGGGTGCGGCGCCTGGACGAGGAGCACTTTCGGCAGTGGTACTGCCCCCGTCGGCCGGGGAGCATCTGGTCTCTGCCCAACAAGCAGCGGGTGGCGCGCCTGGTGGAGACCGGCCTCATGACCCCGGCCGGGATGGCGAGGATCGAGGCGGCGCAGGCCGACGGCTCCTGGGAGGTGCTCGACCAGGTAGAGGCGCTGGAGATCCCCGACGACCTGGCAGCCGCGCTGGCCGCTGCCCCCGGGGCGGCCGCGGGTCTGGGCGCCATGGCACCCTCGCAGCAGAAGCAGTACCTGTACTGGATCCTGTCGGCCAAGCGGGCTGCGACCCGGGCGGCCCGGGTGGCGGCGGTGGTGGAAGCCGCCATCGGCCGGAGAGCGACTCCCTGACCTTCACTCCCGTCTGGGGTGGGGCTGGTTGTCGTGTGCCTGGCGGTGGTGTTGTCGGCATAGGAGTTGGAGGTTGGCCAGGGTGGTTTCCCCGCCGTCGGCCCAGTGGGTGATGTGGTGGGCGTCGCAGAAGCGGGCGGGCATGCGGCAGCCGGGATGAGCACAGCCCCGGTCCCGTAGTTCCAGGGCTTTCCGGAGGGCCGGGGGGATGACCCGGGTGGCCCGTCCCATGTCTATGGGCACCGAGTCGGGGGCCAAGAGCACCCGGCTGATGGTGGCGTCACAGGCCAGGCGGCGGGCAGTTGCGGCGCCGATGGGCCCGGGTTCGGTGTCGACGAGGCCTTCGCCTTGCTGGAGGGTGTTCCAGGGGATGGTGACCAGCACCCGGGGGGGACGCCTCCCACCGTTGCTGCCGTCGAGGTGGTGGCGGCAGATGTCCACCAGGGCGTCGGCCCGGACCTGAGCGGGGGTGCGGGAATCCGCGGGGTTCAGGTTGGCCGGGTCGGTCAACGCTTCCAGGGCGTGGCGGACGATGAGGCCGGATTCGGGGTCCAGGTCCCCGGAGAGGTGCAGCATCCCCAACAAGCCTTCGGACAGATGCAACGTCCGCAGCTGATACAGGCGTTCCGCTTCGGCTTCTGCCCCCTCGGGGTTGGTCTGGTGTTTCCAGGCGGCGACCAGCCGGGGCGCCTGCTGCGCCGCAGCCGTCTTCACCTGGCCCACCAGGATCTTCTCGTCGGCGGCGAACTGTTCGGGGGCCAGCGCCTGCGCCTGCGCCAGCACCCGCACCTTGGATTCGGACACCTCACCGGCGCAGAACGCCGCCTTGGTCTCCGGCATGTTCTCCAGAGCCGAAGCCACCGCTACCTGGCGGCGGCACACCGACCCCGGCTCCCCCGAGATCGCGGTCAGCCAGGCGGTGGTAGACGGGAACCCTCGCCGGCGGGGCAGACCACGGCGTTCGGCTTCGGTGACCAGGACGGCCCGCTGTGCCTCGACCTGGGCGGCGAGGCGGCCCAGCCGGCCCAACTCGGTGACCAGACCGTCATCGGACAGGCTCTTGGGGGCCGGCATGTCCGGCGTTCCCATCGCAGCAGCGTGTCCCACGCTCATGCTCACTATGTATCACCCGGCAGTGACACAACCCACGCCCGGCCAGCAACACCAGATGTGAACACCCTCGCCCAGGGGAGAGTACGTCAATGTCACCAGAGCGCCGGCAACCCTGGAGGCCCCTGGCAGCGGCCGGGAGGCCTCACCCGGGTCCGGGGTGTCGGCCCTTCGGCTCTGCGGCGGCGGTAGGCCCTCTGGGGCGGCTCTGACGGGGCGTGGGGTCGGGGCGGGCCGACACCACCAGCCTCGACGAAGGATAAGGGTGTTTCCCGGCTCGGACGCTTCGGACCCCATCCAGGCGCCCAGTGCCCCAAGCCCCGAGAACCCGGGCAACCGGAGGCATGGGCGTTCGGCGTGCCGGGGGGCCCGGCCTCCCGGCCGGCCCCCCACCGGCCCCGCCGTCTGGCCCCCGACACCGTGACCAGTTTCGTTGCATACTCAAGTCAAGAGCTGCATCGCTGGCGCTGATGACCTTGATCACCCTACGCCCCAACCTCTCGGCTCCAGGAACGTGACTATTCGCTCCACTGCCTTTCGGTTCACGTCCAGTGCGAAGACGTGACCGTTCGAATCTGCGAGGCGCATCCTGCGCATATTCACAAGCCACGGCAGCGTCCGACCGAATCCGATCTCTGTCGACTCCTTCGGAAACCTCCGGGTCTGCCCTTTCCCGCTTCCGACAAACACCAGCCTGTCCCCGTACAAGAAGAGGTAACCCTCGCCGCTGTCTCCTCTTCCTATGTCCTCCCGTGCCCAGGCGTACACCCGGTCATAGCACCGGAGACGCTCGATCGGCGCGTGGTCGCTCTTGAGCAGCGCCCCAGCCTGGCCCATGATGAAGTGCCAGCCGACGGCCTCAAGCAGCGCCGGATGACCGTAAGTGGAAAAGGGTGGAAGCGCCTCGCCGTAGACGTGAACAGGCCGCCCTGGTGGGAATGGCAGGCTGTCAACCCACGAAGCCCCCCGCACATAGGCTCGATACGGGATCCCCTTGAGCACCCGCACCCCGGATAGGCCTATGGGCTCCGGTTCCCGCCTCGGCAACAGGTAGTCAAGTCGACCTTGTCGCACTTCGGCCGAGCCTTCTCCGGGATAGCGGAAGCAGGCCACCATTACCGGCGTGTCTTCCACCTGACCAAGACCGTGAATGCTCAGCACCGGCCCGCACTCGTGGCCCGCCTCTCGCCTTCCCTTGGCCTCAGGCCCGGCCGCTGTCATGAAGTAGGCCGTCCCATCTATGGAGACCGCAACTGGGGCGGCAGTGCTACTGCCCATCGGCCCTTCACGCATCTCAAGGAGCACTGGCCCTGCTACGGCTATCTCCGCTCCCGTGAGGCCTATCCCTTGCGAGACGGCTTCGACCGTCTTCTTGAAAGGCAACTCCCACCTGTACGGTTGATTAGCCAGCGAGAGCGGTTCCGGCCGTAGCGCCACAACATCCCCTTCTTCTCGTTCAGCCTAACTACTGCCTCCGTACCCTGCCGTCCGCCACGCCCACCATCACCCGGTCACGGCCGGGGACTACGCTCACTCGCATACCTGAGTTCACCTCCATGACTGACGAGCAGCTGATCCAGGAGTGGACCGAGACCACGATGGTTGCCACTTCACCGCCACTGCCTCGCTACACGCCAGACGACACGCAGCGGCACCAGGAAGCTGAGGCCGAACACTCTCGCGCTCCGCCATAATCCACCTCCGGTGATCCTCACCGACCCGCCGCCGGTGGGGAGTCTCCCACCCCCGTTTCCCTCACGAACCCAGACGCAGAACATGGGGGAAGTACATGAGCCTTTGCATGAGTTTCGAGTACTGCCCGCCCTTGGGGCCAGGGCCGTGAGGACCGGGAGAATGTTCCCGGTGTGGCTGCTGTTGCTGCTGCTGTCGCTAGGTGCCTGCACCAGTGCTCGCAGTGACCTGAGAATCGAGTTCTACGATTCCGCCAGCATGGGTCTTTCCCTCGGCGACAACGACCTCCTCGTCCCAGCGGCTGGCTTTGGTTTCAGCGGGGAATCCCTGCTGTTGATAGAAGAGGCGGACATCGTGGTGTGGGAACCGTACCGAGGGAATGGGTTCTTCTCAGGGAGCGATCGGATCGAGTTGCAGCGTGGTCCCAAGACGGAGGACCTGGCCGCCCTGGCCGTCGGAAGGCGTCTGGTCTTCCGCCTGTCGTTCGACAGCCATTCCTTCTGGGGGTCGGTAGCCCACGATGTGACCGAACCCTGTCTTGGTCCCTGCCTCACCTACATGGGGTGGCTCTTTCAGTCGGACCAGAACGTGCTCTACCTGTCTCCATACCCGGTCTGGGTCGAGGGTGTGAGTCTTGCCGAGGCTGCGCGCGAGGCATGGTCCGACTGAGGCCAATGGGCCGGCGTCTTCGGCGAGGAACCGCCCAGCTTCCTAGAGCAGTTGGCTGGCATCGGGGACGCTGTGGCGACGGCCGCCGCCGCGTTCCTCGGCGGAGTCACCGCGGTGACTCTATGCAGCACAGGAGTCGGGTGTGGCTGGTTCACCTCCTGCCTGGTCGAAGTCCGCCGCCGCCTCCAACGCATCGGGGAGAAAGGCAGCCGGCCCGCCTTCGACCCCGACATGTTCCGCTCCCGCTACCTGCAGCAGATGCGCTACGACCACCTCGATTCGGACCAGGCCGCCCGCTTGGGCCCCATCCTGGCCCGCGAACCGGAACTGGAGAGAGCCTGGCGGATGCTGCAGCACCTCTACGGCATCCACCTCGCCCGAGACGACCAGGAAGCCAACCAGGCCCTCGGAGCCTTCCTCCAACTCTGGGGGGAGCAGGAGATCGCCGAGTTCCTCCCCGCCGTCGACCGGCTCCTGGACTGGGCCGAAGAGATCTTCAACTTCCACAGCTGCGGGCGCGTCAGCAACGGCCGGCTCGAAGGCCGCATGAACAAGCTCGGCGTCCTCAAACGCACCGCCTACGGATTCACCAACACCGGCAACTTCGCCGCCAGAGCCATCCTCATCAGCCCAGGCCTACCATCATGACCACCGAGCCCGGACAGGGTCACCCCACAGAAACGCGAAGAACCCCGAACTCCTCCGTCGGGGATTCATCCACACCGGCTGCTCCTGGGAGCGTTCCACTCTCTGACCATTACGCCCCTCAGGCCAGCTGCGTTCAGCAACATTCCCGCACTGTCGCTGACTCGACGGTCATCCCTTCGCTACCGTGCCCATGTGATCACGACCTTGGCCTGGATCGGTGGGATTGGTGCTCTTGTCACCATCGGCTGGTTCGTGTGGTGGCTCAGGGATCGCCGCCGACCCGCCAGCCATAGTTCCCCCGTCGAGACGAAGGTCAAGCCCCTCGTCTACGCCGACAGCGCCGCCATCACGGGTAGTAACAACGTTGACGTCCAACTTCACAACGAGAGCGACCACCTGGCAGCCAACGTCCGTATCGAGCTGCGCCAAGGCAACACTGTCATCGGTACCAAGTCAGTCCCCACAGTCGCTGGCCACGAGGTTCCGCCTCGTACTGACCTACTCCCACCGGGGACCGGTGGCCAGTTCATCCCCACCGGTCTGGAATGGACTGCCACCTGTACCTACCAGGGCCCTGATGGGAGCACGTGGCGCTCCGTTCGGGTGTCGAGGCCAGGCAATACCGAGTCGACCCTTCACTTCGAGGAGGCCTAGCCCTCGAAGCCCCGGTACCCCCTAATCCTGGGGGCACCCTTCTCCGATGACATTCCCGCACCCTCCCCCAGGCCAGACCGTCCTCGCCCTCTCAGGCCTCAGTCCAGTCAGACCGTCGGCTCGGTGACCGAGCTATCAGCCAGCTATGGACTGCTGTACAACTCGTACGGGTCCTCCCCGGGAGGCAAGTCGACCGGGGGCGGCAGAGCATCCGAACGTAGCCGGGGATTCGTGAACCACTCGACTCGCTCTGGGGCCTGCTGTCAAAGCTGCTCGACGAAGTTGCTCCACGCTTCTTCCAGCAGACAGACCATCTCCCACACCGGCCACTTCTTCCGGTATCCGTCGAACACCGCCAGTCGGTCCGTGGTCAGGTGGGCCAGCCACCGGTGCAGGCCCTTCCGGTGTTCCTCAGAAACGGCCACGTCCTTCCCTATGTAGCGACGAGCCAGCAGATCGGTGGACTCGACACGGCCCGGCGGCTTGAGGAAGTGCAGGAGGTTGCGGTAGTGGAGAAGGAAGGCCTCCAGAGCGAGGATGTGTACCAGGGATTCGGGCGCCTCCCGTGCGAGCACCACCACGGAGTGCTTCATCATCCGGTACTCGTACACGACGTGGGTGGCCAAGGCCTCATCGATGGTCGCAAGTGCGACCTTGATGCGATCTGCGTCGGTCATGACCTGCACAAGCCTACGCCTCCCCGGTCTGGGCCCGTGGGACGCCGTGCTGCATCAAAGTCGTCTGGTCGCTCCTGCGTCCTCATGTGATTCCCGCACGTGCGACCTCGGGCCGACAGTGACCCCGGAGCACCCTCAGCTCTCTCGGACCCTCCGATGACATTCCCGCACCCTCGCCCACCCCAGGGTGATGCCGCCGCTAGTAGGGGATTGTGTTGGAGGGGAAGCGGTCCGGGTCGACCCCGACTGTGGCGCTCGCTCTACACCCTGCGGGCCATTCTCCCCGACCGACGCGGGGAAGACCGATCCCCCCTCCGGTCTCCTCGCGTCCCGCCCCGGTAGCATCGCGGGGTAGTCCTTCTCCCTTCATGAAGCCCGTCATCACCCCCGAAGAGTCCGCCCGACTCGACGCTGCCGCCACCGAACCGGTGGAGGCGCTGATGGAGCGCGCCGGCCTGGGGGTGGCTCTGGCCGCTGTACGACTGGGAGCCCGCTACGGCACCCGGGTGCTGGCGCTGGCCGGTCCGGGCAACAACGGGGGCGACGCCTATGTGGCGGCGCGCTACCTGAGGCGGCGGGGGGTGGCGGTGGAGATGCGGGCGCTGGGCTACCCGAAGGGGGAGGGTTCGCCGGCTCGGCGGGCGGCTGCGACTGCCGTGGCCGCCGGGGTGCCGGTGCGGCCCCTGGGTGATCCGGAGCCCGCCGACCTGGTGATCGACGGCCTCTTCGGCGCCGGGTTCCGGGGTGCGCTGGAAGGCCCTGCCGCCGCCTGGGCCGCCCACCCGGCCCCCGTCCTGGCGGTGGATCTGCCCAGCGGCCTCAACGGCGCCGACGGCAGCGCGGCCGGGCCCGTCTTCACCGCCCGGCGCACCGTCACCTTCCACGCCCTGAAGGTGGGCCACCTGTTCGGCGAGGGGCCCGACCGCTGTGGGGAGATCGAGGTGGTGGACATCGGCCTCAAGGGGGGCGAGGCGGAGTTGCGTCTCTGCGAGGAAGCCGACGCCCCGGTGCCGCCGCGTTCCCGCACCGCTCACAAGTGGTCGGCCGGGGCGGTGCTGGTGGTCGGCGGGTCGCCGGGCATCGCCGGCGCCGCCGCTCTGGCGGGTCGGGCCGCCTTGCACTTCGGCGCCGGCTACGTGCGCCTCGCCTGCCCGGGGGCCTTGCAGCCCTCCTTGGCCGCCGCCGACCTCTCGCTGACCACGGTGGCTATCGGCAGTGGGCAGCGCTTCGTGGCGGCGTCGGCCGCCGCCGTCCTGGCCGCCGGGGAGCGCTTCGACGTGATGGCCCTGGGCCCGGGCCTGGGCCCGGGCCCGGAGGGCTTCGTGCGGACTCTGCTGGAGAAGTGGGATCGTCCGCTGGTGCTCGATGCCGACGCCATCGCTGCCGCCGGGGTGGAAGCCCTGGCGGCCCGGCGCCATCCCACCGTCATTACCCCGCACGCCGGGGAGTTCCGTCGCCTCACGGGGGAGGCGGCGGGCTACCGGCAGGCGGCGGGCCTAGCCGCTCGCACGGGGGCGGTGGTGCTGCTCAAAGGTAACCCCACCGTCGTCGCCGGGGCCCAACTCTGGGTGGTCACTTCGGGAGGCCAGGAGTTGGCCACCCTGGGCAGCGGCGACGTGCTCACCGGCATGATCGCCGCCCTCATTGCCCGGGGCCTCGACCCCGAGACCGCCGCTCGTTCCGCCGCCTTCCGCCACGGCCGGGCTGCCGCCGACCTGGCCGCCGCCGCAACGGTGACCGCCGCCGGCCTCGCCGTGCAGGTGGGGAGGTTCGCCCGGTGAGGCCCACCTGGATGGAGGTGGACCTCCAGGCGATCCGGGCCAACGGCGCCGCCCTGGCCGGCGCCGTCGCCCCGGCCGTGCTCTGCGCCGTGGTCAAGGCCGACGGCTACGGGCACGGCGACGTGCCTACGGCCGAGGCCGCCCTCGACGGCGGGGCCTCCTGGCTGGCGGTGGCCCTGGTCGCCGAGGGAGCGCGCCTGCGCGAGGCCGACATCGAAGCGCCCATCCTGCTCCTCTCGGAGCCCGACCCGGCCGACGCCGCCGAGGTGGTCGGCTGGGGCCTCACCCCCACGGCGTACCGCCATTCCTTCCTCGACGCCCTGGAGGAGGTGGCGCCTCCGGGGTTCCCGGTGCAGGTGAAGGTGGACACCGGCATGCATCGGGTGGGGGCGCCCCCGCCGCTGGCCGCCGAACTGGCCCGCCGGGTGGAGGCATCGCCGCTGCGCCTGCAGGGCGTATGGACGCACTTCGCCGTGGCCGAGGAAGACCCGGCCTACACCGCCGTCCAACTGCGGGGCTTGCTGATGGTGACCGAAGCCCTGGCCGCCAAAGGGGTCAGGCCCGAGATGGTGCACGCCGCCAACACCGCCGGGGGCCTGGCCTACCCGGCGGCGCGCCTGGACCTGGTGCGAGCCGGCATCGGCCTCTGCGGCCTGCGGCCCGCCCCCGCGCTGGCGCCGGAGGTGCCGCTGCGCCCGGCAATGCGGGTGGTGTCGCAGGTGGCCTACCTGCAGCGCCTCCCCGCCGGGGCCCGCCCCTCGTACGGGCGCCGCCGCCCCCTCCCGGCCGAGGCCACCGTGGCCACCATCCCCATGGGCTACGCCGACGGGGTGCCCCGCCGCCTGGCCGATAGCGGCGGCACGGTGCTCATCGGCGGGAAGCGCTGCCCGTTCGCCGGGGCCATCACCATGGACCAGATCGTGGTGGACGTGGGCGACGACCCGGTGGCGGTGGGCGACGAGGTGGTGCTCCTCGGCCGCCAGGGCGCCGAGGAGATCACCGCCGACGAGTGGGCGGAGCGCCTGGGGGTGCTGCACTACGAGGTGGTGTGCGGCTTCGGCCCCCGCCTGCCCCGGAGGTACCTGCCGTGACCCTCACCGCGGTGCCGGGGGTGCGCGTCGGCCACTGGACCGACCCGGTGGGCCTCACCGGGGTGACGGTCGTGGTGCTCCCCGAGCCCAACGTGACCACGGGGGAGGTGCGGGGTGCCGCCCCGGGGACGCGCGAGACGGCCTTGCTGGCCCCGGGCATGAAGGTGGAGGCGGTGCAGGCCATCGCCCTGTGTGGAGGGAGCGCCTTCGGCCTGGCCGCCGCCGACGGGGTGGTGACCGGGCTGGAGGCCGACGGGCGCGGCTACCCCACGCCCGTGGGTCCGGTGCCCATCGTCCCTGCCGCGGTGATCTTCGACCTGGCCGTGGGCGACTCGTCCGCCCGCCCGGGCCCGGCCGCCGGGGCGGCCGCGTACCGGGCGGCGACCACGGCGCCGGTGGAGATGGGCAGTGTGGGGGCCGGGACCGGGGCCACGGTGGCGGGATGGCGCGGCCCGGAGCACCGCCGCAGGGGAGGGGTGGGCTCGGCGGCGGTCCGATTGGGCGAGGTGACCGTGGGCGCCCTGGTGGTGGTCAACGCGGTGGGCGACGCCTTCACCCTGGAGGGAGCGCCGTTGACCGGCGGGGACCCAGTGCCCCTCGCCGTCCCCCCGGTGCGGCCGGGGCCGATGGAGAACACGACGCTGGTGGTGGTGGCCACCGACGCCGCTCTCGATCGCGCCGCGCTCACCCGGGTCGGCGTGCGCGCCCACGACGCCCTGGCCGTCTGCCTGCGGCCCAGCCACACCCGATATGATGGCGACGCGGTCTTCGCCGCCTCCTGTGGCCGCCTCGCCGGAGATCCCGATGTGGTCGCCGAGGCGGCGTTCGGCGTGGTGGGGCGGTCGATAGAGGCCGCGTTGCGCGCCGCTCGCCCGGCGGCAGGCATCCCGGCCGTGGAGGAAGGCAGATGAGCGACGAGCGGGCCCGGGAACTGGCCGACGTAGAGGCCGGAGCCGTCGTGTGCACCCTCTGCCCGCTGGCCGAGACCCGCACCCGGGTGGTCTTCGGGGTGGGGGATCCCGCCGCCGACCTCATGCTGGTGGGCGAGGCTCCCGGGTACCACGAGGACCAGCAGGGGGAGCCTTTCGTGGGGGCCGCCGGGAAACTGCTCGACCGTCTCCTGGGGGAGATAGGCCTCCGCCGCGCCGAGGTCTACATTGCCAACGTGCTGAAGTGCCGCCCGCCCAACAACCGCAACCCGGCGCCGGCGGAGATCGAGGCCTGCTCCGGCTACCTGCGGCGCCAGTTGGCCCTGATCGACCCCAGAGTGGTGCTCACCCTGGGCAACTTCGCCACCCGGCTGCTGCTGAAGCGGGACGTGGGCATCAGCCGCCTGCGGGGCCAGGTGTACCCGTGGTGGAACCGCCACCTGGTGCCCACCCTGCACCCGGCCGCGGTGCTGCGCGGCGGCTCGGGGCTCATGGAACAGGTCCGGGCCGACTTCGCTCTGGCGCAGCAGGCTTTGGCCGAGAAGGCGGCGGTGGCCGACCCGGCCGCCGAGCAGCTGGGGTTGTTCGAGTGACCCTCACCCTGCGCTGCCCCGCCGAAGCCGACACTCGCGCCCTGGGCTTCCGGCTGGCCGGGCTGCTGCGCCCCGGCGACGTGGTGCTCCTCGCCGGCGACCTGGGAGCGGGGAAGACCGTGTTCACCTCGGGCATCGCCGAGGGCCTGGGGGTGTCGGAGCCGGTGGTGAGCCCCTCCTTCGTGCTGGCGCGCCGTTACGAAGGCCTGATGGGCCTGGTGCACGCCGACCTGTACCGCCTGGGCTCGTCGGCGGAGGTGGACGACCTCGACCTGTTAGAGGCGGCGGCCGACGGGGTGCTGGTGGTGGAGTGGGGGGAGGCCGCCGCCGGGTGCTTCCCCGAGGATCACCTGCTGGTGCGCCTCGAGGCCGACGACACCGGGGCGCGTACGGTGACCCTGTTGCGGCGCGGCGTCTGGCAGGAGCGGTCCCTGGAGGGGGTGGTGGCGTGAGGTACGTGGCCATCGAGACCGCCACCGGCGCCACCTCGATCGCGTTGGGCGACGGGCGGGAGATGGTCGCCGCGGCGGCGCGCACCGATCGGAGAGGGCATGTGGGCTTCCTGGTGCCCGCTCTGGACTTCTGCTTCGCCCAGGCGGGCTGGCGCCCGCAGGAGATCGACGTGGTGGCGGTGGACGTGGGCCCGGGCCTCTTCGCCGGGATTCGCGCCGGGCTGGCCACCGCCCAGGCCTTGGCCGGGGCCGCCGGGGTGCCTCTGGCCCCGGTCTGCTCCCTCGACGCCGTCGCTTTCCGGGCGGCCACCGGCCATCGCCGCATCTGGGCGGTGGTGGACGCCCGCCGGCGGGAGGTGGCGGTGGCGCCGTACCGGCCCGTCCCCGGCGGCGTGGTGCGCGACGGTCCGGTGGAACTGGTGGGGATCAACGGATTCCGCGGTCTGCTGGAGGACGACCCCAGCCAGAAACTGGTGGTGGGGGACTGGGCGGCCCTGCCCGAGGGGGAGTTGACCGGCATCCACGGGGTACGCACCGGCGGCCCCCGCCACCCGACCGCGTCGGCGGTCATGGAGGTGGCCCGGGGCCTGGCGGAGCGGGGGGCCTTCCCTCACCCCGACGAGGTCCGGCCCTTCTACCTGCGCGATCCCGACGTGACCATCAACTGGTCCGACTTCCGGCAGGAGGGGCCGTGGCCCGGGTGATCACCAGTCTGGGCCCCATGGGCCCCGGCGACGTTGCGGCGGTGGCCGCCATCGAAACGGCGGTGTTTCCCGACCCGTGGTCGGAGCAGGCCTTCCGTGAGGAACTGGCCGCCCCCGGCCGGCGCTACCTGGTGGCCGAGGAGGGTGGGGAGGTGGTGGGCTATGGAGGTCTGCTGGTGGTGGAGGAGGACGCCCACATCGTCACCCTGGCGGTGGCCCCCGAGGCCCGGGGACGCGGCCTGGGGACCCGCCTGATGCTGGCCCTGGTGGAGGAGGCCCTGGCCGCCGGGTCGTCGCACCTGACCTTGGAGGTGCGGGTGTCCAACGAGGCCGCCCAGGCCCTCTACCGGCGCTTCGGGTTCCAGACGGTGGGTCGCCGCGTCCGCTACTACCGCGACGAGGACGCCCTCATCATGTGGGCGCTCGACGCCGACTCCGCGGACTACGCCGGTCGCCTGGCGGCCATAAGGGAGGCCTTGCGATGAGCGATCCCATCGTCCTCGGCGTCGAAACCTCCTGCGACGAGACCGGGGTGGCGGTGGTGCGCGGCGACGAGGTCCTCTCCAACGTGCTCTCCTCCCAAGTGGAGGCGCATGCGCGCTTCGGGGGAGTGGTGCCCGAGGTGGCCGCCCGGGCCCATGTGGAGGCCATCCGGGCCTTGACCCACCGGGCCCTGGCCCGGGCCGGGGTCCATCCCATGGACCTCGACGCCGTGGCCGCGACCAGAGGCCCCGGCCTCGCCGGGGCGCTGATGGTGGGCTTCTCCTACGGCAAGACCCTGGCCTGGGCTATGTCGAAGCCGTTCCTGGGCATAGATCACATGGAGGGCCACCTGTTCGCCCCTCGCCTGGAGGGCCCCGGCTACCGGCCGCCGGCGGTGGTGCTGCTGGCGTCGGGAGGCCACAGCCAGATCGTGCACATGCCCGACTGGGGGGTGTACGAGGTCATGGGATCCACCATCGACGACGCCGCCGGCGAGGCCTTCGACAAACTGGCCCGCTTCCTGGGCATGGGCTTCCCCGGAGGGCCGGCCATCGATCGGGCTTCTGAGAAGGGCGACCCGCAGGCGGTGCGTTTCCCCCGGGCCTTGGCCGACCGCCCCTTCGACCTCTCCTTCAGCGGCCTGAAGACGGCGGTCACCACCTTCGTGCGCACCCACCACCGGGCGGGCACCTTGCCGCCCATCAGCGACCTGGCCGCCTCGCTGCAGGAGGCGATCGTGGACGCCCTGGTGGAGAAGACCCTGAACGCCGTGGAGGCCACCGGCGCCACCACCCTCGGCGGGGGGGGCGGGGTCCTGGCCAACCGGCGCCTGCGGGCCCGGCTGTCCGAGGAGGCGGAGCGGAGAGGTCTGAGCCTGCACCTGCCCTCCCCGGTCCTGTGCCTGGACAACGGGGCGATGGTGGCCTGTGCCGGGGTCTTCCGCTACCGGCGGGGGGAGCGCACCCCCTGGGAGGCGGAGGTCGACTCCTCCCTGCGGCTGGGATCCTGACCCCGGCCTCGTTTAGCACTCTGATTGGGTGATTGCTAGGATTGGCAATCGCACGCAGCGAGTGCTAACCACCAAGAAGGAGGGAGCCCTTCGTATGAAGCTGCAGCCGTTGGGCGACCGTGTGGTCGTCAAGCCCAAGGAAGACCTCGAGGCCCGCACCAAGAGCGGCCTGGTGATTCCCGACACCGCCAAGGAGAAGCCCCAGCTGGGCGAGGTATTGGCAGTGGGCCCGGGCGAGTACCAGGAAGGCAAGCGCGTTCCCCTCGACGTCAAGGTGGGGGACAAGGTCGTGTACTCGAAGTACGGCGGCACCGAGGTCAAGCTGGAAGGCGAGGAGTACCTGATCCTCTCCTCGCGCGACCTGCTCGCCGTCGTCGCCTGAGCCCCGAGGAGGCATCCAAGCAATGGCAGCCAAGGAACTGAAGTTCAACGAGGAGGCCCGGCGTAGCCTCCAGGCCGGGGTGGACAAGCTGGCCGACGTGGTCAAGACCACCCTGGGCCCCAAGGGCCGCAACGTGGTGCTCGAGAAGAAGTGGGGCTCGCCCACCATCACCAACGACGGCGTAACCATCGCCAAGGAGATCGAGCTGGAGGACCCATGGGAGAACATGGGCGCCCAGCTGGCCAAGGAAGTGGCCACCAAGACCAACGACGTCGCCGGTGACGGCACCACCACCGCCACCGTGCTGGCCCAGGCCATCGTGCACGAGGGCCTGCGCAACGTGGCCGCCGGGGCCAACCCCATGGAGCTGAAGCGGGGCATCGAGCAGGCGGTGGAGGCCGTGGTCGGCTTCATCGCCGGCATGGCCGAGCCCATCGCCGCCACCGACCGCGAACGCATCGCCTATGTGGCCACCAACTCGGCCCACGACGAGGTCGTGGGAGAGAAGGTCGCCGAGGCCATGGGCAAGGTGGGCAACGAGGGCGTCATCACCGTCGAGGACAGCCAGTCCTTCGGCGTGGACGTGTCGTTCACCGAGGGCATGCAGTTCGACAAGGGCTACATCTCGGCCTACTTCATCACCGACCTGGATCGCCAGGAGTCGGTGCTCGAGAACCCCTACCTGCTGATCGTCAACCAGAAGATCAGCGCGGTGCACGACCTGCTCCCCGTGCTGGAGAAGGTCATGACGGCCGGCAAGGGCCTGGTCATCATCGCCGAGGACGTGGAGGGAGAGGCGCTGGCCACCCTGGTGGTCAACAAGATGCGCGGCACCTTCCCGTCGGTGGCGGTCAAGGCCCCCGGGTTCGGCGACCGCCGCAAGGCCATGCTGCAGGACATCGCCATCCTCACCGGCGCCACCGTCATCAGCGAAGAGGTCGGGCTCAAGCTGGAGAACGTGACGGTGGACATGCTGGGCCGGGCCCGCAAGGTGGTCGTCACCAAGGACGACACCACCATCGTGGAGGGCGCGGGCAGCGCCGCCGACGTGCAGGCGCGCATCAAGCAGATCCGGCGCGAGATCGAGAACTCCGACTCGGACTGGGATCGCGAGAAGCTCAACGAGCGCCTGGCCAAGCTGGCCGGCGGCGTGGCCGTCATCAAGGTCGGCGCCGCCACCGAGGTGGAGTTGAAGGAGCGCAAGCACCGCATCGAGGACGCCATCCAGGCGACCCGGGCGGCGGTCGAGGAGGGCATCGTGCCCGGCGGCGGCGTGGCCCTGCTCCGGGCCCAGGCGGCCGTGGAGAAGATCCGCGGCGGCACGCCGGACATCAAGACCGGCCGCGGCATCGTGCGCAAGGCGCTCGAAGAGCCGATGCGCCAGATCGCCGTCAACGCCGGCTACGAAGGCGGGGTCGTCGTCGAGCGGGTGCGCGGCCTGGAGGGCCCCAACGGGTTCAACGCCCAGACCGGGGAGTACGAGGACCTGCTGGAGAAGGGCATCGCCGACCCGGCGAAGGTGACCCGCTCCACGCTGCAGAACGCGGCTTCCATCGCCGCCCTGCTGATCACCACCGAGGCCCTGGTGGCCGAGAAGCCCGAGCCCAAGAAGGCGGCTCCCATGCCGGGTGGCGGCCACGGCGACATGGACTTCTAGTCCGGGTTCGCATTGATTGATACGGAGGGGCGGCCCGGCCGCCCCTCCGGCGCGCGCCGGGGTGTCCGGAGATGGGGCGCGCAGTCAGGGTGAGGTGCCTTCCCTCGCGGCGGCGGGGGGAGCAGCGGACTGCTCCCCCTCCCGCTCCAGCGGTCGGGGGCCGCGGGGAGGGAAGCGGGGGGCGCGGGGAGGTCTGCCTGTTCTGCTTCCCCCTCGGGCGGCTCGCGGAGCCTCGCCGCCACCTCCCCGGTCCCCACGGGGGAGGAGAGGCTGGCTCCCTCCGTGGCGGCTCGCCGCGCCTCGCCGCCGCCTCTGTCGTACCCCCAAGGGGGGAGGGAGATCACATCCCGCGCCGCCGGCGCCGGGGAGGATTGGGCGGGTGGCTCGGGCTCTGTGGACCGCCTCTCCTGCCCCGACGGGGCATCACGGACCGTTGCGCCGCACGGAGCCTGAACCACACCCCCGTCATTCATGTCGGCACCCCCCGGTATCATCCTGCGCCGATTGGAGGACGGGTGTCGAGCGGTTCGATAGTCATCCGCGGCGCCCGGGAGCACAACCTCAAGAACGTCTCCCTGGAACTGCCGCGCAACAGGCTGATCGTGTTCACCGGCTTGTCCGGCTCGGGCAAGTCGAGCCTGGCCTTCGACACCATCTACGCCGAGGGCCAGCGCCGCTACGTGGAGAGCCTGTCGGCCTACGCCCGCCAGTTCCTGGGGCAGATGGACAAGCCCGACGTGGACTTCATCGAGGGCCTGTCCCCGGCCATCTCCATCGACCAGAAGACGGCCAGCCGCAATCCGCGTTCCACCGTGGGCACCGTCACCGAGATCCACGACTACCTCCGGCTCCTCTATTCCCGGGCGGGGGTGCCGCACTGCCCGCAATGCGGCCGGGAGGTCTCCCGCCAGACCCCCCAGCAGATCGTCGACCGCATCCTGGAACTGCCCGACGGCACCCCCTTCCAGGTCCTGGCGCCGGTGGTGCGCGGCCGGAAGGGGGAGTACGAGGCGCTGCTGAAGGAGTTGAGCCGGGAGGGCTTCAGCCGGGCCCGCATCGACGGCGAGGTGCGGGACCTCGCCGAGGAGATCCGCCTCGACCGCTACTACCAGCACACCATCGAGGTGATCGTCGACCGCCTGGTGCGCCGCGAGGGGATCGAACGCCGTCTCACCGACTCGCTGGAGACGGCCCTGCGCCTGGCCGAGGGCATCGCCCTCATAGATGTGGTCGACGGCTCGACTCTCGCCTTCAGCCAGCACTTCGCCTGCGAGGACTGCGGCCTGTCGTTCGAGGATCTGCAGCCGCGGAACTTCTCCTTCAACAGCCCCTACGGCGCCTGCCCGGCGTGCAAGGGCATCGGCACCCGGTTCCAGGTCGACTGGCACCTGGCCATCCCCGACCAGGATCGCTCCCTGGCAGAGGGCGCCATCCTGCCCTGGGCGGGTCGGTTCCGCGCCGGTTACTACTTCCGCGTCCTGGAGGGGGTGGCCCGGCAGTACGGGTTCGGCATGGAGACCCCGTTCCGCGACCTCACCCCCGAGCAGCAGGGCCTGATCCTCGAGGGCACCGGCGACCAGCCCATAACCGTCTCCTACACCAACCGGTTCGGACGCCTGCGGCGCTACCAGACGGCCTACGAGGGCCTGGTTCCCTACCTCAGCCGGCGCCACGAGGACGCCGGCAGCGACGGGGCCCGCGAGGCCTACGAGCAGTACATGCGGCAGGTGCCCTGCGAGACCTGCGGCGGAGCCCGGCTCAACCCGGCGGCGCTGGCGGTGACGGTGGGGGAGCACAACATCCACGAGGTGTCATCGCTGTCGCTGGGCCGCGCCCACGAGTTCCTGGGCGGGCTGCGCCTGGGAGACCGGCAAGCCCGCATCGCCGCCCCGGTGCTCAAGGAGATCCAGGCCCGGCTGGCCTTCCTGCTCGACGTGGGCCTCGACTACCTGACCCTGGCGCGCAGCGCCGCCACCCTGGCGGGGGGGGAGGCGCAGCGCATCCGCCTCGCCACCCAGATCGGCTCGGGACTGGTGGGCGTCCTCTACATCCTCGACGAACCCTCGGTCGGCCTGCACCAGAGGGACAACCGCCGGCTCATCGAGACCCTCCTGCGCCTGCGCGACCTGGGCAACACGGTGGTGGTGGTGGAGCACGACGAGGAGACCATCCGGGCGGCGGACCACATTGTGGACATCGGCCCCGGGGCGGGCGAGCACGGCGGCCGCATCGTGGCGGAGGGGGATCTGGCCATCATCGAGGCGGAGGAGACCTCCATCACCGGGGACTACCTGGCCGGTCGACGGAGCATCCCCCTCCCGGGGCGGCGCCGGGAGCCCGACGGACGGGGTGTCTGGGTGCGGGGCGCCGCCGAGAACAACCTCCGAGAGGTGGACGTGGAGTTCCCCCTGGGCCTCCTCGTCGCGGTGACCGGGGTCTCGGGGAGCGGCAAGAGCACCCTGGTCGAGGAGATCCTGAGCAAAGCCCTCCACGCCACCCTGTACGGCGCGCGTCATCTGCCCGGCCTTCACCGGCGCCTGGAGGGCCTGGAGCACATCGACAAGGTGATCGACATCGACCAATCGCCCATCGGGCGAACCCCGCGCTCCAACCCGGCCACCTACACCAAGGTGTTCGATCGGGTGCGGGAGTTGTTCGCCAGCACCCCCGAAGCCCGGGCCCGGGGGTACCGGCCGGGCCGGTTCTCCTTCAACGTCACGGGCGGGCGCTGTGACGCCTGCAAGGGCGACGGCACCATCCGCATCGAGATGCACTTCCTGCCCGACGTGTACATCCGCTGCGAGCAGTGCAAGGGCCGCCGCTACAACCGCGAGACGCTGGAGGTGTTGTGGAAGGGGCGCAGCATCGCCGACGTGCTCGACCTATCGGTGGAGCAAGCCCTGGCGTTCTTCGAGAACCAGCCGGGGTTGAGCCGGGTCCTGCAGACCCTGTACGACGTCGGCCTGGGCTACGTGAAGCTCGGCCAGCCCGCTCCCACGCTCTCCGGAGGCGAGGCGCAGCGGGTCAAACTGGCGGCAGAACTGGGGAAGCGGGCCACCGGCCGTACCTTCTACATCCTGGACGAGCCGACCACAGGGCTGCACTTCGAGGACGTGCGCAAGCTGCTCGGCGTGCTGCAGAGGCTGGTGGACGCCGGCAACACGGTGGTCGTCATCGAGCACAACCTGGACGTGGTGAAGTCGGCCGACTGGGTGATCGACCTGGGCCCCGAGGGAGGCGACGAGGGAGGACGGCTGGTGGCCGCCGGCACTCCGGAGCAGGTGGCGGCGGTGCCGGAGTCCTACACCGGGAAGTTCCTGCGCGAGATGCTGGTGCCGTGACCGCCTCGTGGGACGACGCGGTAGTCGAGTGGTGGATGGCCGAGGTGGCCACCGACCCGGTCTACGCCGAGGAGGTGATTCCGCTGGCCCTGGAGGTGCTGGCGCCCGTGCCGGGAGCCCGGTACCTGGAACTGGGCTGCGGCGAGGGCGAGGTGATGCGGGCGGTGGCGGCGCGGGGCGTCCGCATCCTCGGCTGCGACCTGTCCCGGCGGCTGGCGGCGCGGGCGGCAGAAGCGGGGCCGGTGGTGATCTGCCGCCTCCCCGATCTGGGCTGGGTGCGCCCGGAGTCCCTCGACGGGGCCCTGGCCGTGCTGGTGCTCGAGCACCTGCCCGACGCCTGCACGCTGTTCGCCGCCGCGGCCGCGGTGGTGCGGCCCGGGGGCGTACTGGCGCTCGTGGCCAACCATCCGGCCTACACCGCCCCCGGCTCGGGGCCGCTGGTGGACCCGGCCGACGGCGAGGTGCTGTGGCGCTGGGGCCCCTACATGGAGGAGGGGGTCAGCGAGGAGCCGGCGGGGGAGGGGGCCGTCCTGTTCCACCATCGCTCCCTCGCCGACCTGCTGACGGCCGCCGCCGCCGCCGGGTGGTGCCTGCAGCGCCTGGTCGAGCACGGTGTGGGGGAGCGCCGGGCATCGGCCGACCCCCTCCTGGCGGCCCAGCGTCAGATCCCGCGCCTGCTCGCGGCCCGCTGGATGCGGCGCTAAGGGGCCTAGCGGATAGGCGGTGGGCTTCGCCCGCTACCTGATCGGTTCCGCCCGAAGAAGCTGCGCCTTCGGGCGGGGGTCCGGCGGATGGGGCTCGCTCCGCTCGCCCAATCCGCGCGGCCCCTAAGCGGGCGCTGCGCCTCTCCGGGCGCGGCGCGACGGCCGGCGGGCGGTACGCTGGCCGGGGATGGAATCGCGACCGGCGCCCTCCGAGATACCCGACCGCCCGGGGGCCTACCTCTTCCGCGACCGCCACGGGGCGGTGCTCTACGTGGGCAAGGCCAAATCCCTGCGCCGTCGAGTGCCGTCGTACTTCGCCCGCGACCTGCCGCCCCGGACCCAGGCCATGGTCGATGCCGCCGACTCGGTCGAGTGGATCGTCACCGACGGAGAGGTGGCCGCTCTGATGATGGAGTACAACCTCATCAAGGAGCACCGGCCCCGCTTCAACATCCGCCTGCGCGACGACAAGTCCTATCCCTACCTGGCGATCACCCGGGGGGAGGAGTGGCCCCGGGCGGTGGTGATGCGGGGCCGGCGGCGGCGCGACACCCAGTACTTCGGCCCCTACGCCAACGCCTACGCCATCCGCCAGACGCTGGACCTGCTGCTGCGCACCTTCCCGGTGCGTACCTGCAGCGAGGCCAAGTTCCGCCGCTGCCGCGCCGAAGGGCGCCCGTGCCTGTTGTTCCACATCGAGCGCTGCTCCGGCCCCTGTGTGGGCGAGGTCACCGCCGCGGAGTACGCCGCTCACGTCGAGG
>VGBK01000021.1 GCA_016870535.1 Actinomycetota bacterium | reverse complement strand
TGGGGATGCGACCGGTACCTCAAGGATGGGGCCATGATGCCCCGGGACGCCCTCGACACCCTCTCCCGGTTCGACGCCATCTTCCTGGGCTGCATCGGCGATGCCGACCTGGTGCCGGATCACATCTCCTTGGAGATGCTGCTGGGCATCCGCAAGGGTTTCGACCAGTACGTGAACCTGCGTCCCATCCGCCTGTACCCCGGGGTGGACACACCGCTGCGCACCGCCACCCCGGAGACGGTGGACTTCGCCGTAGTGCGGGAGAACACCGAGGGTGAGTACTCCCGGCTCGGGGGCATCTTCAAGCACGGCTCCCCGGACGGCTTCGCCGTGCAGACGGGGATCTTCACCCACCAGGGCATGACCCGGGTGATGCGCTACGCCTTCGAACTGGCCCGCAAGCGGCGCAAGCTGGCCGGTGGGACGGACGGCAAGGTGGGCCAGGTGACCTCGTGCTCGAAGTCGAACGCCCTCAACTACTCGATGGTGTACTGGGACGAGGTGTTCGAGGAGGTAGCCGCCGGCTACCCCGATGTGGCCACCAACAAGGCCTTCGTCGACGCCATCACCATGTGGTTCGTGAAGAACCCCGAATGGTTCGATGTGGTCGTCGCCTCCAACCTGTTCGGCGACATCATCACCGACCTGGGCGCCATGCTGCAGGGCGGCATGGGTTTCGCCGCCGGGGGGAACATCGACCCGGAGCGCCGCTACCCGTCGATGTTCGAGCCGATCCACGGTTCGGCCCCCAAGTACACCGGGCAGAACCGGGTCAACCCCATCGCCTCCATCGAGGCCGTGCGGATGCTGGTGGAGCACCTGGGCGAGCAGGCCGCCGCCGACGCCGTCGGCGAGGCCGTCAAGGCCGTCCTCGTCGCAGGTGAGGTCAAGACGCGAGACATGGGCGGCACCAACGGCACCGATGAAGTCGGCCGGGCCGTCGCCGCCCTGGTGGCCGAGGGATGAGATCGGCCCTGGAAGCGCGCCCGGGCACGCCAACGGAGAACGACTGCCTGCCGGCCCCGGGAGGCGGCAGGTCCAATCAGGAGATCAAATGACGAAGCGGTTGCAGTACTTCGTGGGGGGCGAGTGGCGGGATTCGGCTACCGAGGAGTGGTACCCGATCACCAACAGCAGCACCGGCGAGGTCATGGCCGAGGCGCCGCGTTGCACCCCCGATGAGGTGAACTCGGCGGTAGCGGCGGCGGCGGCGGCCTTCCCGGACTGGCGGGACACCCCCCTGCCGACCCGGGTGCAGGTGATGTATCGCCTCAAGGAGCGGCTCGAGGCGAACCTGCACGAGCTGGCCGTGCTCACTGCCACCGAGATGGGCAAGTCCTACGCCGAGGCCCGCGGTGACATCCTCAAGGTCATCGAAGTCGTCGAGCTGGCCTGCGCCCTGCCGGTGACCATGCAAGGCGATTCGCTGATGAACGTGTCGAAGGGCTTCGACACGGTCAGCTACCGCGAGCCGCTGGGCGTGTTCGTGGGGATCGCCCCGTGGAACTTCCCCGGCATGATCCCCATGGGCTGGATGATGCCCCTGGCGGTCACCACCGGAAACACCTTCGTGCTCAAGGCCGCCTCTCCGGTGCCGCAGACCTCGATGCGCATCGCCGAACTGCTCCACGACGCCGGCCTCCCGCCGGGGGTGTTCAACCTGGTCACCTGCTCCCGTCACGAGGCCGAGCAGCTCCTCACCCACCCCGACGTGCGCGGTGTCTCCTTCGTGGGCTCGAAGAAGGTGGGCTGGCACGTGTACCGCACCGCGGCCGCCGCCGGCAAGCGGGTCCAGGCGCTCACCGAGGCGAAGAACCACGCCCTGGTGCTCCGGGATGCCCCCATCTACGCCACCGCGCAGCGGATCGTGAACTCGGCGTTCGGCTGCGCCGGGCAGCGTTGCATGGCCCTGCCGGCCATCGCCGTGGAAGAGGACATCGCCGACGACCTGGTGAAGGCGCTGGTCGAGGTGGCCTCGGCGCGGCAGATGGGCCCCGCCTGGGAGGAATCGACCGAGCTGGGCCCGCTGGTGGACGCCGAACACCAGGCCTTCGTCACCGGCTGGATCGAGAAGTCGGTGTCCGAAGGCGCCCAACTGGTGCTCGACGGCCGCGGGGTGAAGGTGCCGGGATACGAGGGCGGCTTCTTCGTCGGCCCCACCATCTTCGACCACGTCACTTCGGGCATGTCCTGCGGCTGGGAGGAGGTCTTCGGGCCCGTCCTCTACATGAAGCGGGTCAAGGACTTCGACGAGGGGATGGCGCTGATCAACTCCTCCGAGTTCGCCAACGGCGCTTCTATCTTCACCCGCAGCGGCTACCACGCCCGGGAGTTCGCCCGCCGCATCCACGCCGGCATGGTGGGCATCAACGTCGGCATCCCGGTGCCGATCTCGGTGTTTCCCTTCAGCGGCCACAAGAACTCGTTCTACGGCGACCTCCACGTCATGGGCCGCGACGGGGTGGCCTTCTACACCGAGACCAAAGCCGTGACCAGCTACTGGTTCGACGAGGCCGACCTCCGCGGTGACAAGGTGGGCACCTGGGAAGGGACCATCAACCGGGTCTAGTACACGCCGGCACCGCTGTGGCCCGGCGTCTGCCGGGCCACAGTCGCGTCTGGAGTGGTGCCGCGCCCGGCGGCCGGCCTCAGCGCCCGGCCAGCATCTCCCCGGCAGCCCGGAAAGCCGACGGGCCCAGCTTCAGCACCGGCACCCCGGGGTCGGCATGCTGCGTGCCGCTCATCGACGCCTGGGCGAAGATGATCGAGTCGACCGGGTGCTCCTCGGCCAGCCTCAGGACCGCCGCGGACACCAGGCGGTCGTGCTCCTCCGTGTCTCCCCGGCCCCGGGCGCGAAACGCCTCCTCGACGATGCCGACCTCGATGTCCAGGTCGTCCCGGGTGAGCCCGCGCTTCTCCGCCGCCGCCAGCAGCGGGGCGATGATCTGGGCCGGGCTCGTGGGCAAGGTGCCGACGATGCCGACCCTTCGGCCCCGGTCCAGAGCCTCTTCGACCAGGGGCTCGGTGATACACAGCGTGGGCAGATCGACCAGCGGGCGCACGTGGGCCATCCCCTCCCCCATCGACGTACAGGTCAGCAGCAGCAGCGCCGCTCCCGCCCGCTCCGCTTCCCTCACGTGACTCAGCAGCCTGCCTGCGGTGACCGGCGTCACCCGGCCGGCGGCCATGGTGTCGGCCAGCAGGCTGGTGTCGAGCATCGTCTGGATCTCGACGTCGGGATGAGCCTCGAGGAACTCCTTCTCCAGGGGGGCGATGATCTGGTTCATCACGAACGGCATGGTGTGCAGCAGGAACAACCGCTTCTTGGCAGGCATGTGCCCTCCGTCTCCTCGACTCCTCCGGCCGTCTCTTTCACGCTCGCGGGCCGGCCTCCACCTCGTTGCGCAGGACGCCTATGCCCGGCACTTCCAACTCCACCACGTCGCCCACCTCGAGCCACCTCTTCAGCTTGGAGGTCATGCAGGTGCCGTGGTCGCAGGTGCCGGAGGCGATCACCTCACCGGGGTACAGGTACTCCTCCTGGGAGATCCACTCGATGATCTGAGGGAAGGTGTAGAACATCCCGGAGGAGTGGTCGTCCACCACCACCTCGCCGTTGACCCGGGCGATCATCCGCAGGTTGTAGGGGTCGACCTCGTCGGGGGTGACCAGGCACGGGCCCAGGATGTTGGCCCCCTCGAAGTTCTTCCCCTTCGCCGGGCCCAGGTAGAGCTGCATCTCGCGGAACTGCACGTCCCGCGCCGAGACATCGTTGTAGATGGTGTAGCCGGCGATGAAGGGCGCCGCCTCCTCGGCCGACAGGTTGATGCCCTTGCGTCCCACCACCACCGCCAGTTCGAACTCGAAATCGAGTTGCGCGGTGAACCGGGGCTTGGCGATGGGGTCATGCGGCCCGGCCACAGTGGCCCCGCTCTGGTGGAAGTAGGGCGGCAACTCGTAGAACATGGCCGGCCCGGGAGCATCGGGAGCCACCGCCGCTATGTCCCGGTCGCCGGACACGCACTCTTTGCCGTACCTGACGTGCCCCAGGAAGGCGCTGGCATCGCGGATGACGGGCGGACGGGGAACCGGGGCCAGCAAACGCACCTCGTCGAACTCGTAGGCGAGCCGACCCCCGCCGGGGCCGGCGCCTCCCTCTGCGGCGGCGAACTCCAGGGCCTCGCGAGCCGCCCGCTGTGCCTTCTCGCCCCGCTCCAGGAAGCGCACCATGTCTCCGGGGATCAAGAAGTCGGCGTACTCCGCCGCGTCGGGCTCGCCCCGATCGGCCAGGAGAGCGGCGCAGGCGGCGTTCAGGTCGATGAGCCGTCCCTCCCGCTCGGCGCCGATCCGGCAGATCGGCCCCACCGACGTGGCAAGGGAGAACGTGTAGTACCTCATCAGACCTCCTTGGCCGGGGGCGATCCGCCGCCCGGACTTGCGCCTGAAGATACCTGCCGATTCAGGCGGGCCGGACGCGGGGGCGGCGGGCTCATGCCCGCCGCCACCCGACTCACTCGGTCGACTTCCGTCGACTACTCCTGGGTTAGCCCCAGTCCTCGCCGGCCTCGACCTTGATCTGGTCCAGGATCTCCAGAACCCGAAGGGGGTCGACGATGATGAAGTCGCCCACCGTACCGTCGGCGTTGTAAGGGAACACCACCGGGGTCACGGCGTTGACGCCGCCCGGGGTGAAGTCGCCGGGTCCGGTGACGCCTTCATAGTCGATGTCCTTGCCCTCACGGATCATGGCCAGGCAGTCGGCGTACGTGTAACACACCTCGCCGCCCGCGGTGACCTCGTACATCGCCGGCGCCCAGTCGCTCGCCTTGTACGACCCGCCCTGCTCCACGGCCAGCGCCGTGATGATGATGAGGTCGTAGGTCGAGTAGTGGTAGAGATCGTTGGCTGGGCCGAAGGTGTCGACGTTGCCTGGCACGCTCTCCCACAGAGGCTCAAAGGCCGCCCACGCCGGGGAGTCATCGTTGTAGCCGACGCCGGCAAAGCCGATGAACTCCTGGGTGGCGACGACCGGAACGCTCATCGTCTCCATGAACTCGGGCTGCCCCCAGCCGGACTCACCGATCCAGGTCGTCGCCGGCAGGCCGGCCTCGGCGTACTGGCGGATCAGCGTCCCGGACTCGAGCGACCCGGCCTGGACGATGATCGCATCCGGGGCCAGGTCGGCGATGGCCTGCGCCTCGGTGAGGTAGGAGTCGCCCAGGGAGGGCACGTTGAAGCGCCGCAGGACTTCCATCCCGATGGCCTCGGCGGCCTTGCCGGCGGCGTCGGCCGCCAACTGGAAGCCCTCCACCTCGGTGGCGAAGATCACGATGCTCTCCGCTCCGAGCGCCTCGGCGTAGAGCACGCCGTAGGTCCCCAGGCCCTCATCCAGGCCCTGAGCCCGGAAGAGCGGCTCGGCCGCGGTGCCCCCGATGTTGCCCGGGATCGAGCCACCGTGCACCGTCGGGCCCAGCGGGCCGTCGTGCTCGGCGACCCACTCGTTCATCCACGCCCGGTAGTTCCGGTAGCCGTGCGCCTGGCTGACCAGGATCTCAACCCCGGCTTCCTCGACGAGCTTGCGGGCGGCCTGCGCCTCACCCACCGTGCCGAGGTCCTCCGAGATGAGCACCCACGGCCGGCCCAGAGGCGGGTCGAGGTTGATCACCTGGTTGATCGGGAACGCGACGTCGTTCGTCAGCGACGCGCCGTACGCCCCGAAGTCACCCGTGTAATAGGCCAACTCGCCGACCTTGACCGGGGTGACTCCCGCGGCGGTGGTCGTGGTCTCAGCGCCGGTGGTTGTGGTCTCAGCGCCGGTGGTGGTCACCTGGCCGTCGTCGTCGCCGCAGGCCGCGGCCACGAGCGTGAGGGCGAGCAGTACCGCCAGTACCGCTCTTGTTGCACTCTTCTTCATCCTCTTCCTTTCCTCCCTACGGTCCGCTTCCTCCGAGGCCCCGGGATGGCCCGGGACGCCTAGATGCGGTACCCCTCCTTCAGTTTCTCGGTCGTCACGTCGGCGGCGTCCATGATCGCCGACGCTTCCCCAAGGCTCAGCACTACCACCCGGTCGGCGACTTCGAGCGCCTTGGTGGCGTTCTGCTCGGCCAGGATGATGCTGACGTCGCGGGTGCGATGGATCTCTCTGATCTTGTCGAAGAAGCTGTCCACGTACTTCGGGGCCAGGCCGGCAGTCGGCTCGTCGAGCAGCAGCAGCCGGGGATCCTGCATCAGGGCCCGGCCGCAGGCCACCATCCGCGACTCACCGCCGCTTAGCGTCCCGGCCAACTGGTTGCGCCGCTCCCCGATGTCCGGGAAGAGCTCGATGACCTCGTCGAGGCGGTCCTCGCGCGACCGGGAGCCGATCATCGCCCCCACATAGAGGTTCTCGAGCACGGTGAGCCCGGGGAAGATGCCCTTCTCCTGGGGGACGTAGCCGATCCCCCGCGCCGCGCTCACCCAGGAGGGCACTCGCGAGATGTCCTCCCCCTGGAACCACAACTCCCCGCTCATCAGCGGGATGAGGCGGGCCAGGGTCGCCAGCAAGGTGGACTTCCCCGCGCCGTTGGCCCCCAGGACGGCGAAGACCTCACGCCCCACGCTCAGGTCGAGGCTCTTGATCACGGTCACCCCGCGATAGCCGCTGCAGATGCCCTTAGCGTCCAACATGGCCCTTGCCCAGGTACTTCTCGACCACGGTTTCGTGTTCCCGGATCCAGGCCGGGTCCCCCTGGAGCACCACGCTCCCCTCCGCCATGAAGTGCACGTAGTCGCTCAGAGCCCAGATCACGTTCAGGTCGTGCTCCACGATGACTACCGACACGTACTCGTCGACGGCCTTCTGCCGGACCAGCGCCATGACCCGATCGCGCACGTCGGCGGGGAGGCCGGCCGTCGGCTCGTCGAGCAAAAGGATCTTGGGGCGGAGCAGCAGGCAGCGGAGGATGTCCAGTAGTTTCTTCTCGCCGGCCGACTTGGCGAACCCGTAGGGACTGGCGAAGGGAAACTCGTCGAGGTAGCGCTTGATCTCGGCGGTGTTCTGGGCCCACACCCGCTTCTCGGCGAAGATCCGGAAGGGCCGTTCGTCGCGCCCTCTGGCCGCCGCCAGCAGGAGCGAGTCCCAGATGGTGAGCTTCTCGAAGTCCTGGATCACCTGGTTGGTCTTGACCACGCCGAGGGACGCCATGGCGTGCGCCGGCAGGGAGGAGATCACCACACTGCTCGACCCCCCTCCGGGATGGAAGGTGACCGTCCCCTGGTCGAGCCGGACGGAGTGCATGATCATCCGCATCAGGGTGGTCTTGCCGGCGCCGTTCGGCCCGATCAACCCCTCCACGGGGTTGCTGCCCAGGATCAGATCGTCGACGTCGACGACCACCCGGCCGTCGAAGCTCTTCACGGCGCCCTCGACCCAGAGGTGCGGTCGCCCCGCAGGTCCGTTCACAGTTCCCTCAGCCACGGCCCAGCCTCGCCACCAACTTGTCCCTCCGCATGTCGCCGAGCACGCCCAATGGGCGCCACAGGAGCACCAGGATCAGCATGGCGCCGAACACCATCTCCCGAACCACCGGCAGGGTGATCTGGTACCAAGAGTCCGGCAGCGGCAGATAGATCTGAACCACGATGTCGAAGAGCCCGGCGGTGAGGAGCACGCCGACCACAGCCCCCCAGACCCGCGCCGACCCGCCGAGCACCAGGCCGACCATGACCGCCAGGGTGACCTCGATGCCGATCTCCGTGGGCCGGATGAAGTGGTTCATCACCGCGAAGATGGCTCCGATGAGCCCCATGCCCGCCGAGCCGATGGCGAAGAGCGACAGCTTGATCCCGAAGGTCGGCTTCCCCAGGCTGCGAGCCAGAGGCTCGTTCTGCCCGATGGCGACGAGGAGCCGGCCGTAGGGCGAGCGGTGCACCCGGGCCACGTAGTAGGTGGCGGCGACGACGAGCAGGAGCATCAACCCGAGCCAGAACAGCGAGTTCCCCTTCGTACCGAAGCCGACCGGGTCGGTGACCGCCATACCCTCCGCACCGCCGGTCCACCGCTTCTCGCTCAGGGCGAGGGAGTAGACCACGGTGGCGAACCCGAGGGTGCCCACGAGGACGCCGTCGCCATCGAGGTCGGAGATGAACCACCCGATGAGCATCCCGGCCAGGGCGGTGACCACCACCGCGGCGAGCATCGAGATGACGAAGGGCAGGATGTCCCCCATGGCGTCGGGCCACGGGATCCGGCGGATGAAGACCCCGTAGGTGTACATCCCGAGCCCGAAGAAGCCGACGATGCCGAAGTTGCCGATCCCGGCGAGCCCCATCTGAAGGTGGAGGAACTGGGCCATGCCGACGGTTCCGGCCACGGTGAACAGTGCGTAGATGAGGAAAGCCGAAAGCCAGTCGAGACTCATAGTGGCTAGACCTTCGCCGCCTCGGACATGCGGTTCCCTCGCAGTTTCAGTATGACGATGAACAGGACCACCACGAGAATCTCGGAGTAGAGGCCCTGCCCCTTGATCGCCAGGGTGAGCCCGGAGAGGAGGACCCCCATGCCCAGCCCGGCGATGATGACGCCGCGTAGCCCCTTGGCCCCACCCACCAGGACCGCAAGGAGGATGTACAGGAACTTGCTCCACCCCAATAGTGGGCGGGCGGTGGCCCCGACCCCGTAGAACGCCCCGGCGGCGCCGCCGGCGAGCCCGGCGATGAACCAGATGAGCACCGTGACCGCCAGCGGGTTGATCCCGCTCACCTGGGCCAGCTTCTCGTCTCCCGCCAGGGCGCGGATCTGGATGCCCAGGCGGGTCTTCTGGATGAACCAGTACAGGATCAGCGCCCCGGCGATCACGCCGGCCAGGGCGGTGACCCGGAACGGGGGCACCCCCAACCCGAGGATCCTGATGGGGTTCTGGAAGGGCACCTTGAAGTAGCGCTGCTCGTGGCCGAAGATCAGCTGCAAGCCGTAGCGCAACACGATGGAGAGGCCGAAGGAGAGGATGATCACCTCAACGACCCCCACGCTGCGGCGATGCGCCGGCCGGAAAAAGGCGAAGTAGGTGATCACGCTCACGACGCCGGCGCCCAGCGCCGCCGGAATCAGGCTCAAGTAGAAGTTCCACCCGAAGGTGGTGTTGAACCACATTCCGAAGTAGGCGCCGAGGGTGACCGTCTCGCTGTAGGCCACGTTGATGATGCCGGTCAGCCGGTACAACAGGGCGAATCCCACCGCCGCCAAGGCCAGCGGGGCCTCTTCGGCGAGACCGAAGACCACCGCCTTGCGGGCGAGACCCCAGGTGCCCACCAGAAGCCCGAGGAGGCCGAGGATCCCCAGCCACGCCACGAGACGCCCGGGCGGGGTCGAGAAGAAGGCCCGGGCGCGCTGCCACGCAGGCCGCACCGCCGACTCGTCGGTCCGATCGATGTCGAGGCTCACGACCACCTGCCCCCGCTCGGCGCCTGGCTCAGGCCTACAGGCAACACCTGGAACACCACATTCCCCCCGGGATTCCGGCCGGCACCCGTCGTCTCAGCCACTCGACGTTCCTCCCGTCCCTGCCCGCCTCGGCAGCCGACCCAGCCGCCGGGAGGCGGTATCGATAATCGATGAGCCTAGATAGCGCGAGCGGGCGGCGTCAACCCGGTCGGCGGGCCTGGGCGCCCGCGCCGCCTGCCAGGATCACCCACCAGCGGCACCGAGCACCCGATCGCCCCGGTCGGTGCCCACCCCCAGAGCCCGCGGGCAACAGGCTCGCCACCGCCGGCCACCGTCGCCGCCGGAGAGGCTGCGACCCGGCGCATCCCACTTCCCGCGAACGACAGGAGTCGAGGGTCTTACTCGAACCCCCCTCGCCTCGAGGACTCGGCACTCCCCCTTGAGAGGAGAGAAGGGTGGGCCCGGCAGGACTCGAACCTGCGTCTGACGGATTATGAGTCCGCTGCTCTGACCGGCTGAGCTACGGGCCCGGAGGCGTGCCGCGCCCCGGCGGCCGGCACGCGACGACCCCCTAGGAACGTGACCGGCTGATCCCTGCTCGGCGCAGCACGTCGGCGGGCACCCCCGCCTCGCGCCAGGCCGAGTACGAGATGCCCTTGCGCTCCGAGTACGAACGGGCGTGCTCGACGAAGGCGGCTTCGAGAGCAGCGAAGTCGCCCGCGGCCTCAGCCCGGCTGAGGGCGGCCCGGGCGTCGATACGCACTTGACGCATCTCGAGGGCCTTCAACGGGTCGCTTTCGGCGGAAATCCGCGCTTCCAGGGCCGCCACCTTTTCCCGCAGGCGCTCCGGAGTCACCGGACGCCCGGGCCGACGATTGCCGAGTCCCTCCAGGTAGTGCTTGACGGCTCGCCCCTCGCGCCGACCTTGGGCGAGAGCTGCCTTGTGCTCGGGAGACATGGCCACTGACGTTCCTCCAGAGGTGGGGTTGCCTTTCATCCTATACCCTTTCCCCCGCTCAGTGCACCCGGGGCCGGTGACGCGCTTCCCGCCTACCGCATAGAGCCCGCTGAGTGGAGACAACCGGCACGCATTGGGCCAAACCCACCAACCTCATAGCCCGGTTCACGGGTCCGGACTGCAGGCTCTCGGTGCCGGTACGGCCGGGCCAGGCCGCTCCCCCGCCCTCCGGCCGGGATCCGGGGCCGGCCGCATCACAACCCACCGGCCTCCTCCGGTGACGGAGGCAGGACCGGTATCCGAGGGCTGCAGGTGGGCCGGGCCGCGCCCGGCAGCCCCGGGCCCGGATGGGCATGGCTCGGCAGTAATCGATTATCGTGCTCTCACCCGGTTCCGCGGCCCCGGGGGCGCGGAGCACGGCTAGGCCCACAAGGAGTGACCGGACATGCTGCGAACCGCCCAAGTCGGCCTCGGCTGGTGGGGAAGCCAGGTCACCAAGGTCCTCAAGGACAGCGAGAAGATCGAGGTCGTCTGCGGGGTGGACCCGGCGGCCGAGGTGGCACAACGGTACCGGGACGCCCACGGCCTCCCGGTCTACCCCGACTACCAGACGGCGCTGGACGACCCGAGCATCGAGGCGGTCATCCTGACCATCCCCCACCGCCTCCACGAGGACACCCTGCAGCGCGCCGTCGCCGCCGGCAAGCAGGTCTTCTGCGAGAAGCCCCTCGCCCTGACCGTGGCCGCCGCCCGCCGGATGATCGAAGCCTGCGACCGGGCCGGCATCGTCCTGGGCATCGGCCACGAACGCCGCTTCGAGCCCGCCTGGGAGGAGATCAAGCGGATGGCGGACGCCGGCGAGTTCGGCACCATCGTCCATATGGAGGCCCATTGGAGCCACGACCGCTGGCTCAACATGACGGCGGACAACTGGCGCGGCAGCAAGGAAGAGGCTCCTGCCGCAGGGTGGACCGGCATGGGCGTGCACCTCAGCGACATGATGCTGAGCCTCGCCGGGCAGGTGGTGGAGGTTCAGGCGCATACCGCCCGCCGCATCCTGGCCATTCCTACCGGTGACGTGGTCTCGGCTCACCTTCGCTTCGCCGATGACACCACGGCGCACATCGCCGCCGTGTCGGCCACCCCCGACTACGCCCGCTTCGCCGTATTCGGCAGCCACGCTTGGGCCGAGGCGCGGGAGACCCAGCACGTCGACCCGGGCGGCACCACCAACTTCTACGTGAGGCGAAGGGGGGATGCCCAGCAGACCCGGCGGGACTTCGAACCGGCGAGCCCGGTGCGGGCGGGGTACGAGCACTGGGCCGATGCCGTCGCCGGAAGAGTCCCCTACCGGTTCAGCAACGCCGAGCGCCTGGGCAACGTGGCCATCTTGGAGGCGGTGGTCCGCTCCGCGGAGAGCGGGAAGCCCGAACCGGTGGCCCAGAGCAGTTGAGCGCCGGCTCGGAGGCCGGTGAGGCAGGACCGATCGAGCAGGAGTCGCGGAGCACAGGAATCGAGGAGGAGAGCATGGCGAAAGTACGGGTCGGAGTGGCCGGCTTCGGTGTCATCGGACAGCGTCTGGCGGACGGGGTCGCCCTCCAGGAGGACATGGAACTGGTCGGCGTCGCCGACGTCGCCCCCACCCTGGCCGTGCGGGCCCTCGGGGAGCGGGGCATGCCCTACAGGATGTTCGCCGCGGCCCCCGGCGCCGAGGAACGCCTCAGCGCGGCCGGGATCCCCGTCTCCGGGTCGTTCGCCGACCTGCTGGGCGGCGTGGACATCATGCTCGACTCGGCTCCCGGCGGGGTCGGCATGAAGAACAAGGAGCACTACGTCGCCGCCGGCCTCAAAGCCGTCTTCCAGGGCGGGGAGAAGTCCGAGGTGGCCGACGTCTTCTTCCACGGCTACGCCAACTACGCGAAGGGCGTCGGCAAGGACTACCTGAAGCTCACCTCGTGCAACACCACCGGCCTCATCCGGGCGGTGGACGCACTGGACCGGGCCTTCGGGGTCGCCAAGGTGGCCATCACCATCATTCGCCGGGTGGCCGACCCCGGCGACACCCACCGGGGACTGGTGGACTCCCTGGAGATCGAGCCCATCCCCAACCACCAGGCCAAGGACTTGATGCACATCATGCCGCACGTGGACGCTACCGGCATCCTGGTCCACACCCCGGTGACGCACGGGCACATCATCACCCTGGTGGCCACCCTGAAGAACAAGCCCACCAAGGATGAGGCCCTCGAGGTGTTCCGCGCTCACCCCCGCATCCGCGTGGTGCGCATGGCCGACGGATTCACCACCAACACCTCGCTGTTCAACTACGCCCGTTTCCTGCATCAGCCACGCGGCGACATGTACGAAACGGGCCTTTGGGAGGAAGCCATCGGCTTCTCCGGCGACGACCTCATGTTCGCCATCAACATCCCTCAGGAGTCGATAGTCATCCCGGAGACCATCGACGCGGTGCGCGCCGCGATGCCGATGCAGACCGACGGTGCCGAGGCAGTGGCGCTCACCAATCGCTACCTGGGCATGGGGTGACCGCCGTGGTGCGCATCCCGACCCTCGACGACCTGGAGGTCGCCGGCCGCCGGGTGCTGCTCCGGGTCGACATCAACTCGCCCATCGATCCGCAGACCGGCGGGATCGCCGACTTCAACCGGATCGACAAGAGCCTGCCCACCATCCGCGACCTCGCCGACCGGGGGGCCCGCCTGGTGCTGATCGCCCACCAGGGCGACACCCTCGACTACCACAATCTGGTCGACCTGGCGCAGCACGCCGCCGCCCTGTCGGGACGATTGGGCCGGCCGGTGGGCTTCGTGGACGACGTCGCCGGCCCGGCGGCGCGGCGGGCCATCAAGGCCCTGGGCGACGGAGATGTGCTGCTCCTCGACAACCTGCGCTACCTGACCGAGGAGGTCTCCACCTTCGAACGCGACGTGAAACTGACCCCGCAGCAGATGGCGGGAACCTACCTGGTGCGCAACCTGGCCCCGCTGTTCGACTGCTACGTGAACGATGCCTTCGCTGCGGCGCACCGTGCCTCGCCGTCGATGGTGGCCTTCCAGGAGGTGCTGCCCACCGCCGCGGGGCGCCTGCTCATGACCGAACTGGAGGCGCTCAGCGCAGTGGCCGACTCCCCGCAGCGGCCCTGCCTGTACCTGCTCGGCGGGCTGAAGATCGCCGACGCCTTCGGCATGCTGGGCAAGGTACTGGCCGACGGCACCGCCGACGAGGTCCTCACCGCGGGCGTCACCGGGCAGGTGTTCCTCCTGGCCCGAGGGGTCGAACTGGGAGCCGCCTCGGAGCAGTTCATCAAGGACCGCAACCTCTGGGGTTTTGTGGACGAGGCCGAGCAGCACCTGTCCGCCCACGCCGGGTCGATCCGGATGCCGCTGGACTTCGCGGTAGAAGTGAAGGGGAAGCGGGTCGAGGTGACCGTCGACGATCTGCCCACCGAGCACCTGATCGTCGACATCGGCGGACGCACCATCGCCGCCTACGCCGAAGCCATCGCTCGGGCGGCGACCGTGTTCGTGAACGGGCCTCCTGGGGCCTACGAGAACCCCAGTGCGCAAGCCGGGACCCGAGCCCTATGGCAGGCCCTGGCCGACACCCCGGCCCACACCGTCATCGGGGGCGGCGACACCGTGTCGAGCGCCAAGCGCTTCATCGACCCGGACCGCATCGACGTGGTGAGCACGGGGGGCGGCGCCCTCATCCGCTACCTCAGCGGGAAGCCGCTGCCCCTGGTCGAGGCGATGAAGGCCGCCGCGGAGAGGTTCTGGGAGAGCCGGCGACGGTAGCGCCCGGCGGGTCCGGGCCTCAGCCGAACGCCTCGGTGACCGGCACGGCGTAGGCCACCACGTTCTCTTCGAACGATCGCAGCGAGGGGTTGACCGCCCCCCCGCAGGTGATGAGGGTGAGGATCGGCGTGCCCTCGCGGCTGAAGACGCGCTCCACAGGCAGTTCCTCCTTGGGATAGGACTCGAGCGCCACCGAACGGAACAGGGCCACGCTCCCGTCGGCGTAGGCCACCTCGATGCGGCTTCCCTCGGGAAGGTCCCGTAGACGGTAGAAGGCCCCTGCCTTCCCCCGCCAGGCGACATGAGCCGCCAGGACGGCCGAGCCGGGCTCTCCCGGCGCGGGACCGTAGCGGTACCAGCCCACCAGGTCTGCCCGACCGGGAACCTCCATCTCGTCGCCCGCCACCCCGACCGGCTGAATGGGAGCATCGATTCCCAGCGCCGCGATCCGAACCCGGACCGGGATCGGCCGCTCCGCCTCGGCCTGGTCTTCGAGGCGTCCCGACACCAAGGGAACCGCACCGATGGCCGCCCCACCGCTCACATCATCCCGGGCAGGGAGCGACGAAGCGTCGGGCAGCAAGCCGCCGTCGGCCGACCTGGGGCCGGGGCCGGGCCACCTCGCGGCCCCCTCGGCTTCCATGTAGTCGATGTCGCCGTAGCCGGCGACGGGCGCCGGATCGATAGACGGCGAGGAAGAGCCGACCACCAGGCCGGCGCTCAGGACCGCGATCCCGGCGATGGCGAGCCCCAAAGACCACAGACGCGGACGGGGAAGCCGCCGAGACGGCTTCCCCAGATCCGAGTCGTGGTTGGTGGAGCTCACCGGCTGCGCCGCACCGCAACTGCGGGGACGGAGGCCAGCGTCAGCAGGGCCAGGGCCGAGGCCAGGAAGACCCACATGGGAACGCCGCTGCCGGAGGGGTCGCCCGTCGGCACGCCGCCGGGGGTGCCTCCCAGGCCGGCGATGTCCTGGATCACCAGGCCGAAGGAACCGTCGGCCAGCGAACCGGTGGCATAGACGATGCGAGCGGTGCCCTCGGGCAACTGCACACCGTCGGCCGAGAAGACCGCAGCCTCCACGCCGGCGCCCGCCGGGGCGATGCGCACGTCGTAGGTGCCGGCCGGGACGTCGGCCTTGCCCTCGAACGGGGCCCCGTTGGCGAAGTTGGTCACGCCTTCGAAGAGGGGGGTGCCATCCGCCAGCAGAATGTCGACGGTCGGGGCCGCCGCCGTGTGCCGCACGATCAGACGGGACTGGCCGGCGGCGATGGTGCTGGTGTCGTTCACGAAGATGGCGATGCCCGGATCGCCCGCCTCGGACAGGTAGGCCACGATCGAGGCGTTGAGCCCGTCGGTGACCGCAGCCGACCCGGTCAGGACGGCGGCGTCGATGCCGGCGCCTTCGGGGGCGATCGCCAAATCGTAGTTGCCCGCCGGCAGGTCCAGCGGCCCGGCCACGTCGCCGGGAGCGAAGCCGGGGATGGCCAACTCGCCGTTGACGAACACGTCGACGGTGAGACCGGGGATCCCGTGAATGACGGTGACCTTGCCGCCGTCGGCCGCAGAAGCGGGCAGGGCGATGAAGAGCATGAGCATCATCGCAGTCAGGAACAGCATTGCCTTGCGCATTGAACATCTCCTTGGTCGGTTCAGGTGTTCATCCCCTATTCGGAGCGCTCCGCAGCCCGGATGCCGGTTTCGTGCCCTTCCCTGCTGTGCTAATAAGGGCGGGCCATGCCCGACCGCAGCGATGCCGACCTCGCCGCCGCAGTAGCCGACGGCGATCACGGCGCCCTGGAGGCCGCCTACGCCGGCCACGGCGCGGCGGTGTTCGGGTTCGCCCGCCGCATCCTGCGGAGCGCTCACCTGGCCGAAGAGGTGGCCCAGGAGGTGTTCGTTCGCTTCTGGCGCGACCCGGGGCGCTACGACCCGCAGCGGGCCCCGTTGCGCGCCTTCCTGCTGCGCGACGCCCACGGCCGCGCCGTCGACCTGCTGCGCGCCGAGACGGCCCGCCGGGCACGCGAAGCGCGGGACCAATCCCTGGCATCCGAGGAGACCCCCGGCCCCGAACAAGAGGTGTGGCAGGCGGTGCGCTCGGCGAAGGTCAAGGCCGCGCTCGAGGGCCTGCCCGCTGCGGAACGCGACGCCATCGTGCTCGCCTACTACGCCGGCCTCTCCTACCAGGAGGTGGCCCGGCGTCTGGGTGAGCCCGAGGGCACCGTGAAGAGCCGAATCCGCCGGGGCCTGGAGCGGTTGCGCGCCCCCCTGCTGCAAGAAGGAGCAACGTGACCGACCGCAACGACGCGGCGAGCCTCCTCGGGGCCTACGCCCTCGATGCCGTCACTCTCGAGGAAAGCCGGCGCGTCGAAGCCGCCCTGGATGCCGACCCCGGGCTGAGAGTCGCGGCCGCCGAACTCCTCGAAGTCGCCGCCGTCCTTGCCGAGGCGGCGGTCGACCCTGCCGACCGCCCCCCGGCCACCCTGTGGCACCAGATCGCGGCCGCCACCGCCCCCCCGGTCCCGGCCCGGGCCCCGGCCCGCTTCTCCTGGTGGCAGCGCCGGCTGGCGCCGGCGCTGGCCGCGACCGCGGTGGCCGCCGCGGCGGTGCTGGCCGTCGTGGCCGTCCGCCAGCACACCCGCCTGATCGACTTCGAGGAGAACCCCCTGGCGGCCGCAGCCGCGTCCGCGCGGGGCCAGGAGGGGTCGGTGGTGGTGGCCCTGACCGGACGGGTCCCGGCCGAGGTCATCCTCGCCGCAGACGGCACCGGCTACCTGCTGACGCCGGACGCCCCGCAGCTCCCCGCCGAGGAGACCTACCAGTTGTGGGCCATCGTCGGCGACCGGGTCATCTCGGCCGGGATCCTCGGGCCGGATCCCGACGTGGCCGCCTTCCACGTCTCCGGCAAGGTCGCCGGCTTCGCCCTCACCGTCGAAGTGGCCGGCGGGGTGGTTTCGTCCGAGCAGGAACCGGTGGCCGTCGGCCTGATCGAGGCCTGACGCCGGCCGGCTCCCGGGAGTCGTCGAAGAGAGGAAGGCGATGCGTTTCGGTGCTTTCGTGCCGCAGGGCTGGCGGATGGATCTGGTGGGGATCCCCGTCGAAAGACACTGGGAGACGATGCGCGCGGTGGCGGAGGCGGCCGAAGGCCTCGGCTACGAGTCCGTGTGGGTGTACGACCACTTCCACACCGTGCCCGTGCCCTCTCGCGAGGCCACCCACGAGGCCTGGGCGCTCATGGCTGCCCTGGCGGCCTCCACCCGCACCGTACGGCTCGGCCAGATGTGCACCTGTGTCGCCTACCGCCCGCCCGCCTACCTGGCCAAGGTGGCCGCCACCATCGACGTGGTATCCGGCGGGCGGCTGGAGATGGGCATCGGCGCCGGCTGGTACGAGCACGAGTACGCCGGCTACGGGTACGAGTTCCTGCCGGCGGCGGGGCGCATCGGCCAACTGCGCGAGGCCGTCGAGGTCATGAGGCGCCTGTGGACCGAGGACGAGGTCCACTACGAGGGCCGCCACTACCGGCTGTCCGGTGCCATCTGCCGGCCGCGCCCCTTGCAGATCCCCCACATCCCGATCTGGGTTGCCGGAGGAGGGGAGCAACTCACCCTGGGAGTGGCGGCGCGCTACGCCTCGTACACCAACTTCGGGGGCTCGCCGGAGGAGTTCGCCCGCAAGTCGCAGGCCCTGGCCGGCCATTGCCGCGCCGTCGGCACCGACTTCGACGCCATCGTGCGCTCCACCAACCTGTTCGTGATCTGCCGGGAGACCGAGGTCGAGGTAGCCGCAGTGCTGGCCGGGATCGAGAACCGCTACCGGCGGGTCGTGCCCGACGACAAAGCGGAGCGTGCCGCCGCCGCCTACCGCGCCATGGCGGGGACCCCGGAGCAACTGGCGGAGCGCCTTCGGCCCTGGGCGGCGGCGGGCCTGGGCTACGCCATCATCTACTTCCCCCAGGCGGCCTACGACGCCACCGACCTGGAGCTGTTCGCCCGAGAGGTGATGCCGGCGTTCCGCTGAGGCCGGAACCGACGGTCCCGGCTCAGGGGACGATCCTGAAGCGCCCTCCGTCGAGGGGCCGCAGCACACCGAAGTGCCGCCGATCCAACGTCAGGATCACCTTCGTTCCCAGCCGCGCCGCCAGCACCACCATCGACGCATCGGCGAGGCCGATGCCCAGTTCGGCGTAGCGCTCGATTACCCCCGCGGCTTGCTTCACTTCGCCGGCCTCGAGGCCCGCCGGCACGAAGGCAGCCCCGGCGAGTTCCCGCAGCACTGCCAGCTCAGCCTCGATCCCCGCCCGAGTGGCCAAGAGGCAGTCGAGCTCGGCCAGCACGTACGGCGAGACGACCAGCGCCTCATCGGTCGATACGACGAAACCCGCCACCGCCGCGTGGGCCGATTCGCGCCGGTTGAAGAGAGCGACGAGCCCGCTGGTGTCGGCGACGATCACCTCTGCCCGAACCCCGCCAGCAGCTCGTCGACACGGTCGGCCATGGGTTCCACCGCGACGATCCCTGCCCGCGGCCGGGGCCGCGAAGCCGGGGGAGGCGTTGGTGCCCGCCGCGGCGCGCCGTGAGAAACTCCGATGGCTCCGGGGGGGAGACTCGAACTCCCAACACACGGATTAACAGTCCGCTGCTCTGCCGGTTGAGCTACCCCGGAAAGGGCCGAAGGCCCCGGAAGGCTACCACCGGCTCCGTGGGACAATGGACCCGTGGGATTCAAGACCGGACTCCTCATCGGCGGCATCGTGGGCTATGTGCTCGGGGCCAAGGCCGGCCGGGAGCGCTACGAACAGATCAAGAACTGGCTCGGCGCCGCGGCCCGCAGCGAGTCTCTGGCCGGCCTCGCCGAGAAGGGCCGCTCCATGGCCGAGCGCCTGCCCTTCTCCATCGATCGCACCCCCGAGGGCTGAGACGCCGGCCCCGGTGCCGGGGCCGTCAGCCGTCGCCCAGGTAGCCTTCGAGTTTGCGCGCCCGCGAGGGCTGGCGCAGCTTGGCCAGGGCCTTGGTCTCCAACTGCCGGATGCGCTCCCGGGTCACGTTGAAGTGGCGGCCCACCTCTTCCAGGGTGTGGATGCGGCCGTCGGCCAGGCCGAAGCGCATCACCAGCACCTGGCGTTCCCGCTCGTTGAGTTCTTCGAGCACCACCCCCAGGTACTCCTGGAGCAGCTTGAAGGAGGCGGCGCGCACCGGGGCCTCCGCCTCGGTGTCCTCGACGAAGTCCCCCAGCGTGGAGTCCTCCTCTTCACCGAGCGGGCTCTCCAGCGACAGAGGATCCTGGGCGATGCGGCGCAGTTCGCTGACCTTGGCCGGCTCCAGCTCCAGATCCTCGGCGATCTCCTCGATGGTGGGCTCCCGGCCCAGCTCCTGGTTGAGCGCCCGCTGCACCGCGGCCAGCTTGTTGATGGTCTCCACCATGTGCACCGGCACGCGAATGGTGCGGCCCTGGTCGGCCAGGGAGCGGGTCACCGCCTGGCGGATCCACCACGAGGCGTAGGTGGAGAACTTGAAGCCCTTGCGGTAGTCGAACTTCTCCACCGCCCGCATCAGGCCCAGGTTGCCCTCCTGCACCAGGTCGAGCAGCGGCATGCCCCGCCCCACGTACTTCTTGGCGATGGAGACCACCAGGCGCAGGTTCGCCTCGACCAGGCGCTGCTGAGCCCGCTCCCCCTCGCGCCGGGCCCGCTGCAGGATGGAGGTCTCCTCGGGGCTCCCGGCTTCCCCGGAGTGCAGCTTCTCGACGGCCCGCCGTCCCGCCTCCATCTGCATCGACAGCTCGACCTCCTGCTGGGCGTCGAGCAAGGGCACCCGGCCGATCTCCTGCAGGTACATCCGCACCGGGTCGGAGACCTCGATCTCGTCGACCCCCGTCGAGCCGTAGACCGCTTCGGGGGAGTCCTCGCGCACCTCGATGTCCATCTCGCGCAGAGCCTCGACCAGGTGGTCGAAGGCGTCGGCGGGGGCGGCGGCGTCCTCGAGCTCCTGCTGCACCTCGGCCATCATGACGAAGCCCCGCTGGCGCGCCCGGCGAGCGAGGACGTCGAGGACCTGCAGGACGATGCGGTTCACCCGGGGCTCCGTAGTTCGCGGCGGCGGCGCTCCAACCCTATCAACTCCTCGAGCAGGCCAGAAGGGGCTCCCCCCGGACGGCGTTCCGCCTCGGCGATCTGCAGGCGCGCTTCGGCGATGCGTCGTTCCAGGGCGCGCTCCTCGAGGCGGCGGACGGGCTCACCCGAGTCCTCGGGCAGCGACGAAGGGTCCTCCAGGGCCAGGGCGGTGAGCATGGGGCCCAGTTCCCCGGCGTTCTCTTCGCCCAGCAGCCACCCCAGGTCGGGAGCCTCGCCCTCGGCCAGGGAAGCCAGCACCGGCTCCAGCAGCCGGAAAGCGGCACGGTGCTCCGGGCGAATGAAGAGGCCCTCCTCCAGCCGGCCCGGCCGCACCGCCGGATCGTTGTGCAGCATGAGGCGCAGCACCAGGCGCTCGCCCTCCTCCTGGCCGCCGGCCTCGGCTCCCCGAGACGGCGGGGCCGCCTCCTCGGGCGGCCGTTGCGCCCGGGCCCGCTCCACCGCCCGGTGCACCATCGCCCCATCGAGGGTCACCAGGCGGCGGGCCACCATCTCCCCGTACTCCTGGCGGGCCACCGGATCGGGGTGACGGGCGATGAGCGCCGCCGCGGCGTTCAGGGCACGGGCCGCTGCCTCCCGCTCCCGCAGGTAGTCGTGGCGCTCCAGTTCCTTGTCGATGCGGAACTGCAGGAGCGGCACCGAGTCGCCGATGGCCTGCTCGATGGTCGTGATCTCCCCGGCGGAGGCCAGGTCGGCGGGGTCGCGGCCGGCCGGCAGCAGGGCCACCCGCAGGTCGAGGTCCCCGGGCACGCTGCGCTCGAAGCCGCGCAGGGCGGCCTCGACGCCGGCTTCGTCGGCATCGAACATCAGCACCACCCGCTCGGTGAAGCGCCGCAGCAGATCGAGGTGGCTCTCCCCCAGCGCCGTTCCGCAAGTGGCCACCGCCAGGGGCCGGCCCGCCTCCGCCAGGGCGATGACGTCGGTGTAGCCCTCCACCACCACCGCCAGGCTCTCGCGCACGATGGCCGACTTGGCCCAGTTGAGCCCGTACAGCAGGTGCGACTTCTGGTAGATGACGGAGTCGGGCGAGTTGAGGTACTTGGGGCCCTCCCCGGCGAGGACTCGAGCGCCGAAGCCCACGGCGTCGCCCCGCACGTCGAAGATGGGGAACATGACCCGCTCCCGGAACCGGTCGAACAGGCGCCCGGTGCGGGAGCGCACCGCCAGCCCGGCGGTCGTCATGACCTCCTCGGGCACCTGCGCCTCCCGCAGCGACCGCACCAACACGTCGCCCTCGCCCGGCGAATATCCCAGCCGGTAGGCCTCCACCTGCTCGGTGCCGTAGCCCCGGCCCCGCAGGTAAGCCCGAGCATCGGCGGCGTCGGGGGCCCGGCGCAGCCGCTGGTGGTAGAAGGAAACTGCCTGCTCCACCGCGGCCACCAGCGCCTCCCGCCGGCTGCGGCGCCGGGCCGCCTCGGGGTCGCGGTGCAGGACCACGCCCGCCCGGCGCGCCAGCAACTCCACCGCGTCGTTGAAGTCGAGGCCGTGGATCTCCTGGACGAAGCGGAAGAGGTCGCCGCTCTTCTGGCACCCGAAGCAGTGGTAGAGGCCGCGGTCCGGATCTACGGAGAGCGACGGCGCCTTCTCCTGGTGGAAGGGGCAGACGGCCATAACGGCGCGCCCGCGCCGCACCACCCGGGTCACCTCGCCCACCAGCTCGACGAGGTCGGTGGCGGCCCGCACCTGTTCGATGTCGTCCCGCCGGTAGGCCATCGCGGCGAGTGTACCGAGCAGGCCCGACTCGCCCCGGAGGGACGGCCCGGTGGCCCCTCGTGCCGCGCCGCCGGCCCCGCTAGCGTCACCCACCCCGTTAGCGTCGCCGCCATGTACCGGTCTCTCACCATCCTGATGGCCACTGCGGTCTCGCTCATCGCCGCCTGCGGCGGTGGCGCCGGAGGGCCCGCCACCACCGGCGGCCAGGGCACGACTACCTCTGCCGTCGCGACCACCACCACGAACTCGTCGGGCGGGACCACCGCCTGCACCGACCTTGTGACCCTCGACGAGGCAGCCGCCCTGTTCGGCGAACCCGCCGAGTTCGACGCTGAGAGCTCCTCGGCATCGACCTGCTCTTGGACCACCGTCGAGGATCCCGAGGATTTCGAAGACCTCGAGGTGCAGCTCCTGCTGGTGCAGGTGTACCGGGGCGCCGAGTACTACGCGCCGGAGATGATCTACCCCGAGGCCGAACCTCTCTCGGGCATCGGGCAGAAGGCTTATGTGGACGTCGGCGGGAGCGTCAGCGCCGGAGCCCTCGACGGTGACTGGGCCATCTTCGTGGACTACTCGATCCTCTTCGGCGACACCCCGGCCGCGGCCAAGAAGGACCAGGTGATCGCGCTGCTCCGCCTGGTGCACGACCGGGTCGTCTGAGGCCGGCCCCGGCCGGTTCAGCAGCCGCCGACGGCCACCGCGGCCGATAGCCGGGCCAGCAGACCATCCGGGTCGTACAGCGGCCTGAGTCCGGCGGCAACTACCCGGGCCGTCCCCGGGTCGAGCGGGTCCACTGCGGCCCACAACGGCGCCGCCAGGCCCCATTCGACCTCCAGCCCGTCGGTGTAGTGCACCCGCAGCGAGGTCACCGCCCCCCAACTCTCGACCGCAACGGATTCCGGGGCGCCGAAGCGATGCAGCCAACCGCGGTCGCCCAGCAGGACGGCCGGATCGGTGGCCAGCACGACGAGGTCGACGTCGGAGTCGGGACGGGCCCGTCCGCCGGCATAGGAGCCGACCAGGGCCACGGCCCCTACCCCGGGGCACTGCGCCGCCCAGGCGGCGACACCATCGAGGAGGGCGCTGATGCCCTCGGCGCCGCGCGTCTCAGCCGACCCGGAGCCCGGCAGCATCGAGGCCCGGTTCGAGTACCACCCCGCCCTCGGCGGCCAGCAGGCTCTCCCACGCGGAGTGCACCGCGGCCGCCTCCCCGCCGGTGACCAGGGCCACCGCCGACGGCCCCGCCCCACTCCAGGCGGCGTGAGCCGCCCCGGCTTCCCGCGCCGCCCTCACCAGAGCACCGGT